>JAJZJD010000001.1 GCA_021828445.1 bacterium
TCTACTAACGACGTTTATCATGTATATACGGTCGATGCCCATTCTTTAAACGGTATATTTTATCTTGAAAATATGGCAAATTTTAAAATAAATAACGAACTTAAAGAAGTATTTGAAGATTTAAGTCCGGAAGATATGCTTATTTTAAATTTTTCGCTTCTTCTTCACGATATCGGCAAAGGATATTCCGCCCATCACGAGTCTATAGGCTCTAAAATAGCGGTTAAAATCGCAAAAAGAATAGGTTTCGGTTCAAATGTTTCCGATACCGTAGAATTTTTGATTTTAAATCATTTCGTTCTTCCGCTGACTTCCGAAAGAAGAGATATTCACGATCCGGCTACTATTAAATACGTTGCCGGTATCGTTAAAGACGTAGAGCGCTTAAAGCTTCTTTTTATCGTGAGTATCTGCGATTCTATGGCGGTTTCTAAAACAAGGTTTAATTCATGGAGGAAGATGCTTTTGGTCGAACTTTACCAAAGAACGCTGTCGTATTTAAAAAACACGGAAGAATATTTTAAAGACGACGGTTACCATATAAATGCGGTATATGAATACGCAGAAACGCTAAGAGGAAAAAAAGGATTTAAATTTCTTGAAAATATTAAGGATTTAAAAGAATTTATATCGGATTTTATTAATAAATTTTACTCTCCCGGCAAGTACTTGGCAAGAGAAAGCAAAGAAAATATTTTGCTGCACTTAAAATTGTTTTCTAAAATAACCGAGTCCCATAGATTTAATTTTGTAGCAAAAATGCACGAAACGGAAGATTATTACGAAATAGTAATTTGCGGAGAAGACAGCAAAGCAATATTTTCGAATATAACGGGAGTTTTATCGTATTTTGATTTTAATATATTAAGCGCCGATATAAACACAAGAAAAGACGGTAAATTTGTAGATACTTTTTTTGTAAACCATATATACAAAAAAGTTGACGGAGATATCGACTGGCATAAACTAAGAAAAACTTTCTTTAACGTTTTTAACGGAACGGAAAAATTGGAGGAAAAGTTAAAAAATAAAAGAAAAAGCGAAAGTTTATACGCAAAGAGCGGACCCAGAGTTATAACTTCCGCAGAGATTTACAATAATATGAGCGGCGAATTTACCGTGATAGAAATACAGGCTTTAGACAGAAAAGGACTTTTGCACGATATAGGAAAAATTTTTAATTCGTTCAATATTGACATTTTTGTTTCTAAAATTACGACGCAGGGGAATAAAGCCTATGATACGTTTTATGTTAAAAATTATCAAGGCGGCAAAATAAGGAATTTACTTTTAATGAAAAAAATAAAACAAACCGTTATAGATATGCTTTAAAACACCTCGTTTAATTTTCTTGACTAAAAGCATTATATTGTGATAAAAATATTAATTATGGCTGCCGAACCGAAAACAAAAACATTTGCGGAAATTTATGAATCGCAGGGACATTATTTAGAAGCATTGAATATTTATATAGACCTTCTAAAAGAAAATCCTTTCGACGAAGAATCTTTGGGTAGTATAAAAAGGCTTCAAGGCTTAATTAAAACAGATAAAGAAAACGACAATAAAAAACGTCAAAACGTAATATCTGCTTTAGAAAATTTTCTGCAGAAAACTTACGCCTACAAAAAAAGTTCCTCACTGCTCTGAGTAAATATAAAAGTAAATAAAAGGATATAAAAATAATCCATGCTTAATTTGCAGGAACTTGCTTCAAATATAGTCGAAAAAAAAGCTTCCGGAATTTTAATAAAAAAACCGGCAAATATCTTTTTCGTCTCTAATTTTTCAGGCAGCGGATATTTGTATTTTTCGGTTTCAGGAGAAATTATTCTTTATACCGATGCCAGATATTCAGAAAGAGCCGCTAAAGAATGTTTTAAAAATGTTAAGATAATCGAAATAAAAGAAGCATTCAAGAATATAGCCTCCGATATATCGCTGAGAGCCGGCTTAAGCGGTTTTTCTTCTATACTGTTTGAATCAGATTATATTACTTACGACGAATATGAATCGTTTGCCAAAGAATTTGGAAATAAGTTAAATTTTATTCCGGCAGGCGCTTTTTTGTCTAAAATCAGAACAATTAAAGACAAAAAAGAACTTGATTATATAATGCAGGCGGTTTCAGTATCAGAAAAAGCCGTTATAGACATGCTCATGAAAATTGTCTGCAGTAACGAATCGGAATGTATTTCCGAGAAAAAAGCTTCTTTAATTTATAAAAAAAATCTTTTAGATTTTTATTCCGCGGAATCTTTTGAAACGATAGTGCTTTCCGGCAGAAATTCAAGTATTCCGCACGGCTTGCCTTCGGCGGATAAAATTATTTCAAAGAGCGGCGTTTTATTATGCGACTTTGGAGCGGAAATTAACGGATATAAGAGCGACGAGACGTTTACGGTTCATCTCGGAAAACCGGACAAGAAATTTTTAGACGTTTACGACGCGGTTTATACGGCGCAGCAGAAGGCTATTTCAAAAATAAAACCGGGCGTAAAATTCGGCAGTTTAGACAAAACGGCGCGCGATTATATAGAAAAACGAGGTTACGGAAAATATTTTACTCATTCTTTGGGACACGGCGTAGGATTAGACATACATGAATATCCGTACGTCGGCAAAAAAAACTTGGATACGGTTAAGGAAGGAATGGTGTTTACCGTGGAGCCGGGCGTTTATTTAGAGGGTGAATTCGGCGTAAGAATAGAAGATATGTGTTATGTGGAACGCGAAGGGGCAAGGATTATAACCGGCATTAAAAAAAATAAGCATTGCGTAGAAGGTTTGCTATAGATTTAAAATTAATGTTAAATTTAATAGTTGATTTTTATTCCGCTTTGTTTTAAATTAATTAATGCGTTGAAAGTAAAAACAATTCGCAAACATAAATAATAAATATTAGTATATTAAAATTAAAATATTACATATAACGGAGGTTTTTCTAAGTGTATTCTACTACGGATTTTAAAAAAGGGCTTAAGATAGAAATGGATAAGGAGCCGTACGAAATAATCGACTTTCAGCATGTGAAGCCCGGCAAAGGCGGAGCGTTCGTCAGGACAAAACTGAAGAGCCTTATTTCGGGGAAAGTAATCGACAGAACTTTAAGGGCGGGAGAAAAGGTTGAAACGCCTGATATAGAAGAAAAAAATGTGCAGTATCTTTACAGCGAGGGCAGCGATTTTATTTTTATGGACAACGAAACGTATGACCAAGTCCATATAGACAAAGGAGCCTGCGCAGAAAGCGCCGGATTTTTGCTTGAAAATATAAACGTTAAAGTACTGTATTATAACGGCAAACCGATAAATATAGAAACGCCTAATTTTATAGACGTTAAAATAACTCAAACAGAACCGGGTCTTAGAGGCGATACCGTTTCAGGAGCTACCAAACCTGCAACTTTAGAAACGGGATTAGTTATAAGCGTGCCGTTATTTTTAAACGAAGGCGATTTAATAAAAGTCGATACCAGGACTAAGTCTTATATAGAAAGAATAAGCGCAAAACAGTAAAATATCGGCTGCTTGATTTTGATTCTATGAAAATATATCGTCTTGCCGTGTGAAAGGAGAAAATATGAATATAAAAGACATTAAAGATTTGGTAAAATTCATTAAATCGAACAAAATTAAAGAGTTTTACTATAAAAAAGGCGACGAAGAGTTTAAAGTTACTCTTGATTCAGATGAATTTTATAAAGGCGGACACAGAAATGCATTAATTGAAAAAAAAGCAGAGCGCGGCGCTCAAATTTCCGATTACGAACAAGCCGAACTTGTTAATTTTGCTATAAGCAGGGCTAACATAGCGGCGGAAGCCGATGCAGCGGCGGCTAAAGTTAAAAATGAACGCCTTAAGGAGATAGTTTCTCCTTTCGTCGGCTCGTTTTATAGGTCGTCTTCTCCCGATAAACCGTCTTTCGTCGAGGTCGATTCCATAGTCGAAAAAGGAAGTCCGGTTTGTATAGTCGAGGCTATGAAAATTATGAACGAAATAGAAGTCGATATGAAATGCAGGATAGTATCCATTCTTGCAGAGAACGGACAATTGGTCGAATTCGGACAGCCATTGTTTTTGGTAGAACCTCTTTAATAAAATTTAGGGAATATAAAACTTTATATAAGTTATATAAAATAGGCTTAAAAACAGAAAATAAAAAAAATAAAATATGTTTAGAAAAATTTTAATTGCCAACAGAGGAGAAATTGCGGTCAGAATTATAAGGGCTTGCAAAGAACTGGGCATAAAAACGGTTGCGGTATATTCAACTGCCGACAGGGACAGTCTTCACGTAAAATATGCCGACCAGAGTATATGCATAGGACCTCCGCCTTCGTCTAAAAGTTATCTTAATATATCTTCTATTATATCTGCGGCGGAAATAACCGACAGCGAAGCTATACATCCCGGATACGGTTTTTTATCGGAAAATGCAAATTTTGCCGAAATTTGCGAGAATTGCGGCATCAAATTTATCGGGCCTACCTCTTCAAATATGAATTCGCTTGGAAATAAGCGAAACGCAAGAAAATTAGTCAAGAGCCTCGGCATTCCGGTTTTGCCCGGCAGCGACGATATAGGCGATAATGAAGAAGAGATTAAAAAGGCAGCCGAAAAAATAGGATATCCGTTAATACTTAAGGCTTCTATGGGCGGCGGCGGAAGAGGCATCAAGATGGTTTTGACGCCGGCTCATTTATCTCAGGCTTATCATCAGGCAAGACAGGAAGCCCAGTCTTTTTTCGGCGACCAGGACGTTTATTTAGAAAAATTTTGCGAAAATCCAAGACATGTAGAATTTCAGGTGCTTGCTGACAAATACGGCAATGCCGTTTATCTCGGCGAAAGGGATTGTTCTATTCAGAGAAGGCATCAAAAAATTATAGAAGAAGCTCCGTCTCTTGCCGTGAAATCCGCCGCAAGAAAAAAAATGGGTGCATTAATATTAAAAGTCGTTAAAGAAATAAATTACGTAAATGCTGCAACTTTCGAATTTTTATTAGATAAAAACGATGATTTTTATTTTATGGAAGTAAATACCCGCGTCCAGGTCGAACATCCCGTTACCGAGTTTGTTACCGGTATCGATATCATTAAGGAACAGATAAGAATAGCAAACGGAGACAGGCTTAAAATAAAACAGGAAGACGTTAAAATTAAAGGACACAGTATAGAGCTTAGGATTAACGCCGAAGATCCTATAAATTTTAAACCGTCGCCGGGTTTGATAACTAATTATATAAAACCGGGCGGATTCAACGTCAGGGTAGACGATTTGGGATATTGCGGATATAGCGTACAGCCTTATTACGATTCGTTAATAGCAAAACTTATAGTCTACGATACGAACAGGCTTGGAGCCATAAATAAGGCTAAAAACGCTCTTAACGAATTTGAAATAGGCGGCATCGAAACCAATATTCCTTTCCTTAAAAGAATATTAAACGACAGCGATTTCATTTCCGGAAAAGTCGATATAGGTTACGTACAGAGATTTATCGAAAGATAAAAAATAATTAAAATTTATTTAAATTATATAAATTTTATGTTGCAAATATTTTAATAAAATTATTAAATAAAATATATATCGTAAATTATATATATTAAATACCGCATAATTTACGCGTTGCAGTTATTATATGCTGTAAGCAAAAAAGGCATTAATAAATATAATCATCTAAATAATAATAACAGGGATAGCAAAGGGGGAATTATGGATTTTCCAAAAGGCTTAAAATATAATTCGGAACATATCTGGGTCAAAGTAACCGGCGATAACGCTTTAATAGGAGTGACGGACTATGCTCAGGATCAGCTCGGAGACATTATATACGTCGATCTGCCTGAGGCAGGTTATGAACTTGAGCAAAACGAATCTTTCGGCACTATAGAATCGGCTAAATCCGTTTCCGAACTTTACGCGCCTGTAAGCGGACACGTGATCAGCGTAAACGACTCCTTGAAAGACGAACCGGAATTAGTAAACGAAGAACCTTACGATGCCGGATGGCTTCTTAAAGTTAAACTGACTAACGAAGACGAGCTTAACGACCTTATGGATCAGGCGGCATACGAAGAATATTTAAAAAATTCTTAATGAGTTTTAATCTTATAATTTCAGGCGGACATTCCGGCAGTTTTAACATGTCCGCCGACCTTTTTTTATTAAACAAGTATAAAACGGCGGATGCTTTTTCCGCAAATCCAACCTTAAGGATTTATTATTTTAATCCTCCTGCGTTATCGTTAGGTTTTTTTCAAAAAGATAAGAATACAGACGATAAAATTATCGAAAAAGCTAAAAACAAGGGTTTCGACGTTGTTTCGAGACCGACCGGCGGCAGGGCGGTTCTTCATAAATCGGAAATAACCTATTCTGTAACCGCATCTTACAAAAACGGAATTTTTGCCGGAAAGCTTATCGAAACGTATAAAAAAATAAGCGAGTTCCTTTATCTTTTTTTTATCAAACTCGGATTAAAACCGGATAACGGGGATTATCCGAGTAAAAATATGCATCGCGGTAAAAATAATTTTAATTGTTTTCTTAAAGCCCATTCTTACGAAATAACGTTCGGCGGAAGAAAAATTTGCGGTAATTCTCAGAGAAGAAACGATTTTGCGTTTCTGCAGCACGGTTCTATTTACATAGATTACAAACCGGAGGAGCATATTGAAATATTCGATAACGAAGGCGGCGGAAATCATAACGAATATTTTAATAACATTACGGGTATCCGGCAGGAAATCGAAAGAAGTGCAGAATTAAATGAACCAAATAAACAAATTGCCGGAGAATTAACCTTTAATTATCTTTCCGAAATTTTAGCGGCGTCATTTTCCGAAGCCTATAATTTAAAGCCTCTTATTATTCAAGAAAATATTTGAAAAAATATTTTTTGCCTAAATTTTAACCAATAATTTATATATATTAAAAACTGCCTAATTTTTAATCATATAAATCCTGCTTTTATTTAATCTTTAAACTTATAATAGTTTTCATTTTTTTTGTTTAATCAAGGCATTCCGCTGTTTTAAGCATTACAAATTTAATAAATTACATAATTGAAACGTTTGGCATAAAACTTGCTAATTAAAAAGTAAGCCGATTTAAAATGTATTCGAGCTAAGGCAGTTAAATTTATCAAGTATACATAAAAAAAAGAAAAAATAAAAATTTAAGGGGAGAAATCATGAGATTGAAATTCAGAGGATTAATTTTAAGCGCTGTTTTTTTTATTGCGGCATTATTTTTATTAATGTTTGCGGTACATAAAAAGGCCTATGCGGCAAATGCCGTTTCTAACGTTGGAAGCGGAAGCGGAAGCGGAAGTTTAAAAATAGGAACAAACGCAAAAATAAAAAAAATAGAAAGAAAATTAGACAAGGCTTTAATGGAAATTCAATCTATTAAAAAAGAAAACAAAGCGCAAAATTCCGGAAACTATTTTTCAAACATTCAACTTCTGGGTACGCTGATAGCTTCTTATACCTATAACCTTGCAAAACCTGAAGCGGTTAATACCCCTTCTTCTTTCGAGGGAAACGGCAACTACGGAGATAACTGGCAGCCTGACGGATTTGCGGTAAATAACGCAGACATAACTATAAGGCGTTCTCCGGGAACTTCTTCCGATCCTTACGGCGTCGGTTTTCATATTTCATTAGATTTTGGGCAGAATATTCAGTTTTATAAATCTTATTACGGCGATACGTCATATTTTACAACGCCTTTTGAAGGCAGAACTCCTTACGATATAAGAAAGGCATATATAAATATAAACCTTCCCGTAGGAAGCGGTCTTGATATTCATATCGGAAAGGAAAACGAACTTCTGGGATTCGAGGCGTTTAATCCGATAAGAAACTGGAACGATACGTATTCGCTGCTGGATGCCGCGGAACCGGCAACTTTGACCGGCGTGTTTTTAACGTACAACTTTATACCGGCTCTTACTTCTACACTTGGAATAGCAAATACTTATAACTCCGCAGTTCCTATAGACAACCTGCCGGTTATAGAACTTAACGAAAGTTACGCCGCAACGGGTATGCTGACATTTAACGGGGGATTTATTTACGGAGAAAACAGCTATCTTGTAGGAAACGGCACCGGCGGAAGCACAAGCGGACAACTTTACGAAGACAACCTCAATAAAAGCTTTTACGGCTATATCGACGGCGTATTAAGTCCTAATCCCGACTGGTCTTTCGTTTTAGACTACGAACTAGGTTTGGGCGGCGGAATAAACGACTCGGTGCTTAACGATAACGGAATTACCGCAAGTAATTTTAACGGCTATCCGGCTTTAGTCCAAACCTCAAGCAATACATACGATAAATCCCGTTTTTACGGCATAGCGGGCTATATTCACCACCAGCATAATTACGGCTTTGGACAGGTGGCGGAAACATTAAGGGAAACGGCCGCATACGACCAGAACGGCTTGTGGGAGATGACGAGCACTCCGGGAACAGGCGATGTATATATAGATTCAACCCTGACATTTGCTTATCAACCGTCTTTTAAAAATTTTAAAGATGTGCAGCTCAGGCTTGAACTTGAACATCAGGGTTCAAACCATAACGTATATTTAGATTCAAACGGATCAGCGACGCACTCTCAGCAGAACACCGTAAACCTGATGATTCTATACAGTTTTTAAAGGTGTCAGATTTATTTATTTGTTTACTCTTGGCAAGGTTTGCGAGATTGAACAGACTCAAAAAATAATAAAAAAAGGAGGTGAAATTAAAAATGAAAAAAATAGAGGCTATTATTAAGCCGTTTAAAATTGACGACGTTAAAGAAGCTTTAAACGGGATAGGAATTCACGGAATAACAGTTACGGAAGTTAAAGGTTTTGGAAGGCAGAAAGGACATACGGAACTTTACAGAGGAGCGGAATACCGCGTAGATTTCGTTCCAAAAGCCAAAATGGAAATAGTCGCTTCCGACGACCAGATTTCGAGCATCGTAGAAACGATAGAAAAAAGCGCAAAAACGGGCAATATCGGCGACGGAAAGATATTTATATCGCCCGTAGAAGAAGTCGTGCGTATTAGAACCGGAGAAAAAGGAGAATCCGCAATCTAATCAATGTCGCCGTAAAATGTAAAATGATTAAATTTTTAGCATATCTATATCAATATAGATAATGAATATAGATAATGCGCAGTATTTTAAAAACAGTATATTAAAAATAAATATTAAGGAGGAATGGGAAATTATGAATCTCATTAAAAAATTAAAAAATTTTAAAATACCTTTGATATACGGCTGGTCTTTATTAGGCGGACTAATGCTGGTAATGTTTTCCTGGGTAAGCCCCGTATTTGCGGCTGCCTCGAAGATTCCTGCGTTTAACAGCGGAGATATAGCCTGGGTGCTTGCCTCGTCCGCATTGGTTTTAATAATGACGCCGGGACTTGGTTTTTATTACGGCGGCATGGTAAGAAGAAAAAACGTTTTAAATACGATTTCGCTTAGTTTTATCGCTATTTGCACGGTAAGCATTATATGGATTCTATGGGGATATTCATTGGCATTCGGCCCCGATTCTTTTGGGGGAATAATAGGCAGTCTTAAATATATAGGCTTATTTGCGATGAAGGAAACGCAGCATTCAAGATACGACGGCAAGATTCCTTCTTATATTTACGTTATGTTTCAGTTGATGTTTGCAATTATAACCGTCGCTCTTGTCAGCGGTTCATTAGTTGAAAGAATTAAATTTTCTTCTTGGGTAATATTTACCATAGTATGGCTTACGGTTGTTTATGCTCCGGTTGCTCAAGCTGTATGGGGTATCGGAGGGTTGTTTAATAAAATGGGAGCGCTCGATTTTGCCGGCGGAACGGTAGTCCATATTAATTCCGGCGTCGCGGGTCTTGCAGGGGCATTAGTCCTTGGAAAAAGAAAAGGCTATATGAAAGAAAATATAGTTCAGCCCAATCAGTTAGGTTATACAATACTGGGAGGCGCTCTTTTATGGTTCGGATGGTTCGGATTTAACGCGGGAAGCGCCTTAGAGGCAAATCCTTTAGCAACGTCGGCATTTTTGGTGACAAATACCGCTACGGCAGCCGCCGCTATAGGCTGGATGATAGCCGAATGGATCAGAAGCGGAAAACCGACGACTCTCGGTATGGTTTCCGGCGCCGTTGCCGGACTTGTAGCTATAACTCCCGCATCGGGTTTCGTAAATCCGATAGATTCTATTATTATAGGTTTCGTAGCAGGGGTAATTTGTTATTCTATGGTAGTTTTCGTTAAACCGAAATTAGGCTACGACGATGCACTCGATGCCTTTAACGTTCATGCGATAGGCGGTGCATGGGGAGCACTTGCAACCGGTTTGTTTGCCGACCCGCTGATTAATTCGGCAGGAAGAGGTTTGTTTTACGGCAATCCAGGTCAAATGTGGATTCAGCTGTTGACCGTAGTTTGCGTTGCGGCGTATTCGTTTACGATGAGTTATATAATCTTTAAAGTAATAGACAAAGTTATGGGCCTTCGCGTCGATAAAGAAACCGAGGCAATGGGTTTGGATATTACGCAGCATGACGAAGCGGGTTATAATTTCTAATTATTAATATAAAAACGGGACGAATTTAAATTCGTCCCGTTTTTATATATTTAATGTTTTTAAGTTTTTCCTTTCTATACTTCATACTTCCCTTTTATTGCTTTTAATATACGGCAATATTTCTTCCAAAGAAGTAACGCCGCTTAAAAATTTTTCTTTTGCAGAATCCGAAAGAGTTTTCATGCCGTTTTTTATTGCCGACTTTTCTATTTCGGATTCCGCCGCATTACCGTTTATCAGCTCTCTTATTTCATCGTTTATTTCAAGCATTTCGTATATCGGTATTCTGCCTTTATATCCGGTATTATTGCATGTCGGACATCCTTTTGCTTTAGCTTTATAAAGTTTAAAATAATTATTTTTATTTTGCCGGTAATTATCGCTATCGGTGTATGCGGCGGATATTCCGAGTTTTTTTACGGCAGATTCGTCAAGTTCTTCTTTGCATTCTAAACAGAGTTTTCTTATAAGCCTTTGCGCTATAATAAGGTTTAAACTCGATGAAATTAAAAAAGGTTCGATATTCATATTAATTAATCTTGTTACGGTAGCCGAAGCATTGTTCGTATGAATAGTCGAAAGAACCAGATGCCCCGTCAGTGCAGCCTGAATGGCTATAGAAGACGTTTCGTAATCCCTGATTTCCCCTACCATAATTATATCAGGATCCTGTCTTAAGAAAGATCTGAGAACCTCGGCAAAATTTAAAGTTGCGCCGGTCTTAGAATTTTTAAGCGTTTCGTCTATCTGTATCTGATTTATCCCTGAAAAATCATATTCTATCGGATCTTCCGCCGTCGATATATTTATAGATTCGTTTTTATTTAGTTCGCTTAATATGGAATAAAGCGTCGTAGTTTTTCCGGAACCGGTAGGACCGGTAACGAGTATCATGCCGAAAGGCTTATTTATTGCAGATTTTAGTATGTTTAAATGAGCCGGAGAAAACCCCACCCTGTTTATATCGAAAATCAGAGACGATTTATTCAATATCCTCATGACTATTTTTTCGCCGAAAAGTGTCGGCGCCAAGGATACTCTTAAATCAATTTCTTGTCCGGAAACCGATGTAGAAATTCTTCCGTCCTGAGGAAATCGTTTTTCCGATATATCTAAATTAGGCTCGCACTTTATTTTTATCACGGATACTATATTCGATTTTGCGGTTGAAGAAATATTGGCATATCCGATAAGTTTCCCGTCTATCCTGAATCTTATCCTTGAAAACTTTCTATAATTTTCTATATGTATATCGCTTGCTCCGCGTTCTACGGCATCGCTTATAACTTTATTTATGAATTTTTCTACCGCGCTTTCGCTGATTTTATCTTTTGTTATGTCGCTTATTTCGCTGTCTTCCGCAATCGTTTGCGCTGAATTTTCATCGTTTTTAAATTTGTCGAGCAGGAAAGAAGCGTTGTAGTATTTAGACATTGCGTTTATTATCTGCGAATAAGAGGATATCGAATATAATGCCGGAAATCCGGTAATAAATCCTATATCGTCGGCAACGTCCATTCTTGACGGATCGTATGCAGCTAAATAAAGGTTTCCGTTTTCTATTTTATAAGGTATAACGCGGCATTTTAAAGCTTTATCGGGCGGAATTATGTTGATAACATTTTTTGGAATATCTACGGCGTTTATATCGACGTATTCTATTTTATAAAATTTAGATAAAAAATCTACAAGTTCGTTTTCTTTTATTTTGTTTTCGTCTATAAGAATTTTTAGAAAAGATTTGACAGGTAAATTCTCTTTTTTTAAAGCCGATTCTAAATCCGCTTTTTCTATTAAACCGTTAGATACTAAAATTTCTCCGAGTTTCTGCTCTCCGGTATTTTTTTTGGGATAACAGTTTAAATTTGTATCCATTTTTATATCTTATATTATTTCGATATAATTAATAAATTTATAATATTTTAATCTTATATTATTAAAATTATAATATGCATTTAAATTAAAAAAAATTATATCATTTAAAAATATTATGGGCAACGTAATAATTTAAACGCAATAATTAAATTGACATAAATTCTTTAAATTATATAATAATAAATAATAGTATAATTTGTTATATAAAAAATTAGGAGATACTTTATGTCTAAACTGCTCGACGTAAAAATTATTCCGCATAGAAGTTACCTAATGGCAGATACACCGGATCAAAAACTTTTTATAGAGTTAAAGCTTCAGGCAAACCGGAAGACCGATTTTAAACCTAATTTATCTATAGCGTTTATAATAGATACTTCTGGGTCTATGAGGGAGATTGTTGCCGGTTCTCCGGTAAATACGGGGAAAATGCAGACTATGGACGGCAGTACTTATAATATAGTAGCCGGAGGCGATTCTAAAATAGGAATTTTAATCGACGGACTGAAAAAATTTGTCGATTCGGCGAAATTGAAAAATACCGACAGGGTAAGCCTTATTAAATTTGACGATAAAGCGGATGTTTTATTGCCTTTCGTTAATATAGAGAGTAAAAATAAGGATTTAATATTGAATGCAATAGACAGTCTTATAAATTACAGCGGCGGCACGTCAATGGGCGCGGGAATGAAAGAGGCTTTAAATTTAATGTCTAAAGAAACCGGAAACAGAAAGATTATACTGCTCACCGACGGACAGACCTCCGACGAGGATTTGGTAAAAGAAATGTCGCTGGAACTGGCAAAATTAAATATACCGTTAATAGCCGTAGGAATCGGCGAAGACTGGAACGAAAATCTTATTTCTTTTATTACCGATAAAACGCAAGGCAAACCTTATTATGCTTCGGTTAACGGCGAAGACGATGCATCGGGAATAATTATAAAACCGTCGGATATACCGGGCATTATGATAAAAGAATTAGAACATGCGGTTAATGAAACTCTATCCGGTGTATCTCTTGCGTTAAATACGGTAAAAGACGTCGCTATAGACAGGATAACGAAAGTTTATCCAGAAGTTTCCGAGGTCGATATAAATATAAAACCTCATTTTCTCGGCAGTATAAATCCCGAAGGAAACAGCGTTTTTATAATAGAATCTACTTTGCCTGAACGCAAACCCCTCAAATCCCGTCTTATGCAGCTAAGTTTAACTTACGATATGCCGGATGGAAATTACCGCGGAGAAAATCCTCCCGAAGACGTTATAGTCGAGTTTACTATGGACGAATCCAAGGCATCGGTTGTTAATAACGAAGTAATGCAGTGGGTTCAGCAAAGAAATGTAGGCAGTTTATTGGAAAAAGCAATAAAAGAAGCCGGCGAGGATCCTTCCAACGCCTCTAAAACTTTAGATATGGCAAAGCGTATGACAGTTAAGCTCGGCAATAGCGCTATGACGAAAATAATAGAGAGGGCGCAGGATGAAATAAAAGAAAATAAAACTATAAGCATCGGTACGTCGAAAACTTTAAGGATAGGTTCAAAAACAAAAACAATAAAAATTAGTCCGGAAAGCGAACTTTCCGACGAGCAGATTAGAAAACTTGCCGGAATTTAATTAATTAACTTTAACCGTCTGAGCTTTAATTTTTATAAAAATCTAAGAATAATACCAGGAGGATGAAATGAAAATATGTCCGGTATGTAAAAAAAAGTTTACGGACGATAAGAAATTTTGTAATATAGACGGTTCCGAATTAATAGATTTTGAAATGCCGGAAGAAAATTTAAGCTTAAACAAACCTTCAATTAATAATATTGAAAGCTCAAATGAAAACCTATCCGGCGCCGCCGGTAATTTACCTGAAAATATAGAAAAACCGTAAATGATTGCGGATTTTAAACCTGCGCGTTTAACATTTAAAATAGGCGGCAGTTTAACGGATAAATCTTTTGATTTAAAATCTGATTATTTGATTGCAGGCAGGTTCGATTCGTCTGCCGGTCCAATAGATATCGATTTGTCCGGATTTTCCGGAGACGAGCACATATCGAGGAAACATGCGAAATTTACTTTTGAAAACGGCAAATGGTTTGTTTCAGACGCAGGTTCCACAAACGGCGTTTTTGTAAAATCTGCTTCAGCTAACGAATTTTCGTCAAGAATTACCGGACCGGTCGAATTAAATAACGGGGACGAAGTATCGTTAGGCAATATGCTTTTTATGTTTAACGTCTAAATAAATATATTAAATTATTTAACGTCTATTTATACATATTATTATATATATAACGCATAAACCGGCAGTGATTTAATGCATAAAGAAAAACTTGAAGAAAAAATATATTCGGAACCTTCCGAAACGCAGCTTTTAAAAGAAGGCGATATAATAAACGCCGGCGGCATTGAATTAAAAATCGAAGGTCCTTTTATACAAGGATGGCATTCGGCTAAAAATAATGCGGGAGAACCGGTTTTGTATTACAGGGGTAATTGCGGTTTATGGAAAGACGTTCTTGGATGTTCCGCCCTGCCCGATATTTTGCTTTGTACGGATAATGAAATAATAATTTCGGCGCATAACGAATATACAAAATACGAATTTAAAATTCCTTCTTCAAAAAAAGAAACCGGACTAATAGTAAAATATATTTCCGATTTAGCTGAAATTATCAAGTTTTTTAACGGACAGGGAATATCTGTGCTATATATCAATCCCGATTCTTTATATGTTTGCGGCGATAAAATTAAATTGAATATACTGCCCGATTTATCGGAAATCGGAAAAAAAATGTTTTCACCGAGAGATTTCGTCGCCCCTGAAGTTTTAATGCATGATATCGCAACCGGAAAAGAAGGAGTTTACGTACTGGGTCTTATTGCTTACAAGTTTTTAACGGGAGATAATATAAATACTTACAATATCGATGTTTCAAATTATATTAACGATATAAAAATACCGGGTTTCCCCCAATTTTTATCCAGAACGCTTTCAAGGCGGGAAGAGAGATTTAATATCGATGAAGCAATAGGTTATTTAAAAAATATTAACGAAGAAAGAAAAGCGGCGGTAAGATTCGATATAGGAATATCTTCGTCCGTAGGCTTAAATCCGGATAGGCTTGTAGATGAAGATGCCTGCGGTTACTTTATCGAAAACAATATAAATTTTAGCGAAAAAAACGTCGTGCTAAAAGCATGCCTTGCGGATGGGATGGGCGGAATGGCGGCTGGAGAATATGCAAGCAAGGCTGCCGTTAAAGGTTTTTTGAAAAATTCAGAAAACGGCGAAAATTTTTCTAAAGACCTTAACGATCTAGTAATGGATTCGGCATGGCAGGCAAATAAAAGCGTATTCGACGAGCTTCGAGGAAAAGACGGCGGCTGTACTTTTATAGGCATTATTTTTAAAAACGAGACGTTTGCTTTGGCTCATGTCGGGGATTCAAGGGCTTATCTCTGGGTTAATTCGGAATCGGAAGATAAATTAAAAAGGCTGACAAAAGATCATTCTTATGTTTCGCTTATGGTATCAAGCGGCAATATGTCCGAAGAAGAAGCAAGAATAAGCCCGGACAGAAATAAAATTTTAAAATCCTTGGGAATAGTAAGGAACAGACAGAACGAATATTTTGACGATTTACAAAAAACTATAGGAAAAAAAACGGAAGATTTAAATATAGGCGATATTATTCTAATAGTATGCGACGGGATATGGTCGGAGTTGGAAGAGATAGATATCATGAAGATTTTAAGCAATTCATCCTGCGGCATTGAATACTCTGAAGCTAAAGACGCGGAAGCAAAAGACGACGACTGCGCCGTTTGCGGCACTATAAATAAATTCGGCGCTCAATATATAGCCGATACGCTTGTTTCTTTCGCAATAGAAAAAGGGGCTCCCGATAATGCGACGGCTCTTGTTATTAAGCGTATTTCATAGTTTCGTCTTAATGCTGCCGTTTCTTTTATATCTTTTTATATTATTAATTTAATCGGGTTACGATATTAAAATTAAGATAAAAAAACAAAATTAAAACAAAATTAATTTAATATGACGGATTGTCCTTATTGTTCCTCTCCTATACCTGATAATGCAGTAAAATGTCCGGTTTGCGGAGGAGATATATCTGACGCTTTAGGAGAAAGCTCTTCCTGTACTCCGCTCGATAACGGGAGTATTGTTTTTTTAAAATATAAAATAGAAAAAGTCTTAGGGCAGGGCGGTTTCGGAATAACATATCTTGCTTATGACGAAAAGTTAGAAAGAAAAGTTGCGATAAAAGAATATTTTCCCGACGGTATTGCCGTCAGAACAGGAAGCAAAGTTACAATTCCGCCAACCCGCGACAACGAAGAAAATATAGAAAATTTTAAAAATGAAGCAAAATCTATAGCAAAATTAAAGAATCCATGGATAGTCGATGTTTACGACGTAATCGAAGAAAACGGCACCGTTTATATCGTCATGGAATACATCGAAGGAACGCCCCTGTCCTCTCTTTTAGGGAAAATAAAAGAAAATGAAGCCGTTAAATATATAAAACAGATTGTCAAAGCAGTAGGAATAATACATTCCGCCGGCATGCTGCATCAAGATATAAAGCCGGAAAATATTATATTAAAAAACGGCGAAGAAATTAAAATTATAGATTTTGGTTCTTCCAGAGTATTTACGGCGGATAAAACTAAAACTTACGAAAAAATTTTAACGCCGGGCTATGCTCCTTTAGAGCAATACGGAGGCAAAGGTAAAAGAGGCGAATATACCGATGTTTATGCAATATGCGCTACACTATACGCTCTTTTAAAAGGATTTCCTCCTCCGGAAGCTACCGAATTAGCCGGAGGAATAGGCATAGATTTTACGGGAATAAGCGTCGGATTAAAAGATATTTTGAATAAAGGACTAACGGTAAAAATACCGGAAAGGATAAAAAATACGGAGGAATTGCTTAAACTTTTAGGCGAATTAGAAAAGCCCGAAGTTTTTGCCGCCGACGAAGGAAATATATCCGAAATTAAAAATTCGAGCGGTGCCTCCTCCGTCAAATTTAACCAAAGAGAAAATAAGCAGGCAATTACGTTCGGACGACCGGGCGATGCTATCGCCGGAAATATCGGAGCGGATAAAGCAGAAATACCAAATCCCCCCGGAGTTAAAAACAATATAAATTCAAATTCAAACTATAATTATAATTCGAAAAATACAATAAATTTAATTATTGCCGCCGCCGCAATAATACTTCCCTTATTTCTTTTAATTGCGGCAGGTTATTTTTTTTATTTTAGAGATTTTTTCCTTAAAAAAAATATAACCGCCAATTCCGGAAATGCGGCAGTTTCAAAAAAAACATTAAACTTAAAACCGTTCTCTAAAAATAATAACAAAAACATTAAAAACAAAAATATTAATAATACTCATGTGCAGCAGCCTGCGTTAAATCAAAATACGGCCGCCCGCCATATTACATATCATCGCCGTTACCGCAAACCGGCATTCAGCCCTGCTCCCGCACCCCAATTTCAGCCGCAATCCCATACTTCCGTATTTACCGGTCCGGGCTATGAAGATTTCAATATGTCGGGATGTTTTTACTGCCACGTTATATTCGGCAAAGGGAAACAGGGCGGTTACAGCCTTTCCCATATCGGTTCGCAGTTAAGTTATGCGCAGATAGAAAATCAGATTACGCATCCAAGTTCTTCTATGCCGCCTAACCCAAATATGCCTGCAGAAGAAGTCGCGCAGATTGCGGGCTGGTTAGAAAGTTTAAAATAAAACAATCAAACAAATTATAAATCTAAAATAAGGAGCTAAAAAATGAAAATTATTCTTAAAAAAAATTTAATTTTTGCATTGATTGCGGCGGGTATGCTGTTTGCGTTAAATTATATTAACTGCAATAAAGTTTATGCGGCGGTAGGCGGCACTTTAAAAAATATGCAGTCAAAATACAAAATGCAAAAGATTTCTTTGAAAAAACTTTATATTATACAGCCCGATCTGTCGCAGTATAATTATAAAAATTCCGGTATAACGGCATACGAATATAAGATTAACAAAGTTAAATACGAAGCGGTGTTTAATGCCGGCGGAGTATGCTGGCTGGAATTTGCTATTTCTAATAATTCGGCGGTAATACCGTTAAGTTCTTTGATCGAAAAAAATCTTTACGGTTATCCGATACTATTCAAAACTATAAAATACGTACCTAACGTTTACGAAAAATTGCAGTATGGGAGAAACGTAGGAAAAGTGATTTATATAATGCAGTATATTTACGAAAACAATTCCATATTGCAGGAAGCGGTTATGCCTTCCATGTCTCCGGACGGCAACTACGGAAATTAAAAGAAAAGCCTTAACTTTAACTTTACTTAATCAGCGGATTAATAAGCAATCCGCTGATTAGTTTAGGATAAAAATATGTAGATTTTTGAGGCATTCTAAGGTTTATAGAAGCTATTTTTATTACGTCCTCTATTTTAGTAGGATTCATAAAGAATACGGCTTCGAGTTCTCCCTTGTGAACTTTTTCTAAAGCTTTTTTTGCATCTTTTTCATATACGAGATATTTTTGGTTATCGATTTCTTCCTGCGTTATTTCTAAAGCTTTTTTTAAAATATATTCCTGAAGGATAGATACGTCGAGATTATCCAAAGGGTTTGTCGTTTTTGCGTCCGCGGTTTCTTTTTTAAACGAGAGTATAAAATTTTTTCCGGATTTATGGGCAAAACCGAAAGAAACGTATTTTTCGCCGATTTTTTTATTTTCATTTATCAGGTCGCCGGCATTCGTTTCTTTAAATATGAAATATTTGCTTAAAATTTCTATAAAATTTTCAATATCTATATTTTTTCCTTTTATGCCTCTATGCGTAGGTAAAATAACCAATCCTTTCTGTCCTGAAGGCGCAAAAAACATAAGGCACGAATCGGCGTCGATACCTTTATTATCTAATCCGTTTTTTTTAACGTAGTCCCTGTAATTAAGACATGTTTCGAATCTGTGGTGTCCGTCCGCGATATAAACTGATTTACCGCTCATCTCATTTTGGATATCGGATATAATTTTTTCATCTTCTACTTCGTAAAGTATGTTTCTAATTTCGCTGTCGTCTATGAAATCGAACAGTTTTTTAACTTCTTTTTCCGATACCGCCGTTTTTAAAATATTCAAAACTTTTTGATTATTGTCTTCAAATACGGAAAAAATAGGGCTGAAATTTGCATTTGCGGCTTCCATCAGCTTAAAGCGGTCTTCTTTAGGTTTGGAAAGTGTAGCTTCGTGGCCGTATATAGAGTTATTTTCTTTAGATTCCGGAAGTTTAAAAAGAGACATAAAGCCGGTTCTTTCGTATGCGGTTCCGTCGATATTAAAAATTTGCGAGTAAACGTAAATCGAGTTTTTTTCTGCTTTTTTTAAAATGCCCCTGCCCGTCCATTCATCATATAAGCGGGCCGCCCTTGTATATTTATTTTCCTTATCGCCGTCGCCGCCTAATTCCTTTCCGTATTCGAGCCTTATTATATTGTATTGCGACCTTTCATATAGTTCGCTCTGAAGTTCTTTGCTTATTACGTCATAAGGCGGGGCTGTAAGATTTTTAATTTCTCCGGACGAATTAACGTCGTAAATATAAGGCATAAAAGGTTCTATTATTGTTTTAATTTTTTTTTCGTCGATTTTATTCATAGAACTCAAGAATTTAATAAAATAAATTAATTATCTTTATTATTTTTACAGATAAAAATGAAATATAAAATATTGCTTAGAACCGTTATAAAATAGGAGTCGAACTGGGCGTTGCGTAAGAATGCAATCCCGGTATTATCAAATCTACGCCGAGATAACAGAATATAACTACCGCAAATCCGATGACGGCGATCCACGCCATTTTTTTACCGCCCCATCCTTTGGTAAATCTTGCATGAATAAATAAAATGTATGCTATCCACGTTATAAGCGACCATGTTTCTTTAGGATCCCAGCTCCAGTAACCGCCCCAGGCGCTGTCCGCCCATGCGGCGCCAATTACTATTCCTGCGGTTAAAAAAACGAGCCCGACCGATATCACCTTATAAATAGATTCTTCTATTACTGCAGATTCCGGCAAAAGCGATAAAAATCGGTTTTGCTTTTTCTGCTTTGTGTTTTCGATATCTTTATTTTTTGATTTGCCGGTTTTTATAAGATAAAGTATTCCAAGACCGAATGAAGCCGCAAATGCGCCGTATGCGACAAATAAAGTCATAATATGGTATATAAGCCAGTAGCTTTGCAGAGCAGGAATTGTAGGTTCTATTGCGCTTGTCGCAAGAGGATAAAAAGTTGCGAAAGCAAGAGCCGCCGATGCTATAAACGTAATTATAAAACCAAGGGCATCAAAATCGTAAAAAATTCTTAAAATTATATAACCGATTTCGATAACGTAAGCAAAGAAAACCATAGAGTCGTATAGATCGACTAACGGCGGCGTATCTATCCCGATTTTATAGGCATATATCCATCTTATAACGAATGCCGCGGTCTGAATTATAAAACCCGCAATTAGAATAACGAAAGATATTTTTGAAATCATCTTGCTTCCGGTAAATAAAAAAATAAAATAACCTATAAAAGAAGCGAACACGAAAAGAAGCGAAACCGTAAAATATAAGGAACCGTCAAGTACGGATATATTCGGCGAAATCATAGTTATAACCTCTGATAACTTTTAACATATTTAAGTTAATGTAAGTATTTTTTTAGTTCGCTAATTTTTTTATCAAATTTCTTGTAAAAAGAATTAAATTTCTTTTTTGGAATAGAAATTATTTCAATCTTCGTTTTTTTAGCATCATTAATGCCGGATAGCGATACCCACGTCTCTTCGTGATTAAAGAAAAATGAAAAAAATAAAGAAATCACAAGAATTATACATCCTATCCAAACTACAGATACGTAAGTATTTTTAGATATTTCGACGCCGCTGTAATAGTAAGTTTTTAATTGCGGAGTCATTATAAAGCCGATATTTTTATATCTTGCTATAATAAGCGGGAAATTGTTATTTTTAACCCGTATAACCCTAAAATTTAAAATTTTTTTATTATTTAGTTTAATTATATAAGGGAAATAGGGCATTTTACCTTTTCTAACAACCCTGATTAGCATAAATTTAATGTTATTTATTTTAGAATTATAATATTTTCCCGCCGATGCATATATTATTTTTTTAAAAGATTTAATGTGCCGTAAATTAACTATTAAGATACCGTATTTGTCAGGTTTATAATGTCCGTAGCTTGCCTGGTAGATAGTAATGCCTTTATAAGTTAAAGGATGGTTTACCTCTATGTTTTTTGTCAAAATTCTTATATGTTCTTCAATTATACTTATAGTGCTAATGTAAGCCTTAGGAATTCCGTCAGAATAATAAGTCGTGCGGTATCTGTCGAGCCTTATCGTAAACGGAAGTTTAATCGGTTTGTTGTTTTTTAAAAGGTAAGTAACGTTAGTTTTTTTTCCTACTTTAATGTTGGTATAAGACCTGAATCCGTATTTAAAATTAAGCAACACTCCTATAATAATAATTATTACGCTTATGTGGGCAATGTAAGGAGAAAATCTGAAAATAGAATTTCGGGAATAGTATAATTCTGCTTTATCGCTGTTTTCGCTTATTTTTTCGTATAACGGCTCCCCGAATTTTTTACCTATAACTTCTTTTAATTCTTCCGGTTTCTTTTTTGTTTCGATTGCCTCATATACCGCTTTAGGGTTTTTCTTTTCCGATACTTCTTGAAAAGAGGGATAAGGACCGAAAACCGCTTTTATAGTACGCGGAAACATATTGATAGATGCGGCTATAAGATTAACTATCAGAAGCAGGGTAAGCGCGATGAAATACCACGAATCGTAAATATTTAAAAAGCCGAGCCAGTATAATACGTGATAAGCCGCCGGCGAAAAAATAGTTTTATACTGTTTTATCGTATCGCCTTGGTTTATAAACGTACCTATCATTGCAAGAACGGCGATTGTTATAAAAAGAAAAACGGCGAGTTTAACAGAAGAAATAAATTTATTTAATTTTGACAGCATTTTTATATTCTATGCTTTTATTAAAAATTTGTAAAGAAAAAAAGTTTTTGTTTTGTCGTTCCGATATAGTTAATAAGCCGATTTTTTAATATAGAATGATATAGAATAAAACTTGACAAAATGTTAAAATATTGTTTAAATAATAATTAGCACTCTGTATGTTTAAGTGCTAATCGGCGGTAAATAACTATATATAAATTTTAGTTTAGTTTTTGCCGAATAAGATATATTTATTGTAGATTTATATGAAAAATTTGGAAGAAAAAGCGGAAAAATTTAATTACAGCGATTTAAACGAAAGGAGCAGAGAAATACTTCTCGGCATAGTAGAAGGGTATTTTGGAACGGCAAGTCCCGTAGGTTCTAAATTTATCGCCGAAAACAGCAAACTTAATTTAAGCTCTGCTTCTATAAGAAATATTATGGCTTTGTTGGAAGAAGCCGGTTATATTTTTCAGCCGCATTTTTCAGCCGGCAGGATTCCGACGGCTAAAGGATACAAGTTTTATGTCGACAGTTTGATGAAAACCGAAAAAATTTCCCTTAAAGAAAAAGAGAACATAGAAATAAGATTATCTTCGTCAAACAGGGATTTAAACGGAATATTAAATCAGGTTTCCATACTGCTTTCCGATTTGTCTCATTACGCAGGCGTGGTTTTGGCGCCGGATATGTCCGAAGCTAATCTTTTACATATAGAATTTATAAGGATAAAAGAAAAAAATATACTTGCTATTATAGTGTTTGCAAACGGAATTACGGAAAATAAATCGTTTTATATAACCAAAGATATAAAACAAAACGAACTTACGCGCTATTCTAATAAATTAAACGAAATAATCGAAAGGAAGAATTGCAGCTTAGACGATTTAAAAGAAATAATAACCGAAGAAATGCATAGCGATAAGGAAATTTTTTCTTCTATTTTAAATAAGGAAATTTTTTCTTCCATAGGAAATGTTTCCGGCTATAGGGATTATGAGCATTACGATAACTGTCTTTACGTCGGTCCGGAGGGAGATTTAATAGAAGAGCCGGAATTTTCCAATAATGAGCAGATAAAATTTCTTATAAAGACAATTTCGGACAAAAAAAATATCATAAAACTTCTCGGACATACTAAAAATTCCAAAACAAAACAGATATTCATAGGTTCGGAAGAAGAGTGGTCTGAGATATCCGGTCTTTCCCTTATAACGGCGCCTTATATAAGCGAGGCCAATATGCTTAGGGGGTCGATAGGAATAATAGGGCCGTTAAGAATGAATTATTCCCACGTTATTCCTATAATAGATTTTGTATCGGAATTTTTAAGCGGCATTATATGAATATAAATTATTGCATGCATTCAAATTAAATAACGGCATAATAAAAAATAAATAAAGGAGATATATTTAATGCGTTTAGACGAAGAAAATGCGGAATATGAAAGAACGAACCGAGATGCCGGCGATTCCGAAATAGAATCCGAATTAGGAAAAAAGATGGAAACGGAACCGCATGGACAGGAGAATATCGTCATCGAAAACGATGCCGATATCGATATGATTCCCGACCCAAAAAATCTCGTTGAAGCGGAAAAAACTTTAAAATACTTAAAAAACGTACTTAAAAATTTAAAAAAAGAAAACGACGAAGCAAATGCAAACTATCTTAAGAGCTTAGCCGAAATGGAAAATTTTAGAAAAAGAAACAACAGAGATAAAGAAGAGGCTCTAAAATATTCCAACGAAAAAATATTAAGGGATTTGCTTCCCGTTCTCGATTTTTTAGATCTGGCTATAAGTCATTCCGCTGCATATATGGAACAGGACGCTTCCGGAAATTTAAAATCTTTCGTTGAAGGCGTTAAATTAGCCTATGACGAATTTATTAAAATTTTAAAAAATTACGGAGCGGAAGTTATAGAAACGGTAGGGAAAAGTTTTGACGCTAATTTTCACGATGCCGTAGAAATGGTCGAAAATTCCGGAAAACCCGACGGAACTATAATCGAAGAAAAAAGGAAGGGTTATGTTTTTAAAGAAAGGCTTTTGAGGCCGGCTATGGTTTCTATAGCCAAATCTAAAAATTAAATTTTATAAATTTACATTTATATTTATTTATTGTTTAAATATACGATATAATAAGAAATAGAAAATAGATAAAAAATAAAAAAATCATATAGATTTAAGGAGAATTTAATCATGGGAAAAGTTATAGGAATCGACTTAGGAACTACAAACTCTTGCGTTGCAGTTATGGAAGGCAAAGAACCTACGGTAATAGCAAATTCTGAAGGAGCAAGGACTACGCCTTCGGTAGTTTCTTTTACCGACAGCGGAGAAAGGTTAGTGGGGCAGGCGGCAAAAAGGCAGGCCGTCACGAATCCCGAAAATACCGTTTACGCAGTAAAAAGACTTATCGGAAGAAAATATGATTCGCCTGAAGTTCAGGCTTTCAAAAAGGTATGTCCTTATAAAATAGTGCCGAGCGAAAACGGCGATGCATGGGTTGAAATTAAAGGAAGGAAGTATTCACCCGCAGAAATATCTTCTATTATTTTAACTAAGATGAAAAAAACTGCAGAAGATTATCTTGGGGAACCGGTAACCGAAGCGGTTATTACAGTTCCGGCCTATTTTAACGATTCGCAAAGACAGGCCACAAAAGATGCCGGTAAAATAGCGGGATTGGATGTTTTAAGGATTATTAACGAGCCTACGGCATCGTCCCTTTCTTACGGATTAGACAAAAAGAAAGAAGAAAAAATAGCCGTTTACGATTTAGGCGGAGGAACTTTCGATATATCGATACTGGAACTCGGAGAAGGAGTATTCGAAGTAAAATCTACTAACGGAGACACTTTTTTGGGCGGTGAAGATTTCGACCAGAAGGTAATTGACTATATAGCCGATGAATTCAAAAAAGACCAGGGCATAGATTTAAGAAAAGACAAGATGGCGCTTCAAAGATTAAAAGAAGCGGCGGAAAAAGCAAAAATAGAACTTTCGTCTTCTCTTGAAACGGATATAAATTTACCGTTTATTACTGCGGACGCAAGCGGTCCTAAACATCTTAATATGAAACTGTCCCGGGCAAAATTAGAGCAGCTTACCGGTGAATTAATCGAAAGGTCTATGTCGCCCGTAAAAACTGCATTAAAGGATGCGGGTTTAAATACGTCTCAGGTTGACGAAGTAGTGCTTGTCGGCGGACAGACCAGAATGCCGAAAGTTCAGCAGGCGGTTAAGGAATTTTTCGGAAAGGAACCGCATAAAGGAGTTAATCCTGATGAAGTAGTCGCAGTAGGAGCCGCAATTCAGGGCGCCGTTCTCAAAGGAGACGTTAAAGACGTTTTACTGCTTGACGTTACGCCTCTGTCTCTTGGAATAGAAACGCTCGGCGGAGTAAGCACTAAATTAATAGAAAAAAATACGACCATTCCTACTAGAAAAAGCCAGATATTTTCTACGGCGGCAGACAGCCAGCCTGCAGTTACTATAAACGTTCTGCAGGGCGAAAGAGAAATGGCGTCCGATAATAAGAGTTTGGGAAGGTTTGAATTGACCGGTATCCCGCCGGCTCCGAGAGGAGTTCCGCAGATAGAAGTTACGTTCGATATAGACGCAAACGGTATAGTGCATGTTTCCGCAAAAGATCTTGGAACGGGCAAAGAACAGTCTATTAAGATAACCGCTTCAAGCGGATTGTCTAAGGAAGAAATAGACAGAATGATAAAAGAAGCAGAGCTTCATAAAGACGAAGATTCAAGAAAAAAAGAATTGATAGAAGTGAGGAATCATTTAGACGGATTGGTATATTCCGTAGAAAAAACTTTGAAAGATTCGGGCGATAAAATCGAATCTTCCGAAAAAATGGCGGCGGAAGAAAAAATAGCCGAGGCCAAGAAAGCTTTAGAAGGAGATAATATAGAATCTATAAAAAGCATAACGGAAGAGCTGGAAAAATTGTCGCATAGCATAGCAGAATCAATTTATAAGAAAACTGCGGCGGAAACCGGAACTGCGGGAACGGGAGCAGGCGCAGGAGAAGAACAGCAATCTAAACCTGCCGACGACAATGTAGTAGAAGCAGAATACGAAGAAGTAAAAGACAAAAAGAATGAATAATTTAGACAAAAGATAAACTTTAATGCAGCCTCCTTTGCTACTCAAAATAAAGCAGGGGAGGTTTTCCTAAATACTTATAAATTTATTTAAACTAAATAAAATATGGCATATAAAAGAGATTATTACGAAATTTTAGAAATAGACAGAAACGCAAACGCAGACGAAATAAAAAAGGCTTACAGAAAGTTGGCCCAAAAATATCATCCCGATAAAAACAGAGGCGACGGAGATTCTGAAGAAAAATTCAAAGAAATAAACGAGGCATACAGTATTTTATGCGACGAAGAAAAAAGAGCTGCATACGATAGGTTTGGACATGAAGGCGTCGGCGCATTTGCTTCGGGCGGCGGAGGCGGTTTCGGCTTCGGCGATATATTCGGCGATTTTTTCGGCGATATTTTTTCGCAGTCAAATAAAAAAACGAAACGTAAACGGGGAGAAGATCTAAGATACGGAGTAAGAATAAAATTTGAAGAATCCTTATTCGGTGTGTCTAAGCAGATAAAATACAACAGATATGAAACATGCTCTACATGCGGAGGAACCGGCGCCAAAAAAGGTACAAACAGAGTTACTTGTCCGGTGTGTCACGGCACCGGTGAAATAAGACAGCAGCAGGGCTTCTTCTCTATTGCAAGGACATGTTATAAGTGCGGGGGAGAAGGCGAAATAATAGAAAATCCATGTCCTGTATGCAAGGGTGAAGGCAGGGTAATAAAAGAGCGCAAACTCGATATCAAAATACCCGCAGGTATCGACGACGGAAACAGGCTTAAGGTATCTGGGGAAGGCTCGTCAGGACTTTTCGGCGGTCCAAACGGAGACTTGTACGTCGATATCACGGTTGAACCTCACGCTTTATTTAAAAGGCAGGGCAGCGATATTTTTATTTCTATGCCTATAAGTTTTTCGCAGGCTGCGCTTGGAAGCGAAATAGAAGTTCCTACGGTTGACGACGGAAAATCGACTATAAAAATAACGCCCGGAACTCAAAGCGGGACGCAGTTTACCCTTAAAGGAAAAGGGGCTCCTAAAATCAGCGGAGGACAGAGGGGAAACCAATATATTAACATAGTCGTGGAAACGCCTACTAATCTTACCCAAAAACAAAAAAAACTTTTTGAGGAGCTTGCCGCAGAAAATAAAGAAGAAACGCATCCGCTTAAAAAATCTTTCTTAGACAAGATAAAATCTATAATATAAAAATATAATAATTAACTTAAAGAATTATTTATTTACGAACCGGATGTCTTTAATTTTTATCGTCTTGTCTAATTGCAAACCGTTTATTTCGGACGAGAAAAATTCATTGATTTTTTTTATAAATTCATCTTTTATAAATCCAAGTTCAAATATTAATACAGGATTTTCGACGCTTACGGTTAAAACGTTTTTATATAAAGATTTAGGTTTAGTTTTTTTGCTTATTTCCTTTCCGCAAATAGATTCCCATTTCTCATATAATAAGAGTGCGCAATAGTCCGATGAGTTCAATTTGCTTTTTAATGCGGCCAGCAGGACTTCTTTTAAATTTAATTGTTGATTTAATTTCATTATTGTAATATTATTGCTTATAATACAAAAAAATTCAATAAATTTAAATTTAAATTGAAGCCGGTGTTATATGGATATTAATTGTCCCTATTGCGGAACGCATTACGAATTAAACGAATCGCTTATTCCGGAAGGCGATATTAAGGTAAAATGCAGGGTTTGTTCTAACGTTTTTACGCTTAATAAAAAAACGGGAGTCCTTAAAGATAATACTGCCGTGTTTTCAAGCGGCGCAGACGAAAAAACAGATAAACCTTTTAATAAAACGTTTACGGCAGCCGACGGCGCTGAAAGCTCATCAAATAATACTAATGCCGCATCTGAAAAAGACGAAACTCAGACTAACAGCAAAAATCTTTCCGATATGCCGGAAGATTTTATGAAGTCGATTATATCGGAGATAAACAGCGCGGTAGCGGAAGAGTCCGCCAAACCGGATATAGTTAAAGACGTAAGCGGAGACAAGAAAAAATCGAGCGAAAAAAGGCCGTATGAAAAAGGAAAAGCTAAAGAAAAAAAAGGCGCTTCCCCGTTCCAGATTTCAATGGTAATACTATTGGGAATAGTGTTTTTAATCGCGGTATTTTCGCTTCTCGTTCATTACGGCGTAATTAATGCCGGTTTTCTTCCGCCGGTCGTATCTGAAATATTATCGTCCTTTTAACTGAATAAACAATTCTTCCCATTTTTGTTTTTATTGATTTAAATTCTTTTATGAGCGCGATATAACAATTTTTTATCTTTTTAAGGTTGAATATATAAATTAATAACCTTGAAAAAATTCATTATTAATTATACGGCAAATGTCCCCAAGCATAGCGATAGGTATATTCGGCATTATTATAGTCATCGGCTTCATAGGCGAAATACTTTTTGAATACACAAAAATTCCTTCTATTCTTTTTTTAATGGCGGCCGGTCTTTTGCTTGGACCGGTTGACCATATATTTAATCAGGGCGTTTTTCTTTCCTTTGCGCCTTATTTAAGCACATTAGTTTTAGTTTTAATAATGTTTCAGGGCGGTATAGAGCTTGATTTTTTAACAGTTTTTAAATCGTCCTATCTTTCCATGATATTGATAATAATAGGACTTTTGCTTTCTATTATATTGGTAGGGGGAGCGTTTTACGTAACGGGCGGCGGAGATTTGATGCAGTCTTTGATGCTGGGCGTGATAGTTTCCTGTTCAAGCTCTACGGTCATAATGCCTTTATTGCCGAATATCGATGCAACCGAAAAAAGCAAGACGGTAATAGCTATAGAATCCACGTTCAACGACGCTTTTGCAATAATTATTTTGATAGTTTTAATAGAAATAGCAAAAAATTCTTCCGCTAGTTTTAACGTCGGAGGCATTGCTCTGCAGACGCTTTATTCTTTCGCCGTATCGGCGTTAGTTGCGGTTATTGCGGGAATAATATGGTATCCGCTTTTAAAATTTTTAACCAATACAAAGTTTGCATATTCCGTTACTTTCGCCGCAATGCTGGTTATAGTCCTTATTATGCATTATATTCACGGAAACGGAGCTATAGCCATACTAGTTTTCGGCATAATGATGGGCAACGAAGATCTTTTAACCAAACTAAAGTTAAATTTTTTTAAAATGAGCATAAAAAATTCCGTCATAAAAAAATTTAACCATGAATTTTCTTTTTTAATCCGTACGGTTTTTTTCGTGTTTCTTGGAGTGGTGGTAGAATTGACGGATGTCGGAGTAGAATTTTTTATAAGGCTTTTTGTAATAATCTTACTTATAATAATTTCGAGATATATAGCCGTATCGGCTATTTTTAAAATGCAGAATTTCAAAAAAGATACCGCCTCGGTACCAAACCGGTCTTCTGTTCCTACCGATAACGTTGAAGACGTTAAAAAAGAAAAATTTTTTATGCTATCCATGATAGGCAGGGCGCTTGCTACGGCTATTATGGCATATATGCCTTTAAACGCAGGTATCCCCGGAACGTCTAAATTTCCCGAATATGCGTTTACCGTAATTATAGCAACGAATGTTCTTTTAACCGCCGGCGTGTGGTACGGTTCGCACAAATTTAAAAATAAAACTGCGGAAACGGTAACTGCAAACGAAGCGGGCCATTAATCAGGTAATAGAAATTTATAAATTTAGAAATTTTCAATTAAAAAGAAAAAGTTGTATAATAATACATCAAAACTATAAAGTGAAATTATATTTAATTAATGTGAATTAATGGAGGCAAAACAATGGATTATGCGGTAATCGATACGGAGTATCAAAAATTACAATCGGAGGCAAACAGCGTCGGCGATAAAATACAAAATTTGGCGGCTAAATTACAAAAATTACAGTCTTCCGGAAATCAGGATGCCCGCGAATGGCTTTTAGACCTTAAAGATATAGCTCTTTCCGTTCAGAGCGAGCAAAATCAGATGTTTTCTTTTTTGCAGACTTTACATCAAAATATTCCTCAAGTTAACGATCAGTGCTTTACTCAGCCGGTTCAAAATCAAGGTTATGCTAATCAGCAGCCGCAGCAATATCAGCAGCAACCGCAGCAAAAAAAAGGATTTTTCAGTTCACTCTTAGGCAGCGGATTCGGACAGGCGATTGAAATGGGCGCAGGTTTTGGAATAGGAGACGATTTAATTAACAGTATTTTTTAATAAGAGTTAACAAAGAATAATAAGAGGCGCCGATTTATTTTATAACTTAGTTAGTGCATTTGCAATTGTTGAAAGTTTTTAAATTAATGAAGCCGGCACCTCTTATTTATTCGTTATTAGTTTATTCTGCCATTATAGTTTAGGTTATATTCGTTTCTCTAATTCTTTAATCAGATTATATATAAATCTATTCGCTACGGCTATAAATACGGCTGCGGCAAAAACTCCCAAGCTTATTAGGAAATAGGATAAATATATGCCGTCCTGATGAGTCATAAAAAAGAAAGCACCTGCTCCTTCGGAAACAATAAATAAAAACATGCAAAGCCACAAAATTTCTAACCATTTTCCCGTAAATCCGCCGGGAATATTTGGCCGCAAAATAATAGTCAAAACTAAATTGAAAATTATTATAAGGGCTCCAATTCCTACGATGACATAAAAAAGGTTTTTCATAGAAAATAAAGATAAGAGCGGAATCATTCCAACCTCCTTAACAATTAATTAATAATAAAAATAATAATAAAAATATGACAAAATTTGTTTAATTATCTAAGAGTATTTTTTATTATTATCTTAATTAATTGCAGAATTGTCAATGCCGAAAAAATTTTAATTTTAAAGGTGTTTTTAAAGGTGTCAGATTTATTTATTTGCTTACTCTCTATAGGGTTTACCGGTTATAGGCAAAATCATGAAGGAAAAGATTGCTGAATTATTTTAATTTCTGTTTATATAAAAATAACAGTTCGTTATCGGTCAGGCATCTTTTTAAAATAGAAGATTCTTCTTTTATGATGGACAGCATACTTGCGGCATCTTCATCGGTTATTTTAATTCCATGTTTATTTAGATTATATTTTATTGCGGCTGAACCGCCGTGTTTTCCTATAAGCAGTTTTCTTTTTGAGCCTGTTAATTCGGGAGGATATGCTTCATAATTAAGCGGATTTTTTAATATTCCGTCCGTATGGATCCCTGCTTCGTGATAAAAAATATTTCTGCCGAATATCGGCTTATATACCGGAATTCTTCTCTTTGTTATTTTTGCTACAAATTTTGCCAGTTTTTTTGCTTTTATAAAATCAAATTTTATTTTTCGGTTTTCTATAAAATTAAGATAAGCTGCGACCTCTTCAAGAGCACAGTTTCCGGCTCTTTCGCCTATTCCGGAAATACTTCCCGATACGGAATCCGCACCCGCTTTTAATGCCGCGATTGAATTTGCGGCAGCCATTCCAAAGTCGTTATGAGTGTGAATTTCAAGCATTATATTTTTAAATTTTCCGCCGTTTTTGATTTTTAATATATCTTCGTATATCTTAAGAGGATTTAATATGCCTACCGTATCTGAGTAACGGAATTTATATGCCCCTTCGTTTTCGGCAATTTTTATAATTTCGGCTATCGTTTTCAAATCTGTCCTGGAAGAGTCTTCTCCTCCTACCGAATATTTTACCTCTTCTTTGCTTAATATTTTTAATATATTTATAAGGTTATTTTTAACGTATTCAAAATTTTTCTTAAGTTTGTATTCTATATGGATTTTTGATATCGGAACCGATACATGTATAAATTTAAGCCCGATATCTAAGGACGCATAAATGTCTTCGGTCTTTGCCCTGTTCCATCCGATTATTTTTGCATTAAGCCCTAATTCGTTTATTTTTTTTACGGCGTTTTTTTCATCGCCTCCCATAATCGGTATTCCCGCTTCTATCTCATTAAGGCCGGTTTCGTCGAGCATTTTAGCTATAAGCAGTTTTTCGTCTGCCGAAAAAACAATACCGGCAGTTTGTTCCCCGTCTCTTAGTGTCGTATCGTTTATAATTAAATCGTTCTTTATATTATTCATAATTTTTATACAAGCATAATTTATGCCATAATTTAAGTCATCTTTTTAAAATAAATATATCCATCCCTTCTTATTTTTTTAGAGTCGGTTTTAATCCCAAAACAGTTTTTTGCTTAAGTTTGCTCTTTATTTAATCAATAGTGTTTATATATTAAGCAAATTAATTTTGAAATTATTTTTTATTTCATTTTAAATTAATTAAAAAGTTTATAAAGTTAGAAATTATAGGAATGAGATTAAAAATAAACTTTGGCATGAATATTGCAAGATATTAAATTAAAGAAAAAATTAAAGAAAAAAATTTAAATGATTATCCAAGGAGTTAGTTATTAAATGAAATAAATATTCAATTTATATCTATTTTAAATATTAAATAAAGCGCAAATGGGCGCTTGCGGCAATGACGCCGCAATTAAAGAGAGTTAAACTACTTAAAGTATTTGTTAAGTTTTTATATTCTCCTTAGTTGCGGCGTTTTTGTTTTTTAAAATAATTTATTTTTATTTTATTTGGAGGTAGAAGAAATGAGACAGGTTGCAATTTACGGAAAAGGCGGTATCGGAAAGTCCACCACGACGCAGAATACTTTGGCGGCTCTTGCGGAAAGGGGAAATAAAATAATGCTTGTAGGATGCGATCCTAAAGCAGATTCCACAAGACTCCTTCTGGGCGGAAAAAGCCAGGAAAGCGTTTTGAACGCCGTTAAAGAAGTAGGACAGGAGAACGTTACGGAAGAAGACGTATTTAAAATAGGATTTGGAGGAATAAGATGCGTAGAATCCGGCGGGCCGGAGCCTGGCGTCGGATGCGCAGGCAGGGGAATTATTACGTCTATTACCACCCTTGAACAGCTCGGTTCGTACGAAAGAGAGCTTGATTACGTGTTTTACGACGTTTTGGGCGACGTCGTATGCGGCGGTTTTGCGATGCCTATAAGGGAAGCTTACGCGAAAGAAATATACGTCGTTTGTTCGGGGGAACTTATGGCGCTTTATGCTGCAAATAATATTTGTAAAGGCGTTCTTAAGTATGCAAATACCGGCGGAGTGCGTATAGGAGGACTAATATGCAACTCAAGAAACGTTGACAACGAAAAAGATATGGTGGAAGCGTTTGCAAAAAAAATAGGAACCCAGATGATACAGTTTATTCCTAGAGATAACGTCGTGCAAAGAGCGGAAATTAAAAAGAAAACGGTTATAGAACATGATAAAGACTGCGCGCAGGCAGACGTTTACAGACAGCTTGCAAAAAATATAGAAGAAAACGAGATGTTTGTTATACCGAAACCTATGAGTATGCAGGAACTTGAAGATCATATGATGGAGTACGGTTTTATGGAGGAATACGAAAGGACTACCGACGGAAAAAGCGCAGCCGTATAATTTTAAGGAAACCAATATATGAATAACTATATAAATAATATAAATAAAGATAATAGCATGAAAAATCATTTTACGGCGGAAATTTCAAAACATCCTTGTTTTAATAAGGAAGCGTCGAAAAATTACGGCAGAGTTCATTTGCCGGTTGCAAAATCATGCAATATTTCTTGCAACTACTGCCACAGGGATTACGACTGCCAGAACGAATCCAGGCCTGGCGTAACGTCAAGCCTGCTTTCGCCGGAAGAAGCGGTAAACAGGATATATGAAGTAAAAAGATTTTTAGGCGATATAAGCGTAGCAGCCGTTGCAGGTCCGGGCGACAGCTTAGCCGAGCCTTTGAATACTATGAAGACGTTTGAACTTGTAAAAAAAGAGTTTCCTGATATTATTCTATGCATGAGTACGAACGGTCTTAATTTAAGCGATAATTTAGAAGAACTCCTTGATACCGGAGTAAGGTTTATTACTGTAACTCTAAATGCTATAGACGTTTCCGTTGCACGCAATATTTACAGATACGTTGATTATAAAAATATTATTTATACGGATAAAGAAGCGGCTGAAATATTGCTTGAAAAACAGATTAAAGGAATAGAAAGAGCGGTTAAAACGGGTTTTACTATAAAAATTAATTCCGTGCTTATACCCGGTATAAACGATTTTCATATAAAAGATATAGCAGAACAAGCAAAAAAACTTGGAGTATATCTTTTTAACGTTATGCCGATGATACCGGCAAAAAACTCTTATTTTGAAAAAATAGGGGTAAAAGGCGCCGTTAGAAAAGACGTTACGGATATAACTAAAGGCATTGAAGGCATAAATATAATGGAGCATTGCAGACAGTGCCGATCCGACGCTGCGGGACTTTTAGGCGAAGACTTAAGCGGCAAACTAATTTCTGAGAAAGGAGGTTTAAAATGCGAATGCAGCAAGAAGATGCGGTTTTAGGGTGCAAACTGTCAAAAAGTTTGAGTTTTTCTCAGGATGAAGAGCTTTATATCGCCACGAGCGATACTAAAATCAAAATGATAGAGGACTATGCGCCGTTTGTCGACAAAATTTTAAACGATATTTCTTATATTCCGAGAAATATTTTAGATTTAGGATGCGGTCCGGGTTATATAGCAAGAAGATTGAGCGAAGTTTTGCCGAATGCTACGGTTTTTGGGGTTGATAAATCGCATGTCATGATAAATCATGCGAATAAAGCTATAAATGAATCGTTAAGAAATAATTACATTTTTCGTTCAGAATTTGAAACAGACGGCGGACCGCTTGAAATGTTTGGAAAAGAGCCGGATTATTTGCATTATTATGAGCCGAGGCTTAAATATATGATTGCCGACAGCGCCAATCTTCCGTTTTGTAATTTAAAATTTGATTTAATTTTATTAAAAGGAACGTATAAATGTTTAGAAAATAAGATAGATTCCCTCAAAGAGATGTATCGGGTTTTAAGCCACGGCGGTAAAATTTTTATATACGAGTTCAGAAAAGATATTCCGGAAGATGAATTCGCCTTACTGACTAAACATATGAAGCCGCAAAAAGTAAAATCGCTAAGGCGTAAATTGAACTGCTCGTTAGATATAGAAGAATACAAAAATTATTTATACGAAGCGGGATTAGCTAAATTTTCCCTGATAGAAAACGACGGACTCGATTTAAAAATAACTATAAAAAAACTGCATTTATAAAATTTATAAAGATGAAGTATGCATATAAAAAGCATAAAAAAGGAGGAAAAAAAATATGAGTATTATGGACGGCTTCTCCGGAGAAATAGATAATTACATAAGCGCTCCGCGGCGTTCCGGAGTAAAATGGGTTCCGCATTTTTTGATAGAATTCGATCAAGCTAATTGCATATCTTGCGGAAGATGCATAAAGGTCTGTCCCGGTGGTGTTTACGTTTTTGAAGACGACGGAGATAAAATGATAGTTAAGATAGATAATTTAGATAATTGCATAGGCGATACCTGCTGTGAAAAAGTGTGTCCTAAGAACAAGACGATGCATCTGCATAGATTTTCGCCGCTTGCGAAAAATTAGGATTAAAGAATGATATTTATATCTAAATATGAATGTGAACTAATAAAAAAAGGAGTTTAAAATGGCGGTTAATTTTAAAGAGCAAGAAAGTATAGTAGAAGATATTCTCAGCGTTTATTCCGAAAGAGCAAAGAAAAACAGAAAAGAACATATCGGCATTAACGATAAAGAGGCTTGCGGTTCATGCGTTGCAAAATCAAACGTAAAATCTCTTCCGGGCGTTATGACTCCGAGAGGCTGTGCATATGCCGGTTCTAAGGGTGTCGTCTGGGGACCGGTTAAGGACGTTATCAATATAAGCCACGGTCCTATAGGATGCGGCCATTACAGTTGGGGAACCAGAAGAAATTTAGCGGAAGGCGAGCCTGCGGTCGAAAATTTCGTTCCTTTTCAATTTACGACCGATTTTAAGGAAAGAGATATAGTTTTCGGCGGGGATAAAAAATTGGAACAGGCAATAAAAGAGTTGCACGAGCTTTTTCCTACTGCGAAAGGAATAATTATAGAATCAGAATGCCCTATAGGATTAATAGGCGACGATATTGAGGCCGTCGCAAAAAAAATGACGGACGAAATAGGTATTCCTATTATTCCGGTAAGATGTGAAGGATTCAGGGGAGTCAGCCAGTCTCTCGGACATCATATAGCAAACGATTCCATAAGGGATTTTGTAGTAGGAAAAGGCGAAATCGATAACGGCAAAAAAACGCCTTACGATGTTGCGGTATTAGGAGATTATAATATAGGAGGCGACGTCTGGTCGTCAATGAAAATATTTAAAGAAATGGGCTTAAACGTAGTTGCCCACTGGTCTGGAGACGGTTCTATAGAGGAAATGAAGATAACTCACGGTGTAAATTATAATCTTCTGCACTGTTACAGGTCTATGAACTATATAGCGACTCATTTTGAAGAAAAATACGGTATTCCGTGGATAGAATATAATTTTTTCGGTCCCACCAAAATAAAAGAAAGCATAAGAAAAATAGCAAAATTGTTCGACGAAAACATTCAGGAAAAATCCGAAGAAGTTATTAAGGCTTATGAACCGAAAATGCAGGAGGTCATAGATAAATATCGTCCGAGATTGGAGGGCAAAAAGGTAATGCTTTTAGTTGGGGGCTTGAGACCCCGCCATATAGTCGGCGCGTACGAGGATTTAGGAATGAAAGTCGTTTCTACCGCATACGAATTTGCTCACAACGACGACTATGAAAGAACGACGAAAGAAGTTGAAAACGGAACAGTAGTCGCAGACGATATGAACGAGTACGAATTTGTCGAACTCGCAAACAGGCTCAAACCAGATTTAGTCGCTTCCGGTATAAAAGAAAAATATGTATTTCAAAAAATGGGAATACCGTTCAGGCAGATGCATTCATGGGATTATTCCGGACCGTACCACGGCTACGACGGATTTGAAATTTTTGCCAGAGATATGGATTTGGCGATAAACAGCCCGTCTTGGAAATTAGTTAAGCCGCTATGGAAAAAATAAAATACATAAAATTTATAAAATTATTTAGTTAAGCAATTATAATTATAAAATAATACCGGAGGCTTTATTATGGAAAAAGAAGAAATTAAAAAGATAAAAGACTGGATGAATACGGAAGAATATAAAGAGAAAAATTTTAACAGAAAAGCTATAGTAATAAATCCCGAAAGGGCTTGTCAGCCGCTTGGAGCGGTATTGTGTGCCGCAGGTTTCGAAGGCACTATGCCTTTCGTTCACGGCTCACACGGCTGCGTTGCATATTACAGAAACAATTTGTCCCGCCATTTCAGAGAGCCGTTTTCGGCGGTCTGCACCTCTTTGACGGAAGACGGCGCAGTTTTCGGCGGGCAGGCGAACGGATTTGAAGGCTTTAAAAATGCTGCTGCCCTATATAAGCCTAAAATGTTTGCGATATCTACAACTTGTATGACTGAAATTATAGGAGACGATCTTGGTTCTATCGTCGGGAATGCAAGGGAAAAGGGCATTTTAACAGAGGATATAGCGGCTCCGTATGCAAATACGCCGAGCTTTGCAGGCTCGCATCTCGAAGGATACGACAGTATGCTTAACGCAATAATAGAAACTCTCGGTAAAAAAACCGATGCCGCCAAAACCGATACTATCAATATAATTCCCGGTTTTGAAACTACAATCGGCAACATAAACGAAGTCAAAAGAATTTTAAAAATTTTCGGAATTAATTTTCTTGTTCTTGCAGATTATTCGAACACTTTAGACAGTCCGTTAAACGGCGAGTATAAAATGTATCCCGACGGCGCTACTAAACTTGAAGACGTTAAAAATTGCCTGAATAATAAGGCTACCGTCGTTTTGCAAAAATATTCTACAAAAAAGACCTCTGCAACGCTTTCAGAGAAACTAAAGCAGGACGTAAGGATAGTTAAAAGCCCCATAGGAATTAATGCCACAGATGAATTTTTAATGACGCTTTCAGAAATATCGGGAAAAGAAGTTCCTAAAGAATTAGAGGATGAAAGAGGAAAAGCGATAGATTCTATGACAGATGCTCAGCAGTATATCCACGGCAAAAAATTTGCTATATTCGGCGACCCCGATATGCTTGTAGGACTTACGAGCTATCTATTGGAAATGGGAGGGATACCGAAATACGTTTTATGTTCAAACGGTAACGAAGATTTTAAAAAAGAGATTGAAGATTTATTTTCGTCTTATTCGGAAAGCGAAGGCGAAGTTTATATAGATAAAGATTTGTGGCACTTAAGGTCTTTAGTTATGACTTCTCCGGTGGATATGTTTATAGGTCCTTCGCACGGCAAGTTTGCGGCAAGAGATGCAAAAGTTCCTCATATAAGAATAGGATATCCAATATTTGACAGGGTTAATATCCACAGGTATCCGATTTACGGTTATAGCGGGGTAATAAATTTAACGACATGGATAGTAAATAAATTCTTGGATATATTGGACGATACTTGCGACGATGCTCATTTTGAGCTTATGAGGTAAGTTTGCTATAAAAATAATAAAAAAATTTGATAGCATCATAAAATTAAAAGGAAGTGATATAAAATGGGTTTAGCGTTAAAGGAAGAATTTTTCGACGAACCGTCTTGCGAGCATAACGGAGCGGCAAAAGAGAAGAAAGCATGCAAAACTGCAGTGCCGGGGTCATCTACGGGAGGATGCGCGCTTGACGGGGCATATATAGTTTTAAGCCCTATAAAAGACGCTTTAAATATAGTGCATGCGCCTATAAACTGTCTGGGGAACAGTTATAACCAGAGAACGTCTAAAGCGGAAAAAGGGAAGAATTACTATATGTACGGTTTCACGACCGCGATTAACGAAAACGACCTTATTTTCGGTTCCGAAGAAAAATTAAGGCAGGGTATAATTTATACTAACGACAGATATAAACCCAAAGGAATATTCGTTTATAATACGTGCGTTCCGGCGCTTACCGGCGAAGATATCGAGGGAGTTTCAAAAGAACTTTCCGTCAAACTTAAAATACCAGTCGTTCCGGTATTATCTCAAGGATTTTCAGGAAATAAAAATTTAGGAAATAAGATTGCGGGCGACGCTCTTTTTACGCATTTGATAGGGAAAAAAGAGCCGAAAATAGATTTGATGGGAGAATTTAACATCAATTTAATCGGCGAATATAACATAAAAGGAGAGCTGTTTTTAGTTAAAAAAGCTTTGAAATCTATCGGAATAAACGTTCTTTCTACTATTACGGGCGATTCCACCGTAGAGGAGATAATGTATTCGCATAAAGCGGAACTTAACGTCGTAATATGTTCTAAAGCATTAGTTTATCTGGCTAGAAAAATGAAAGAAAAATTTGGAATTCCTTACATAGAAGAATCGTTTTTCGGCATGACCTCAACCAATAAGGCGATAACGGATATAGTAAATGCTATCGGCAATATGGAACTGATAAAAAAGACGAAAGATTATATTAAAATCATGACGAAAAAAACCGAAGAGAAAACTTATGAGTATAAAAAATTTTTGACAGGCAAAAAAGTTCTTTTATATACAGGCGGAGTCAAGAGCTGGTCTATGATTTCTGCTCTTAACGACTTAGGCTTGAAGGTTATAGCTACGGGTATTAAAAAAAGTACCGATGAAGATAAATTAAGGATAATTAAGGAATTCGATAAAAACGGAAATATAATTATGCTCGATAACGGCAATCCGGTAAATCTGATTAAAATAGCAAGGGAAAATAATGCCGACATCATACTTGCCGGAGGCAGAAACCAATATACGGCAATAAAATCACTTATTCCTTTTTTAGACGTAAATCAGGAAAGACTGCAGCCGTATGTATCTTATGAAGGCATTGAATGTATGGCAAAGATTATTTATTCGGAAATTAAAAGTCCGCTTTTTAAATTATTAAAAGAATCGATTGGATGAGCAATAATTAGATTTGGTCAGAGAAATGAAAAAAGGCTGTTTTATTTTTCGATCAGCAGTCGTCATTGTGAGCGAAGCGGACGCAGTCCGGCGAAGCGAAGCAATCTTTTGGTAGTTTGCAAAATAAAATGCGAGATTGCTTCGTCGCTTTGCTCCTCGCAATGACGTAAAAAACGAAAAAGTCAGATTTATTTTTTGATAAGGTTTTATGCAGCTTTATATTAAAAGCAAGGGATAAAATTATGGTAAACAGCATGGTAAATAGACTTAAAAATATCGAAATTAATCCGTTAAAAACAAGTTCGTCGCTTGGCGCGGCAGTATTTTTTCTAGGATTAAAAAATGCGGTCGTCCTGATGCACGGAGCCGTAGGCTGCGCAAGTTTCGACAAGGTCACGCTCACTAAGCACTTCAGGGAAAATATTCCCATAGTTACGACCGCTTTAAACGAGACCGGCGCAATACTTGGAGGAAAAGATTTTTTAATATCCGGAATTAACAATGTTTATGAAAAAATGAAGCCTGATTTTATCGGCGTAACTTCTTCCGGTCTTACCGAAACGCAAGGCGAAGATATCTCAGGGATTATTAAAGAATTTAAAAATTTTAAAAACGCTCAAAATATTCCTTTTGCTAAAGTAATTTATGCAAGCACTCCGGATTATAAAGACGGCTTTGAAGAAGGCTATTTAGCGGCAATGCTGTCTCTTCTGACGGAAGCGGTAGGTAAAAACAAAGAAGGCGGTTCTTATAAAAAATCAAATAGAACTAAAGCTAAAAATAAAAAAAGCGTAAATGTGTTTTGTCCGCCTTCGTTTACACCGCAAGACTTTTTAGAACTTCGCGAAACTTTAGACGATTTTAATTTAAAGCCTATTATGATACCGGATTTAGGTCTGTCTTTAGACGGTCATCTGGACGAAAGAGGTTATCTGCAGACTACGCCGGGCGGCTTAGATGCAAAAGATTTAACCGATATTTTTGACGGCGAATTTAATTTAATAATAGGTTTGAGCCTTAAAGACGCGGTAAAAAATATCGAAGGTTTAACCGGTTTAAAGACATATTATTTTTCAAATTTATGCGGACTGAAAAACAGCGATGATTTTTTTAATCTTCTTTCTAAAGCAACCGGCAAAGAAATTCCGGAAAAATATAAAAGACGCAGAAGCCGTCTTATGGATGCGTATCTAGATGCTCATTTTTATTTTTCAGGAAAAGAAATAGCGCTGGCCCTAGGAATAGATCTTTTAGATTCTTTTTCCGCTATTTATTCGGAAATCGGCGCAAATTTAAAACTGGGAATAACGACAAAAGCAATAGACGGTATTGATATTGAATACGGATTTTTAAATTTGTCGGAAGGCGATTTGGATTTACTTGATAATTGCGGAAACCTAGATATGATAGTTTCAAATTCAAACGCAAAATTTTATGCCGAAAATTTAGGCATTCCTTTGCTTAAAGCAGGGTTCCCTATAATAGACGAAATAGGACATAATTATAAGCATTATATATTGTATGACGGCGCTATAAATCTTGTTATCGAAAGCGCAAATTTACTTTTTACCGAGTAAGAAAACGATAATTTAACTAATAATAAACAATTAATAAACAATAAAATTTTAAGTTAAGTTAAATTCAGTTAAGTTAAGTTTAAGCATAAACATTAGAGCAATTTAAATTTAATAAAAATCGGGAGGGATTAAAATGAAAGTAGGTTTTGCGACAAATGATAATATTTTAATCAATGACCACTTTGGATGGGCTAAAAATTTTGCAATTTATGAAATAAATATGGATGGATTTAAATTTTTGGAAAACAGATATTTTGAAGAAGAGGTTGAAGAACTTAATAAAATTGATAGAAAAATTGAAAAATTGCGCGACGTTAAGATTATCTTCATAGAAAGCATAGGCGGCACGGCGGCTGCAAGAGTAGTAAAATCGGGTATATATCCGGTAGTTAAAAAGGGGATCGGAGCAAAGCCGGCACCTTTAAGGATTGACGAGGTCATCGAAGAACTGCGGGATGTTTTGTCTAAGAATCCTCCTCCGTGGTTAAAAAAGATTATTTTAAAAGAAAAAGAAAGCAAGCAAGTTGCATAAAAATTAAAATTACGGATTTGGCACCATGGCACAAAAATTGCAACTTAATAAATCATGGAAGATGAAAAAGGTTTAAATTTAAATATAAAAGTTTTAGTCGTGGACGATTTAAAGGAAAGAAGAGAAGAGCTTAAGCTTATTTTAAATTCGGTCACGGCTGATATATGCGAAGCCGACAACGGCGCGGCGGCGGTAGTAGCGGCAGAAGAGCTTAAGCCGGATATTATATTCATGGACATAAAGATGCCGTCTATGGACGGAATTACCGCATGCAAAAAGATTATGGAGAAAACGCCGGTTCCGATTATTTTTTTAACAGCCGGAGCAGGCGATATAGAAGATTACGATTATTATACCGAATCTTTAAAGGGTTCGGGAGCATTCTCATACATAACAAAGCCGGCGAAAAAAAGCGAAATTTTAGCCCAGACTATAATAGCTATAGAAAATTTTAAAAAGTTTCTGGATATTAAAAAAGAAAACGAAAATTTAAAACAATATATAGAAGGCAGGAAATTAATAGGCAAAGCAAAAAATATACTTATGGAAAAAGAAGATATTTCGGAAAAAGAAGCGCATAACAGATTGCAAAAGTTAAGCATGAACAGCGGCCGACCTATAGAAGAGATAGCAAGGGCGATTATTTTAACCGACGGGCAATAAAGTACAAAAATAATTTTAAACTTAATAAATTTAATTTTTATTTAAAAAAAGGAGATTTTTATGGAAATGGTAAGAGCTATAATAAGACCGGAAAAAGAAAAAGACGTCCTTAAGGCGCTTGAAGAAAACGGATTTGTTTCCGTAACCAAAATGCATGTTTTTGGCAGAGGAAAACAAAAAGGAATTAAAGTAGGCGAAGTAGTTTACGATGAACTGCCGAAATTAGAGTTAATGATCGTAGTAAATAAAGGAGACGCAAACAAGGTTTGCGATATTATTCAGGAAAATGCGGTAACCGGCCACATAGGCGACGGAAAGATTTTTGTAATACCTGTATCGAATGCTTATACCGTAAGGACCGGTGCCGAAGGTTTGTAATAATTTTATCTTATATCGGCGAGACTATATTTAAACCGGATATTTATTATTTATTTATTAGCTGAATTGTTTATCTTATTTATTTAATTTTATTTAATTTAATTAAATCAAAGAGGTTTTTATGGAATCGAAATTTCAGGAAAACGTAGTAGAAATTATAGCTATAATAAGGCGGCACAAGGTCCAGGAAACAAAAGAGGCTTTAAGCAACGAAGGTTTCGACCAGATAACTTTTTATTCTATACACGGGAGAGGCAAGCAAAAAGGCAAAGGAGGACTCGCCAACGAATTAGACCCCGGTTTAAATTTAATAAACAATAAGGACAACATACCTGATAACGATTACGGTTTTCTTCCAAAAAGAATGCTGTCTTTAGCTATCAAAGAAGCCGATCGGGACAGAGCCGTAAAAACTATAATACAGGTAAATAAAACGGGGCATTACGGCGACGGGAAAATATTCGTTCTTCCGGTGAGTCTTGTCGAAAGAATAAGAACGGCGGAAGAAGGACTTTATGCGATAAGCTGAGGATGGAGGGAGGGAGGGATGCTATTTCCGAATCCCTTTTTCCCTTGTTTTAAACAATACTTCCAAAGTTCCCGTTATATTCAATCCTTTTTCCACGGCATTTTTTCCGGCTAATTTATCGTCCGGAATTATCAAATAAGCTTCCGGTTCTTTTAAGTTTGTTCGGAAAAGATATAAAAAAACTTACGAAATAGCTTTGAATTTCCCTACGAATTTTTCGGTTATTTCTACAAAAGCCTTAGCCGATAAAGAAAGGTTATCTAAAGATTGTGCCGCTAACGCAATCTTTCTTTTTATTTCCGGTTTTATAGGAACAGAACATATTCCGCTGTAATTAAGCGGGATTGCAAGATTGGGAATAACGGCAGCTCCGATGCCTTCTCTGACCATTTCAATAATAGTGCCTATGTTACGCGCCTCTATATTTTTAATTTCATCTGTTTTCTTTATAGAATTTATTAAATTAGATGCTACCAGCATTCCGCAGCTTGACCCCTTGAAAGTTAAAAGCGGCTCGCGTGCAAGTTCTTTTATGCCTATGCTTTTTTTGCAGCATAACGGATGTTTTTCGTTAAAAACTCCGAACATTTTGTCTTCCAGAAGCGGAACAACTTCCAGTCCTTCTGCCGGAAGCACCACAAAGCCCAAATCGACGGCGCCTTTTAACAGCCAATCCGCTACTTCCAAATCCGTTCCTTCAAACCATGAAACTTCTATTCCCGGATATTTGCGTTTGAATTCTTTTAAAATTCCGGGCAAAATTCTTATTGAAACGCTTTGAAAACAGCCTATCTTAAGACTGCCGGTCTGCAGATTTTTTAATGCCGATATATCTTCTTTTAACCTGTCCATATCGGTTAAGATATTTTTTGCATGATTATAAACTTTTTCTCCGGCTTCGGTAAGGGAAACGGTCTTTTTGTCGCTTTTAACTAACTTTATTTCAAGTTCGTTTTCAAGCGATGCCATGGAGTGGCTCACTGCTGACTGCGATATATAAAGAGCTTCCGCCGCTTTTGTGAAACTTTCGGTTTCTGCGAGGGTTTTTAAAATATTCAATTGAGTCAACGTCATGAGTAAATAATCACTTTAATTATAAAAATTATTCATTTGATTCATTATAAATCAAATCTTATAATATATTCAAGAACATAGTTTATACCGCTTATAATATGCCGGGGCATATTTTTTTATAGCTAATAAGTAGTCAAACAGCTGACGCTATTATATATTTTATATTGATAATAATTCCATTATTAAGATGTAAAAAAGGGAGGTGTAACAATGAAGCATAATTGGAATGCCGAAGATTATGCAAAAAATTCTCAATGCCAGCTACAATTAGGCGAAGAACTTATCGAAAAACTTTCTTTAACCGGCAATGAATCCTTACTTGATATAGGCTGCGGAGACGGAAAAATAACCGCGAAGTTATCGACAATTTTAAAAAAAGGAGAGGTGGTAGGTATAGATGCTTCAGAAAATATGATAAATTTAGCGTCAAAAGAATTTCCTAATGATAAATTTCAGAATCTTACATTTTACCAAATGGATGCATGCGCGATTAACTTCTCAAAAAAATTCGATATTGCTTTTTCCAACGCCTGTCTTCACTGGATTAAAGACCATAGCGGCGTTCTTGAAAAAGTTCATACATGCCTTAAACCTAAAGGAAGGATTATATTTCAGATGGGCGGACGCGGCAATGTAGCCGAAGTCTTAAATGCCGTTAAATTAGTTATGGGCAAACCGGATTGGAGCAAATATTTCGATAATTTCGTTACGCCGTATTATTTCTACGATATAAAAGACTATGAGGTATGGCTTTCGGAAAATGATTTTAAGCCGGTACGATTAGAACTGATTATAAAGGATATAAAATATGCTGGGGAAGAAAGTTTTAAAGGATGGCTAAGGACTACATGGTTTCCATTTACGGACCGCTTGCCGGAATCATTAAAGGAAACTTTTCTTGACGAAGTGTCGGAAACTTATAAAATTAGCCATCCGGCCGATGAATCGGGTAATATTAATGTAAAGATGGTTCGATTGGAGGTCGAAGCGTATGCCGTATAAATCTAGTTCAGATATTCTGATTAGAAATCTTTTGCCCGACGATATATCGATAATAACAGACTGGCCTTCTTATCAGGCATGCTTTAAGGAACTTGATTATGCCTTAAGAAAAAGGGGCTGGCTTTCGGAGTACTTTGGGAAACCCGATACCAAGTGTTATGCCGCCGAACATTCAGGCGAACTTATTGGATTTGCGATACTGTTTAAAACGTCTAAAACGGAAGCCGAATTTAGAATCGCCTTAAAACCGGACAAAACAGGCAGTGGATATGGAAAAATAATCACGTCAATGGTTCTTAACGATGGATTTATTAATATGAAAATTAACAGAATTCATCTTATAGTAAGGGAAAATAATCCAATGGCAATCCGTTTATACAAAAGCATCGGGTTTGCCGAAAGAGGCAAATGTGTTAAGGAAATAAACGGTAAGGCGGTGGATTTTTTAGTTATGGATATTTTATATAAACAATACTTCCAAAAATCAAAGGAGAAATTATGAAACGCGCTCTAATCGTTATAGATGTCCAGAATGAATATTTTACTGGTAAACTGCCGGTATCTCATCCTTCAGGCAGTTTTAACAATATCCTTAGAATTATGGATGCCGCAACGGAAAATAAAATAACTACGGCGGTTATCCGAAATTCTGCCATATCTCCCGAATCGCCCGTTTTCAGGAAGGGAAGCTATGAATGGGAACTTCACCCGGAAATTGCAAAACGGCACAGGGATATTTTGATTGAAAAAAACTTTCCCGACAGTTTTAAAGATACGATATTAGATAAATGGCTTAAGGGCATAAACGCGGATACAGTTGCGATAATCGGATATATGACCCAGAACTGCTGCGATTCTACGGCAAGGAGCGCATTTCACCGCGGTTACGGCGTAGAGTTTTTGTCAGACGCTACCGGAACTCTTTCTATGACAAATTACGCCGGTTCCGTTACTGCCGAAGAACTGCACAGGGCTATATTGGTAACTCAGGTGCGGTTCGGCAGGGTAATAGGAACGGATGAATGGATCTCACTATTTTGACATATAAGATTTAATTTTTTTTATCGTTTTTTTGCAATTTATAAATTGACATGTTATTAACTTTCTGCGATACTATTGTTATATGATAGCGTCCTTTAAAAACAACGAAACAAAATTAATATGGGAAGGACGATTTTCTAAGAAGATAAAGATTTCTTCCGATTTGCAGAATATAGCAAGACGAAAATTAAGAATGCTTGCTGCTGCGAATACTATTCAAACTTTAAAAATTCCGCCCAACAATAAACTTGAATCATTAAAAGGCGACAGAGAAGGGCAGTGGAGCATCAGGATAAACGATCAATGGCGTATTTGTTTTATATGGAAAGATTCCAACGCTTATGAAGTTGAAATAACCGACTATCATTAATTAAAAGGTGAAAATATGGAAAAATTAAAAAATATTCATCCGGGCGAAGTTCTTGCAAGGGAATTCTTAGAACCTATGCATATATCGGCATATAAGTTGTCAAAGGAAACCGGTCTTTCTCAAACAAGATTAAGCCAGATAATTGCAGGGAAAAGAAGCGTTACTGCCGAAACTGCGTTAAAACTCGGTAAATTTTTCAATATTCCGGCTGAATTCTGGATGAATTTGCAGACGCTTTACGATATTGAAGAAAGTCTTAAGCTGCACGATAAAGAATTAAAATTAATTACTCCTTATAGCAGTCTTAATAATGAAGTTGCTTAAAGCGATGAGTGGAAAATGGAAAAGTCGGCAATATTTCTATAGCACTTTAAATTCTTACAAAATAATCTTTATAGGTTAATGTCTTTAAAGCCTTATTTACTGCGGTTTTAATTGGTTGCGGGAGCAGGATTAGCTATGCTGGACTTCGTCCGAACCTGCGACCTTTGGGTTATGAGCCATAAAACCTGCATTATAAGCTATTAATATTATTATGTTTTTAAAGAGATTTAATTTTAGTATAGTAAATATATAGTAAAACGCGGTATTATGTTAAATTATAAAATTAAAGGCGCCAGACTTATTTAATATCTTTAATCATTTTTTCAATCGTTTTTGCCAGACGGGGAATTTCTATATCGCATACCTGAAACACGGCCTCGGCATCTATGTCAAAATACTGATGGCTAATAATATTTCTCATACCTATAGCTTTTTTCCATTCAATTTCGGAATATTTTTTAAAAAGCTCGCCTTCCGTGATTTTATCAAGTTTCTTGAGTGATTCGCCTATTGCTATAAGCGGCATACAGATAGAATCCAATTTTTCCATGCCTGCCGGCGAATCGGTAAAGTCTGAAACATTCTTGACGGGTTCAAACCGGAATAAAATTGTTTCCGTTAATTTATGAATCTGGATTAATGTTTCAAGAAGCAGCTCTTTATCATACATATATGGCTTCCTTATCTATTCGTTTTTTTAAAAAACTGTTCATATTTTCGCGGTATCTGATTATATCGACAGGCATGTCGAATATCTCTTCCAGGTCAAGCTTAATTCCCGACATTACAAATAAATCCGGCGTCTTTAATTTTATTACCACGTCTATGTCGCTGTCCGGTTTTATTTCCTGCCTTGCTGCCGAACCGAATATGCCTAAATCTATAAGCCCTAAATCTTTTTCGTGCTCGTTTTTATATTTTTTAAGCGTATCTATTATCTTACTTTGATTTAATTTATTTTTCACAGGCATATTTTTCACCCCGTCTTTTTTATTTATTATAGCATATATTTTTATTATAATTTTCAAACTCGTGCATAGCTAAACCGATTGCAAAAAATTGAAGATTTTCGCTGAATTTTTCCTGGTCTATTTCCTGATTGGTTTCTAATAATATTTTTATAAAATCGTTTGGGTCAAGATAGGTTAGAAATTCATTTGCATATTGAATTATTTTTACAGCATTAGAAAAAGTTGCGGCTATATGGTGTTTTTCATATAGTTTTCTTAAAATATCCTTTTGTTCCTCGGTCATTTTAATTTTTGTTCTAAAATCGGTTTTAATTTCAACTTTGTGCCTTTTTAATATTTTTCTCATGCCCGATATATCAAGTCCTGCGCCGGAGCCGTCCCAATCTAAGGCGGAAATAAGAGTTTTTTTTACGCCTGCGCTAAGAAGGCTTATTATATCTTCGGTAAGATTGATATCCTCGTGTTTTACCTTACGATTTTCAAAAATTTTATTAGGGTTTAACCCTGCGAGCTTTGCAAATTGCATTACTCTTGCAAGACCGTAAGATTTAGGAAAATTACAGATATGTTCCATTAGGTCAGGGGCTATCATGTAATCGTTGTAAGATGCAGGTTTTTTTGGAGCTTCAATTCCGTCCAAAATTCTATTAAGCCTCATTTTGGATATTCCGTAGTGCTTTATTATATTTGCTTTCTTTAATCCCGCCCTATAACAAGCAATTATATCGTCTTCATTAGCCAGCATATATGCTCCATTAAAATCACATAAACATAAATAATTATATCAAATTTTTTTTAAAAAAATAAAAAGGTATCGAATGTCCTCCTGTTTTTTAAAAAAGATATCATAAAATATTTTTATTATGAAAGAAAAAGAATTTACCGAAAAACAAATTAACGGACTTTTAACAATGCGGCAAGCCGGAAAATATCTCGGAGTATGCTATAGAACAATACAGAGGCTAGTATATGAGCGGAAAATAGGATTTGTAAAAATGTATTCTGAATACAGGTTTAGAATTGAGGACTTAGAGAAATTCGTTGAGAAAAATTACATCAAACCGGTGAAATAATTTTTCAATAAAGAATATAGAAATAATAAAAACTGTAAAAATGGAGGTAAAATTATGGAAGTTAGAGAAAAAACAAATATTAAACTTTTTTTGGGAGACGAAACGGAGAATTATTATATATTGTCAAATTGTAGCGTTTTCGATTACGGTAATCCTGACCCCGATATCGAACCGGACGGGTATAGTTATATACTGCCCAAACGAAAGTCTTGTTTTAAGTTTAAAGGTCAGGACCAAGAACTGCTCGTTTTCGTAGAAAGAGTAGATGTACAGAGAAAACAGGTTTACGTTTCTCAAACTCATTGGCTATTTATGCGAAACGTAATAGAAAATAGGCTCGGGTTGCACGTTAAGATAATTAAACGATATCCTGGCAAAGTTACCGTAGCGAGTCTTAGGATGCCTGAACAAAAAGTAAATAAAATAGCATTGAAAACTTTAGCCGAAGAAATGCAAGAAAAAATCTATATAAAACCCGCAAAATAAAGCGCACTATGCGACAAACTATTTAAACGAATGCCGGTAATAACGCTTCTATAAACCCCCTGCGGTCAAGCTGGCATCAGCTTGCGGGTTCGGGCGATATAAACGCATGCCGTTTATGCCGATATAATGCCCTTAGATTGTTTTCTTCACCGTAGTTTGATCTGTCTAAAACTTTTATATAGCAAAGGCACAATGCATTTTAAGCGAAGATTTCAGAACAGAATCGCTCACAGATGAAGACTTAGTAAAAATTGCTCCTGCAGGTTTTGTGCATCTTGAATTAATCGGTAATGTCACTTATTTAGCAGCGGTTGCTGAAGATACGGTATTTGACGATGAAGTATGTGCAAAACGCATTGCGACTCGTATTTCAGATTTTAAGAAACAGTATGAACTCCCGACAGCACTTTCAAATGCCGTTGATTTAGTGGGGTATTTAAATATGGTGCGTGAAAATAATACGTCAATAACCGCCTCTTATCTTAACTCAAGTAGCTATGCCGATTTGACAGACATAACTGCAGCAGATCGGGCGATCACAAAATTACGGCAGAAGAGCGGCCCATGGATAGATGCATCTCTTCGCTTTCCTATAGATTCCACTTGCAACGGCATTATCATAAAAAGGAGTGACAGGTTTGGACTTCTTGTTGAGATTGAAAAAGATGTTGCGGGTATCCTACATAAATCTAAACTCCCACTCGACTATTTGTCCGATGACTTGTTTTTAGTTGGCAAGTCCATTGTGGTAAAAATTCTATATTTCGACCCTATTAATATGAAATTGCATCTTGAATGTGCGCAAAATTCCCTTTGATAGCACCTTGATAGAAGAAAGCTGTTTAGGCTACCTTGAGGCATCCCCTGCGGCACGACTTTTTGGAAAAAGAAATCATAATGCCGGTGTTAAGTGATTGAGCCAGTTTTAAGAGAGTCTCCAGCGTAAGATTGCTTTCCCCTCTTTCTATCTGAGAAATAAATTGCTGGGAAACATTCATTCTTTCCGCAAGTTCGGATTGAGTTAGATTATGCTCATCTCTCGTTTCGGCTATCTTCTGGGCAAGGGCGACTTTAACCCTTTCAAGCTCATAAATTCCTCTGAATTCTGGATTTTTCAGTTTTTCATTAAGATGTTTTTCCGCTTTTTCTAATCTATTTTTCATCGTATTCCTCTTTAAGCATATTCATCCTGTATTTTTCTATGTATTTTTTTCTTTTAAGAGATAACGCAATATCTTTTTCCGGTATCTCGTTCGTCTTCTTCTTTATGGCATGGACGAAGACAACACTTTCTTTTAAAAAAAAGAAGTAAAACAACCTGTTCGACTTTGGACGAAGCTCGTAAATCCCGTCTTTCACGTAATCGGCCAATGGGCGCCGGAGATTATGTCCCTGTTTCCCCAGCTCGTCAATATATGCAAACACTTTTGCCTGTTCGTCTAAGGATAGTCCATCTATAAATTCCCTGACAGGGGAGCGTCCCCTTTCATCTACAAAATACCAAATATCCATCGGCTTCCTACATAATAAGTTTACAAGTTATAACTTGTGTTGTCAAGAAATATTTTTACTACAGGGTAGGGCTATTTCATCTTCCGCACATCGTTAACAGGGTTTTTAAATATTTATACATTTCTTTGCATACCGGCGTCAAGAGGGAAATATAAGGAAATGCTTATTTACCGCGGTTTTCATTGGTTGCGGGGGCAGGATTCGAACCTGCGACCTTTGGGTTATGAGCCCAACGAGCTACCGGACTGCTCCACCCCGCGATATTTTATTAGCAGAATAATCATTATATAATTTATTTAGCCGGATTGCAAGTTTATTTATGGTTTATTTATCGGCAATTTAGAAATATATCTGCTTAATCTGCTAATATGGCTTGATTTATCTATGTTATTTTATTTATTTTATTGATGAGTTGAGTACATAATATGATATATTATATATTATGTATCATGGAAGCCATATAATAATAACGGCGATAATTTTGCTTTCTATAGCGTCGGCAGGAGGAATTTTAACGAGATATTTTAAAATTCCTTATGCTTCTATGCTTGTTATTATAGGGCTTTTTGTAGGGATATTTCACATTTTTCCAAGTTTAAAGATCACTCCTTATCTTATATATTATGTTTTTTTACCGGTTGTTATTTTTGAAGGCGCCGTCGGAATTAAACTGCGTCCGCTAATTTCTAACGCACTTCCTATAGGCGCATTATCTATTTTTGGAACTATAATTTCCGCTATATTTACAGGCACTATTTTTCATTTTGTTTTGGATTTTCCGTTAAAACAATCTTTAATTTTCGGCGCTATAATAACCCCTACGGATCCTATAACTATACTATCTATGCTGAAAAACGGCGCAATGAAATATAAAAACGAAAAAGAAAATATAAAAAATAAAGAAAATAAAGAAGACATAGAGACTCTTCTTGCCGGCGAAAGTCTTTTTAACGACGGGATAAGCCTTGTTCTATACGAGGTTTTCTTAAACCTGAATCTTCATAAGGCTGCCCATATTTTTTCGGACGGTATGCGCTTTAGTTTAAGCTCCCTGCATAGTTCTTTATATCATTTGTATAATATGTTTTATTATATTTTAGGAATAATACAGTCTTCAACGGTTCAATTTTTATACGAATCTATCGGAGGGTCGATATTAGGAATAATTCTTGGGTATTTAGTATCGCTTGTTTTATCGCTTGCGACGGATTTTTTAACCGAAATTATGATTTCTCTGCTGCTTGCTTATGCGTCTTTGATTGCGGCATATTATCTGCATATGTCGTTTATAATGGCGGTAATTTTTAGCGGAATAACGCTTGCGAATTACGGTTTTAAGAATAAAGTGACGGGCAGGACGCTTGAAGTTTTTCCGATAGTGGTGGAATATATAACTTTTATAATAAATTCTATTTTATTTTTGATAATAGGAATTGAGATAAATCTTTTTAAAATTTTCGATATATGGCTTATATCTCTGTTTATAATAGCCCTCGTACTTTTTTCGCGTTTTCTGGGAGTTTATATCATTTCGCCGATAGTCAATTTAATAAAAAACAGATTTAAAATATTTTCAAGCGGATTGACTTTAAATAAACGGTATAAACGTTTTTTGGTTTTCGGGGGATTAAAAGGCGCACTGCCTATTGCGATGGCGTTATCTCTGCCTTTAAATATGCATTTAAGGAATGAAATTATCACTTATGTTTTTATAGCAGTTCTGTTTTCATTGACTATTCAGGCTATATCTTTTGACATTTTTATGAAAAAAGGCTATAAAAATAGTATATAATATATATTTAGATAGCCGATTTTAAATAAAAAGATAAATCTTTACAATATTTAATAAGTAATAATGTAATAGTTAAAAATTTAATCAATTATAGATTTAATTAATTATAATTCAAGGAGGTCGAATTTATAAATGAATTATTTTAAGACTTTTCTTTTAATGCTGGTTTTAACGGGAATATTAATCGTTGCCGGCGGAGCTATCGGCGGGGAGCAGGGAATGGTGATAGCTTTAATATTTGCCGCCGTAATGAATCTCGGAACATACTGGTTCAGCGACAAAGTAGTTTTATCTATGTATCATGCAACTCCGGTTACGGAAGCCGAATACCCTGAACTTTATTCCATAGTAAGAAATCTTGCGGCGAGAGGCAATATTCCAATGCCTAAAGTTTATATAGTGGACGAAGAAACGCCTAACGCTTTTGCGACCGGCAGAAATCCAAACCATGCCGCCGTATGCGTCACGACCGGTATTATGAAAATTTTAAATGCAAACGAACTTTCAGGAGTTATAGGGCATGAGCTTACGCATGTAAAAAACAGGGATATTCTTATAAGCTCTATAGCCGCCACCGTTGCCGGCGCAATAAGCATGCTTGCATGGATGGCGGAATGGGGGGCTATGTTCGGCGGTTTTGGCGGAAGAAGCGACGACAGGGAAGGAAATATTGTCGGTATAATCGCTATGGCTATAATAGCTCCGCTTATAGCCACCATGATACAGCTTGCTATATCGAGACAGCGGGAATATGCGGCGGATAAAGGCGGCGCGATGCTGAGCGGAAATCCTATGTATCTTGCAAGTGCTTTAAATAAATTGGAAGCCGGAAACGAGGAAGAACCTATGCAGGCTAATCAGATGACTCATGCAACCGCCCATATGTTTATAGTCAACCCTTTACGCGGAGGTGTATTTAAGAGCTTGTTCAGCACCCATCCTTCTACGGAAGACAGGATAGAAAGACTTAAAGAGATGGCGGGAGGCGGCATATAGTAATAAAATGCTTAATAATAAATTGTAATAAATTATAAATTGATAATTCATAAAAATTAAAATAAAATAAATTAAAATAAAACCAAGCAAAATAGCAATTAAAAAAAATCAAAAAACGAACGGGAGAAAATTATAATGACTCTGCACGAAAAAATAAAGGCTGATTATCTAAACGCCAGAAAAAGCAACGATAATTCCAAAAAAAATATTTTAACGATGGTTTTAAGCGATGCGCTAAAACTAACTAAGGAAAAAAATCACGGCGATACCGTAAGCGACGACGATATGACTAAGATTATAAAATCATGGATAAAAAAAACCGACCAGTCTATAGAAATTTTAACGGCTAATAAAAAAGATATTTCGGAACTGTCGGCGGAAAAAGAGATACTTTTATCTTATATTCCAAAAACGTGGTCTTTTGATGAGACTAAAGCTTATATAGAAAAAATTTCCAAAGAAAAAAACACTAAAGAAATCGGACAAATAATGAAAGAATTAAAAACTAATTATAACGGCTTATTCGATAATAAAATTGCTTCGGAGATAATAAAAGGTTTATAATTTTAATATTAAATATTAATAATGAAGAATCGGCAAAATTTAAAAAAAATGAAGAAAGGAGGACGTAAAATGATTAAAAAATTTAATATTTCTAATCTTTTGTTGTCGTTTTTTATAATTTTAAGCTTAGCTTATTTTGTTTTTTCAGGTATTCCCGTAAAAAAAGTTTATGCCTCAGGAATGCTCGGACTTGAAGTTAAAGGCGGCGCATACTTTCAAAACCTTACGGGGCATTTAGCCGTCGGAAACGGCGGAAACGTCATAACCCCTTCTCTTTTAGGACTGCAAACGACAAAGACGGAGCCCATGTTAAAAGTAGCTTTTTATGTATTATACGACAACAGAATTTCTTTTACATACGTGCCGTATTTATACAGCGGTTCTACGACTTTATCGCAGAACGTTTATTTTAACGGTCAGAACTACAGTATAAATACTCCGGTAACTTCCAAAATTAATCTATACAGTTACAAAATGTTTTATGATCATAATTTCGAGATAAACAGATATGCTTCCGTCGGGCTTGGTATCGGAGTGGACGTTATTACGGCTAAAGCTGAATTGGATTCGCCGTATGTTTCGGATACTAAAAACGTCAGTCTGCCTATTCCTATAATCGGAGGAAGAATAAAAATAACGCCGATAAACGATTTTTCTTTCATAGGTAAAATTCAAGGGTTGTCGGTAGGTTCAGACGGATATTATTATCATATTAATGCAGGTGTCAACTATAAAGCGGTAGGCCCTCTTTCTATTTTTGCGGATTACATTTACGACAAAGTGCACGTGGACACAAACAATGTTGACGGCAGTTTAGAATTCGACGGGCCGGAAGCCGGCGTCAGGCTGAGATTTTAAAAGGCTGAGACGGAATATTATATAATAATATTCGTTTTATTTTTTATTAAAAGCGGATAAAATATTTTCAATAAACGCAGGCGTAAATTTATAAGATTCAAGATAAATTTGCGCCTGCGATTTTTTATCGCCTATGACGCAATTGATATTTTTTACGTTTATATTTATGTTTTTATTTAAATTATGCGATTCGTTTAAACCGTTCCCGCCGCAATCGGCATCGGTAATTTGATAATCCGGTAAGAACATAGTCTCATCGGTTATATCGTCCCCCATGTTTACCCTTAAGATATTAAACCCCCTCTTAACTTTAATTTCTCTTTTTATTATTATTTTTTTTAAAAACTCTTTTAAAATATAATCGCATGCCCGTCCTTTATTCCAATCTATCTTCGGCCTTATTTCAATAATTTTTTTACCCCTTGTAATATGCAGATATTTTTTAAAATCAGGATCTTCCGAAAATAAATTTTTAACGTATTTTTTTAAAATTTTGGTTTCATCGGAATTTAACATCCTGTAATGCATGCTTATAGAAAATTTTTTATCCTCTATTATCAAATTTTGCAATTCCGTTTTGCGAAATTTATCAATATAACTTAATGCCTGATTAATAAATATTATATATTTTTCGGTATTTTCGACGATAAAATCGATTTGAAAACCGTCGTAATAGCTTTTTATTTCAAAACCGTGGTTTCCCGAATAAATTATGCCGTCCAAAATGCCGAGCCTGTTTTCAATGTCGCTTAATGCGCGGCCCGTAATTATACATACCTTTACACCTTCTATACCGCTTAAATTTTTTAAAAATTTTTTAAGCGTTAACGGAGCATAAACGTCCAAAGGGCTTTTGCGTATTCTCACTAAAGTTCCGTCAAAATCTAAGCAGAAAAATATAAAATCGGGATGATAAACTTTATTATCGGGAGAAATTAATATATTCGTTTTTATTTCGTTAAATTCCGTAATTCCGTTTAAATGCATAATATATTATTATATCATTTCATAAAAAATAATGAAATATTGCAAAAACAATAAAAATATTGTAAAATATTATAAAAATATAATTAATTAATTATATTTTTTATTAAATCTTTAATAAATTTATAAATTTT
>JAJZJD010000014.1:0-9554 GCA_021828445.1 bacterium
GAAATATTTTAAAAGTATCGGCTAAAGGCGACGGTTCTAAAAACAGCCGCGAAAGAGAAATTAAATTAAATTCAGAACAAAAAAACACTCTTTTGGAAGCAAAAGCATTTTTAAAAGAAAATCATCTAAAAAATCTCAATATAGGAACAATAAAACAAGGGCGGAACTTTGCAAACAATACTTTAAAATCTTTCCGCGCAGAAACCAACCTGTATTTTCATTATCACGGCGAAAGGCACTGGACTGCCCATGAGGCATACAAGGAAGCATGGAAGTTAAAGGGATACAATAATATCGAGTGCAGGGCAAGGACGGGAGGGGGTAAAGCCGAGTGGCTCGGCGGCATATTGGAAAAGACCGGGCTGTCCAAGTCTGAATTTCAAACTATAGATAAAGAAATCAGGCAGTATATATCGCGAGACCTCGGACACGAAAGGATTGAAATAACAAATAGGTATCTGGGGTGAATTAATTGAAAAATTTATCGAATAATATTGACCAGTTCTGTGTGAGAGTTAGCGGCGGAGAGATTCCAAAAGTCGAAGCTACCAAAAAATTTATAGAAAATCAGATTAAAGAATTGCTTATTGACAAATTTTTCCACGCTAAAGTTTTAAAACGCAATCCGGGGCATATTTCGCTTGTTGAAGTCGATATAATGCCGCAGCCGGAAAACATCAAAGAAATCTCAAAGATATGCAGGGAAAAGATAGAATTTACACTAAGGAAAATTAACGATTGGGAAGAATTTGAATATATGCAAAACGACTTGTTCAAAAGAAAAAAAAGTAGATTAAGGAGAAAAGCAAAACGGAAAAGAAAAAGAATTTTAAAGGCAATATATCGGGGCTTTGCCCCGAACCCCACTTCTTTTTGATGTCAAAAAGAAGCAAAAACCAGTTGGGTATTGAAAGGCAAAAATCAAATTCTCAAGATTTTTTGATAAAACGAAAGAAAAGTAGTTGCCGACGCATCCTAAGCTCGTTTATACACGTTTATATGTAAGACCCTGCATGCTCCGCGATATCTTATCATAAACTGATTCCGGTGCAATGTCCAATCCGTCAGTCCAAGATAAAACAAAGAGTTCCTCATCTATATATAAAATTTTAAAAAATAATTAAAATCGGAAAACCTCTTAAATACCGCTTTTTTTATATAATCTTCCAAATCCACAATGCCCCGTTTTCCGTCTGCGAATGTTATCTCCAATTTATATCTACCCATATGTTTAGCTTCCTTAATATCGTAATACATAATTAATCCCTTGTTTTTGTTATTTTAAGGGTTCTACCGGAAAAAGGTTTTTATTTTCAACCACCATTTTCCAACCGCGCCATACGCGGTGGTGGGTGAAAGTAAGAGAATAACTGAATCTTATATCATTAATTGGGGAAATCATTAGAAAGGAATGTGGCTAAACAAGGCAAGCTCCCATCGGGCTCACCTCCTGTTCATCTTGCCTTTTTGCATCCAGGCGAGACGACCGTATCTTTCAGTGTTTGGATTAAGTTTATTGTAAACCTTCTTCACATATTTTGTCAAATGGAACAGAAACCGAAGTTTAAAATATAATTAATAACTTTCTTTTTTATAATTTAATTTGATACAATAATTTAATCAAATTCAATTCAGATTACAGAGAGTTTCTAAAAACTGAAGCTACTAAAAAGTTTATTTAAAAACAAATAAGATAATTGCTTATTGATAAGTATTCTCATTCTAAAGTTTTAAAACGCAATCCGGGCATTAGTGGTATACTTATCGAATTATAGGAAAATATATGGAAGACTATATGGGAATCGTGCTTTATTCGTTGCTTTAATTTTTTAAAATATTATAATTATAATATCTAATTTACAATTGGAAAAAGATAAAAAAATGTTAAATAAAGTGACAAAATTATTTTTGGTCTCGACCTCTTTTGCCCCTGTTTTATTAACTTTATGGTTTTCCAAGTTCAGTAAAAATTGGTATTTTATTGACGGGTTATGGTATTTAATAATAACCGCGGTTTTAATTTTGTTCTGTTTTTTAATCCTAAAATCGTCAGAAGAATATCTTGAGAAATTGCCCATAAAGATTAAATCTTTATCCACGTCAGACAAAGAAATAATTGCTTTTATTATTGTTTATTTATTGCCGTTAATTAATAAATATTCCTTTCAAATAAATAGCAAACTTTTAATTTTTATTATAGCACTGCTTTTTATTAGCGTGTGGACTACAAATAGCTATCATTTCAACCCTTTGCTTGGTCTATTCGGATATCATTTTTATGAAGTCACAATAGAAGGAGATATAACATATATTTTAATAACTCGAAAAAATCTAGTTAATTCGAAACAAATAAAAACCGTTGTTCAAATTTCAGACTATATGTTATTGGAGACAGGAGATTAATGGGTGCAAAATTAAATTTATTTGTCCAACTAAAAGATGGTTCTATTAAGAGAATTAATGTCAGCCTCGCGGTTCAAAAGAAAGTAACTGAATACTTTGTTTGTCTTAAAAATGTTTTTTATACTGACCAAACTGACGAAATTAATTTTGATGGTCGTTACAGTATTGATGAATGCGATAAAATATTTGCTATTAAAAATTTTAAAATTGACGAAAATATATTAAAAGCTCTGCAAAATCCGCTTGAGTACGAAATTGTTAAAATGAATGAAGACGAAAATAACATTAAAGGTATTATTTGCGGGTTTTGGAATGATAATGAAAAATATGCGTTATTTCAGGCATTTGATTGCGGGAAACTTTTGTCGAAAAAATTTACATTAATACATTCTGGTAATACTTTTACAAAACTATCGGAACCTGGCATTATCATTAATGATAGAATTGATGCGTTATTTATAGATAAAGATAATAAATTAATTTTTAATTCGTATAATAATGCCAAAAGATTATTTGATTTATCAGAATATTATAAAGAAGCTACCGATGAAGACTTAAAGAATTTTGCGAAAGATGAATTATTTTTTTGTGAAGATATAGATTGGTTTATTAAAAATTCTGATTCCGTTATACGCAAAAAAGTTGCGCTTCTTACTAAAAATGATGTCCTAAAAGTAGTATCTTTTGAGAAAATAAATAAAATATCTAAAAAATTTGGTATAACAATTGAAAATATTGAAAATAATAAAATTAAGTTTCCGAAAGATAAAAAGCAAATAAAAGAAATTGTAAAATTGTTAGAAGAGGATTATTTTGAGTCAATTTTTACGAAAAGAAAATGTATAACAAACTCAAAACAATATTTAGAATAATATAATGTGGCAATTTTATATAAATTTTGCTCTTTAAGAACTTTAAATAAATCTTTTATAAGAATAAATGTTAAATTATTTATATTTTATTTAGCTTAAAATATTTTAAAACGTGGATAAATTGTTTAAAGTCGATCCAAAATCCAGATTCATAAGATATCCCGGCGGAAAACAAAGATTGTTATCTTATATTATGCCGCATCTTCCAAACCCGGAAGATATAAAAGGGTTTTTTATTGAGCCTTTTGTTGGTGGTGGCTCCGTTTTTTTTGCATTAGCACCGCAAAAGGCGTTATTATCGGATATTAATCCAGTTTTAATAGACCTATATAAAGGATTAAAAAAATATCCATTAAAGGTATGGGAACTATTTCAAGGCTTTCCTATAACAAAGGAAGGTTATTACCTAGTGAGAGATTGTCAAAAAAAAGATAATCTGGCATATAGGGCGGCTAGGACACTTTATTTAAATCGAACATGTTTTAAAGGAATGTGGCGAGAAAATTCGAATGGACAATTTAACGTTGGTTACGGAGGACAGGATAGAAGATGGGTTGTTAATAAAGAAACTTTATTGTCTGTATCCGAATTTTTAAAACGAGCTAAGTTAATAAGCAGCGACTTTGAGGAAGTTATAGAGATCTGCAACAAAAAAGATTTCATTTTTTTAGATCCACCATATAAGCCTGGTGAAAAAGAACTTAGGCATAGTCATTACGTTTATTCTAAATTTAATTACGACAGCCACAAAAGACTGGCGAGATGTTTAAATAAAGCTACGAAAAGAGGTATACGATGGGCAATGACGACATCTGGCCATATTGATATTACATCTTTGTTTTATGGATGCAAGATTATATCATTTGCTAAGGGCACGGGTCATAAACCAGGAATAATATCTGAAAACCCAGGAGAAGTGTTAATATGTAATTATTAGGAGAAAATTTATGGAAAAATTTTTAGAAGATGCGGCTATTCAAAACCATCCTTTGCGAATTTTAAGGGATTTTTTGGAAAAAGAAGAATCTTTTGAAAAAAGCAAACAATATGACCAGATGAGATTCGTTGGTTATGTTTTGGATATCGGTTATGATGAAATTACTATAATTACAAATGATCCCTTCAAGATAGCCGTAGGCGGGGTGCCTCGCAATTCACTTCTTATAATGTGTCCTGCTGCCTATAAAAAAAATAATTTTGCAATTCCGCCGCATTTTACTCTTTTACGCGTTTTGGATTCTGCTTCGACGCCCTTATCTGGTGAGGTTCAACAAACGTATTTTGAACTTCAAAAGAAATCAATGCCCGAACTTGATGTGTTTACTCAAAGCGAATTGCAGTGGGGTGCTCTTAAAACAGGAGTGCTCGGCATGTATTATCCTCATCCATATAATCTTAACGAAGTTGAATTTTCCGGTGATTTAAACAATTTTGTTAGCGCTCATAAATATCTTATATATGCGCCGGACGATAAGCTGCTTGACTTAGTTAATAATTCTCTTGTCCCTAATAAGCATAGATTTCAAATTGGAAAGTTAAGATTTACAGAGTGTCGTCTTCCATTACCAAATAAAAAACAACCAGATGTTGATATTGTTCTTTCGACGGATGATTTTCTTGGCTGTAGAACCGCTATGTTTGGCAAAACACGCCTTGGGAAAAGCAATGTTGTAAAATTAATTGTTCAGAGTTTAATTGAAACCACAAAAGAAACGGGAAATGTTGGACAGTTAATTTTTGATATAAATGGAGAATATGCAAACGATAATCCACAAGACGATAATAGATCAATAGCAACCGCTTATCCGGATGTTTGTTCGATATATGCGTTGACTCCTAAAATTAATACCCCTTCTAAGCCTTTAAAGTTAAATTTTTATGAAAATCCGAGCCAATCCAAAATGGTTCTCGCAAGTCTTTTAAGAGATGCAGGTCGAACGTCAGGATATATAGAAACATTTAACAGTGTTGAATTACCTGTTTTAGAAGAAGTACGTCAATTTGTTGAGGGAAGCGACAAGATACGAGCGACTAGAAAATTGCAGATGTATTGGGCTGTGCTAAGAAAAGCAGGATATCCAGTAAATGAGGCTGAATTGAGGAAATTAGCGCCAATTGGCAGGATATCAAGTCAGTTTAATCCTGGATTCAAAGGAGAATTAAGGAATGCGGTATATAGTAGCGAAAATTCACCAGTTCCGGATCCACCAAGCAATTTAAGCGAATTAGTTAGAGAGCTGGAGATAATAGCAAGATTCAGAAGAGGTAATAGCTCAAATAGGGTATTCATTTCAAGCAGTGGGAACCAACTTTTTGAAGCAGATGATATTGCAATGTTAGAATTTTTAGAACCGGCGCCTGGACGCAGTGGAATTTCGTTATTACAACCATTTAGGATATATCATGACCAAAATGCAGGTAATTTTATAAATGAAATTCTCCAATTTTTAGATCAAGGCAGGACAGTAATTTTAGATCTTGGAAATGCTAATGAAGCTGTTATGCAATATTTTTCACGTGAACTATCTGAAGCTGTTTTTAAGCGTCAGACGGAAAAGTTTACGAGCAATGGACTAGGAAATCATTTTATTCAATTGTATTTCGAAGAAGCACATAACCTTTTTAAAGATAACGATAACAGCGACGAAACTAAAATATATAGAAGATTTGCAAAAGAAGGGGCAAAATATCATATAGGCATGGTTTATTCAACGCAATCTCCGACCACAATATTATCAGACCTATTGGCGCAGACCGAGAATTTTTTTGTTGCACATTTAGCTTCTCAAGACGATGTAAATAAACTTTCTAAGGTTAATATTGCCTATGAAAGTTTAAAAAATGACATTTTACGTGCAAAAACGCAAGGTTACATAAGAATGCTTACAAGATCGCATCGTTTTGTTATATCAATGCAGGCATTAAAATTTTCTCCAAAAAAATAAAATATAGGAAGAACTTTATGCCGTATCAAGGCGGAAATAGATTACCTGCGGAAAAAGCAAGTAAACTTGGACACTTAGATGTTATACGAAGTCCTTTGGTTCAACAGTTATGTAAAAATTTTAATGACCCTAATTGTTGTTTGCCCGTATCTTCAAAGATTTTATGGCAGAATTTGCCTAATTCAGGCAACGAAGCAAATATAATATTTTCAACCGACGGTTCATTGCAAGTAATTGAAAATCGACAACCTCCGCATAAAGCAATTGCGTTCGTAAAAACCGTATTATTTAAAATCGATCAACATGCTATTTCAAAATTAGACAGAGAAACGCCGAATCCTTTTGCAATAAGAGATTTAATGTCGGATTCTGCACTTTTTCATGCTACAGCTTTTCCTTTAAGGCATGCCGTAATTCCTGGAAAGACTATCTATCACGCTGTTAGGGAGATAATCTACGAGTCCATAAAAGACAAAGGGCTTAATGATGCAATTGACGGTGCGATAATGGAAACATTAAAATGGCTTGTTTACGAAAAATGGAATCCAACGCCGAAAACTCAACTTGAAAAATTTGGTTGTCCACATTGCAAGGAAAATGTTGCGACCCTCCAATTTGATGAAGAAAAAGGGAAATGCCCTGGATGTAATGGCGAAATATATATTACGGATATGTTCGGACTGCATTTAAATATGCAGGACGATTTTGCGCCAAATCAAGTTGCGTCAGATTATATGTCCGTAAATGAAACATTGATGATATTTACTCCGATAAGATATTTCTGGGAAACAAATAAAGATGTGCTTAAAAACTGCCTTATGATTAAAGACGGCCCTTTGTCGTTAAGAGCAACTCTTGCTAAGTTAGCAGCACCGATAAGGCGTTTTTTTAGATTTGCAAAAGAATCGGAAGTAGAAATAGCAATGATTGGACAAGAAAAATCCGGAATGTTTTATGACCATTTGCAGCTGATTGGAAATACCGCTCCAAATTATTCGATTTTCATTCCGAATAATGAATACATTAGAAGTGAAATTCAACATTCTAATTCAATAGGTATTTATGGTCAGGATACTAATTATGGCGCTAAAGTTTTTATAAAGTATAATGATTATCACAAAATGGTAATCAATATACCGACTGGCGAAAAGGGCGAGTTTGTCAATAATCCATCATCGGCAAATTTAATTGCATTCGAAAGAATTATTGCAACATTGCCTAAAATATTAAGCAATAGATATGAGGGGGCATTATTTCCTATTGAATTAGCAAATGGAGTCGCATCTCTATCTACATATCCTTCGGCGAAAGTATTGAAATTGTTTTCTAAAGACGCGATCGAAAAATAAATCGTATATTTTGTACGATGAACATTTAAAGAGCAAACGAATATAAGCTATTATAATGAGGGTCTAATGAAAATTATCGATATTCTTGAAAAAGTAAACAAGCTACCCTTAAGTTCAAGAGATAAAGGTTCTTTTTTCGAAAAATTAATCGCTAAATATTTATTAACCGACCCTGAATATGCAAATAAAATTGATAAGGTATGGACATGGGGAGAGTGGGACGAGTGTCCGGATAGAGGAATGGATAGCGGCATAGATTTGGTTGTCCGCGAGATAGATACGGGAAATTATTGGGCTGTGCAGTGCAAATTTTTCGACCGGGAATATAATTTGCAAAAAGCCGATATAGATTCATTTTTTACGGCATCGGGCAAGAGATATAAAATTAACGGAGAATACAAAGCTTTTGATTACCGTTTGATAGTATCTACTACCGATAACTGGAGCAGTGAAGCCGAAAAAGCTCTTCAAAATCAAACCATATCAACACATAGGATAACACTTGAAAACCTCGAGGAAAGCCCTGTTGACTGGAGCCTCTTTGATATAGGCAATCTGGAAGAAATAAAGCTTAAACCTAAAAGAGTCTTAAGACCCCATCAGGAAGAGGCTATTGAATCGGTAATAAATGGGTTTCAAAATAACGACCGCGGAAAACTTATTATGGCCTGCGGAACCGGGAAGACCCTCACTGCATTGCGGCTCTGTGAGAAATATGCGCCGAAAGGACGGATTCTGTTTTTAGCGCCGTCTATAGCTCTCGTCTCTCAGAGTCTGAGGGACTGGACTGCGGATGCTTATGAGCCGTTTAATGCCTTTGCGGTTTGTTCCGATACAAAAGTTGGAAAAGACGATGAAGATATAAGAGTTCATGAGCTTGCATATCCCTCTACAACGGATGCCAAAAAACTTGTTCAAGCCGTTAATAGCATTAATAACGACAGAATGACCGTTATATTCTCCACATATCAATCAATTCAGGTTATATCGGATGCGCAAAAACAAGGTATCGGCTCTTTCGATATTATTATATGCGACGAAGCTCACCGCACAACGGGCGCAACCCTGCTGAATGAGGAAGATTCCGAGTTCGTCAAGGTACACGACAATAATGTGATCAACGGCAAAAAGAGGCTTTATATGACGGCCACTCCCCGCATTTATAACGATACGGTAAAGAAAAAAGCCGATGAAGCCAGCGCCTCTTTGTTTTCTATGGACGACGAAAAAATTTACGGAAAACAGTTTTATGAGTTGAGTTTTGGAAAGGCTGTTGAAATGAACCTGCTATCCGATTATAAAGTTATGATTACAGTTGTGAACGAAAATGAAATGGCGGAATTAGTTAATCAATACAATATTAATGAAAAGGAAGCCGTTACTACGGAACTTGCAACGAAGATAATAGGAAGTTGGAAGGCTTTAATGGGACGGGAATTGTTTTCTATCGACGATAATGGAATGGAAAGTATTGATAATAAGCGTATGCGCATGGCGGTTGCATTTTCTAAGTCGATTAAAGCGTCCACGGAAATGTCTAAAGTGTTTAAAAAAATGGTAAGTTTACATGAAGGCTCATTGGCTGAATCCGGTTTTGATATGGACCATGTTGACGGCACCATGAACATTATGGTGAGGCAAAAAAAATTGAACTGGCTCAAAGAAAGCGCAGATAAAAGTGAATGCCGAATCCTTTCAAATGCGAAATGTCTTTCAGAAGGCGTGGACGTGCCGGCATTAGATGCGGTAATATTCTACGACAAAAAAGAATCCATAATGGATATAGTCCAATCAATAGGCAGGGTTATGCGTAAGTCGGAAGGTAAGGATTATGGATATATTATACTGCCGGTTTCTATTCCTAACCAGGATGTAAATAATTATAACGATTATGTTGACACGAACCAAAGATTTAAAGAAATATGGAAGGTATTAAAAGCCCTGCGCTCTCACGATGAAAGTTTAGTGGATGAGGCGGAGTTCAG
>JAJZJD010000014.1:9654-14451 GCA_021828445.1 bacterium
TCAGATAAAAATGTCCAGATTTTAGATCCATTTACCGGAACCGGGACATTTATAACGAGACTGCTTCAATCGGGACTTATTAAGCCTGAGGACATACCTTATAAATACCAAAACGAAATACATGCCAACGAAATAGTTCTTTTGGCTTATTATGTCGCAACGGTAAACATAGAAAACATCTATCATTCCTTAACGGGAACATATAAGCCTTTCGAAGGTATGGTTCTCGCCGATACCTTCCAGATGTTTGAAGATAATAATAAATTTGACGCATTTTCAGAGACAAACAGCAAACGGGCAAAAAGGCAAAAAGAGCAGGATATAAGGGTTATATTAGGCAACCCTCCATATTCGGCCGGACAGACCAGCGGAAACGACAACAATCAGAATCTAAAATATTCTAAGCTTGACGAGCGGATAAAGGAAACTTACGCCGAAGAATCAAGTGCAACTTTGAAGAACAGTTTATATGATTCTTACATAAGAGCTATCCGCTGGGCATCCGACCGCCTCAAGGATAAAGGAGTCATAGGTTTTGTTACGAACGGTTCTTTTATAGACGGCAATGCGGCGGACGGTATAAGGAAAACCCTTGTAAATGATTTCAGTCATATATACATTTTTAATTTACGGGGTAATCAACGAACATCAGGGGAGGTATCGCGTAAGGAAGGTGGAAAGATATTTGGTTCTGGCTCCCGCACCCCCGTTGCCATTACGATATTTATTAAAGACGGCTTGCATAAAGGCGAGTGTGAATTGTATTACCATGATATAGGCGATTACTTAAATAGAGATGAAAAACTTAACACTATCGCGGAATTTAAGAGCATTGAAAATTTACCGTTTCAAAAAATAGAACCAAATATTGCGGGAGACTGGATAAATCAGAGGGATGAAGAATTTGAGAATTTTATGCCTTTGGGTGATAAAAAAAATAAGAATCAGGTTGTAATTTTTAATATATACTCTCGCGGTGTAACAACCAGTCACGATGCATGGGCTTATAATTTTTCTAAAAAAGAATTATCTGAAAACATGAAGCGTATGATTGGCAATTATAATCAAGAAATTAATAATATTATGACCGGAAAGCCTTTTAATAACGATAAAAAATTTATAAGCTGGGATAGAGAGTTACAGAATTATGCAAAGCAGGGAAGGATTGGACTTTTCACGCAGGATAATATTATAGAATCATTGTATCGCCCGTTTGTAAAAGAGTTTTTATATTTTGACAGGATGTTCACTAATATGGTCTGTTTAATGCCGTCAATTTTTCCGACGCCTGAACACGAGAATATCGTTATAACTGTTACCGGTATCGGAGCTTCTAAAGCATTTTCAACCCTGGCGTCTAAAACATTGCCTGATTTAAGCGTATTATCCCCAGGGCAGTGCTTTCCGCGTTATTATTATGAAAGGGTCGAACGGCATAAAGAAAACGGCTTATTTGCAAGCAGTAATGTAATAGCGGAAACAACCGCTGAACCATATATGCGTCGTGACGCTGTTACTAATGAAGCATTAAATCTATTTAGAATCCATTATAACGACGAATCAATAAATAAGGACGATATATTTCACTACATTTACGGGATATTACATTCTCCTGAATACAAAGAACGTTTCGGCGCAACTGTAAAAAGAATGTTACCCCGCATACCCTTTGCGCCAGATTTTTGGGCTTTCAGTAAAGCCGGTGAAAAACTCATGAATTTACATATAAACTACGAGGACATCGAGCCTTTTTCTGTAATCGAAAATATAAGCGAAAAGAGAAACCCTGATTACAGAGTAAATAAAATGAAATTTGGCAAAAAAGACGGGTTAGTAGATAAAAGCATAATCAATTATAATTCGCATATAACACTTAAAGGCATACCGCTCGAGGCCTATGATTATGTCGTGAACGGCAAATCTGCAATAGAGTGGGTTATGGAAAGGTATCAGGTTTCGACGGACAAAGACAGCGGCATACTAAACGATCCAAATGAGTGGTCGGATAACCCCAGATATATTATCGATTTATTGGCAAAAGTAGTCAATGTCAGCATAAAAACCTTGGAAATTATTAATGACCTGCCTTCGCTATTTGAAAGTTCAAATGAAGATGAGCAAAACCCAGTTAAATTCGGTACTGGAAAGTCGTTATCGGAGAAAGCGAGACATTCCAATTTAAAAATTGTTTCAGATAACGACACTCCCGAATCCGAAAAATTTGTTCATTATCTTCCAGTTTATTCGTTAGAGGCCGCCGCTTCCGGTTTTGGAAAGGAAGAATATGTGGAAAATTCCGGTTGGGCTAAAGTTGAAAGTGAGTTGAAGTTAAATAAAGATATGTTTATAGCCAAGGTCGTGGGGCATTCTATGGAGCCGACCATTCCAGACGGAAGTTATTGTATCTTCAGGACTGAAAGAGGCGGTTCGCGTGACGGGAAGATTGTCCTTGTAGAATCCCGTCAGGTTGCGGACCAGGAAACGAACCAGAAATACACGGTAAAACGATATCATAGCGAGAAGGAGCAACTGCCGGACGGTACATGGCGACATAAAATGATTGAATTGTCCCCTGACAATAAAGAATTTCAGTCTATAATATTAGGAAATGTAACAGAAGATGATTTCAAGGTGATTGCCGAGTTTGTAAATGTTATCTGATTTTTGCAGTTGAAAGAGGAAGGATTTATATAGATATAGATTAATTGCTAAATTTAGCGTTCGATAAAAATGATAAAAAAGTAATACGTAAATTAAATGTTTAGATATTTAATTTTTTGCAATTAAATCACAAAAAATGATACAATTAAATATATTTTTAATTATATTAAATTGAAGTTAATTAAATATTCAGTAAGAGATTAAATTTATGTTAGTAGAATTTAAAGTTTCTAATTATCTTTCTATAAGCGAAGAACAGACTCTAAGTATGGTTGCGAACAATGCCGACAAAACATTGCTGAATCATATTAAAGAGTTTGATAAATACAAGATTAAAGTTCTAAGAACGGCTGGAATATTTGGACCGAATGCTTCCGGTAAAACCAATATGCTTAAAGCTATAGATTTTATGAAAAAATTAGTATTGTATTCTTCGCGAAATCTTCCCAATGCTCCGACAGGAGTTATTCCGTTTAAATTTTTAAAGGGAAAAGATAATCGTTTATTAAAATTCGAAACGACTTTCATTCTTGACGATGGCGTTTTGTATTCATACGGTTTCGAGTTGAGCGAAAAAGAAATATACAATGAATGGTTGCATTATTATCCAAAAAATCAGAAAAGAAATCTTTTCCAAAGAAGCAAAACTGACGGATACAAATTTGGAAGCGATATGAAGGGGCGGAATAAATCTATAGCCGATATGACAAAAGAGAATTCATTATTTTTATCGGTTGCGGCGACGATGAACGAGGAGAAAGCGAAAAATATTTATGCTTTTTTTAATAACATTTCTCCTGTGCTTAATCAAATAGATTTATTAAGCAGTATAATTTTTATGAACAATATCGTTGAGTATTATAAGAATAAAGGCAAGGATAAGTTAATAAGTTTTTTACAAAAAGCGGATTTAGGGATTACCGATTTAGAAATTAAAACTAAAAATATAAGTAAAGGAGTTGAGGTTTTGACAAAAATCCTGCAAGATAAAGGTATTGAAATTAAAAGTTCAAATAAAGAATTAGATATGGATAATCTTGTAGGCGATGAAATCAATTTTACGCATGAATATGACGGTATTTCTGGTAAATTAACAATAAATGAGGAGTCAAGCGGAACGCAGAAACTATTCTATCTTTTGCCGTTTTTTATCGAAAATAAAGGTATTATTTTAATCGATGAGTTAGAATTGTCAATGCATCCTCATTTAATAAATCTTTTATTAGATTTTTATTATGATATTTATCCCGACTCGCAGCTTATTTTTACTTCACATAATTCCGACCTGTTAGATACAGAAAAGTTCCGCAGGGATGAAATCTGGTTTACGGAAAAAGGAAAAAACGGAGGCACGGCCCTTTTTTCGTTAGATGATATAAAACCTAAGCCGAGATTAGAGGATGATATTAAAATGCGCTACCTTTACGGTCAATACGGCGCAGTTCCTAATATATAAAATATATGGCTAATTAATGGCATGAGAGCTAAATAATGGTTAAATTTAAGAGGTCAAGAAAAAAGCGGGAAAGCCGTAGAATATTTTTAATAGTAACGGAAGGTAATATTGATGAAATATATTTTAAGCAATATAGAAAGCACAGAAATAATAGCGAATCAAAGGTTTCTATAAACGTTAAAACTGCAGGCCATGCTACAGATCCTTATAATATAATAAAGTACGCCTTAAAAGAAAAAAACAAAATTAAAGACAATAGTAACGCATTGGGCGGCATATTCTGTGTCTTTGATATTGATATAGTCGTAAAAACAAAAGAAAAAACAGTAAAAGAAAATCTTTCTAAAGCTGAAAATTTAGGTAAGCGAAATAACATTAGTTTAATAACCTCGTTTCCATGTTTCGAATTATGGCTTCTTTTGTATTTTGAAGACTATAACAAGCCCGGATTCGAATGTGAAACAGTTATAAAAGAATTACAAAAATTTTTATCATCTTATTCTAAAAATAAAAAAGAATTTGACAAAATTAATTTTTTTGATAAATATTCGGATAAATTTGGTGATGCTTTAAATCGTGCTAAAAAACTTAAATTCAAAAATAATTCAGATAATTTATTGAATTACCCCTATACCAAAATTTATGAAATATTTGAAGCAATTAAATAAATTATAGCAATT
>JAJZJD010000015.1 GCA_021828445.1 bacterium
CGCGATAAGAGAAGGCGGGCACACGGTTGGAGCCGGAGTTATAACAGAGGTTATAGAGTAATTTAAACATAGAAAAACATAGAATGGGGATGGAATTAATTCTGTCCCCTAATAAAGGGGTAATATAAAATAAAGATGGAAATTCAAAAGATAAGGATCAGGCTTAAAGCATACGATCATCGTTTGTTGGATCAATCGGTGACGGAAATAGTTGAAACCGCAAAACTTACCGGTTCCAAAATTAGCGGACCTATACCGCTGCCGACTAAAATCAATAAGTATTGCGTCTTACGCTCTCCGCATGTGGATAAGAAGTCGAGAGAAGAGTTTGAGATGAGGACGCATAAAAGGATTATTGATTTGCTTGAACCGAATCAGGCAACCATTGATGCGTTAATGAAATTAGATTTATCTTCAGGTATAGATGTAGATATTAAGCAGATTTAATTGAATCTCGGAGTATTAAAATTATGATAAAAGCAATAATAGGAAAAAAGATTGGAATGACGCAGATATTTAATCAGGACGGCATGATTGTGCCCGTTACGGTTATCAAGGCGGGACCTTGCACCGTAGTGGGAAAAAAGATTAAGCAGTCTGATGGATACGATGCATTGCAAATAGGTTTTGAAGAAGCGAAATCGTTCAGATTAAAAAAGCCTATTCTCGGAAAATTTTCAAAGAATAATTTAAACCCGTTAAAAATTTTAAAAGAATTTAGGGATTCGGAAATAGACGGCGTGAACATAGGCGACGTCATCGACATCTCTATATTTAACGATGTGCAATCCGTATCTATAAGCGGCATTTCAAAAGGGAAAGGGTATCAGGGAGTCGTTAAAAGATGGGGTTTCTCAGGCGGCAGAGATACACACGGTTCTAATTTTCATAGGGCTCCAGGTTCCATAGGACAGTCGTCTTATCCGTCGAAGGTATTTAAGGGCTTAAAAATGCCGGGACATATGGGAATGGATAAAAAAACCGTTTTAAATTTAAAAGTGGTCAAGATTGACGCAGATGAAAATCTGATGTATGTTAAAGGCGCCGTCCCTGGAGCCAATAATAACATAATCTATATATACGCCGCTGATAAATCGGGAAGGAAACTGCATAAGTAAAAATAATTTTTTACCTGTCTTAAGAAAAGGGGATTTATTATAATGTCTGAAAGCGCAAACGTATTAAACATAAGCAATAAAAACGCCGGAAATATTTCGTTGAATGAAGAAATATATTCGTATCCCGTTAAAGAACCTTTAATAAAAGAATTTGTTTTATTGACTCTTGCCAATAAAAGGTTGGGATTGGCTTCTACAAAAAATAGAAAGATAGTTTCCGGCGGCGGAATTAAGCCGTGGAAGCAGAAAGGAACCGGCAGAGCAAGGGCGGGTTCGACCAGATCTCCTTTATGGAAAGGCGGCGGAACTATTTTTGGACCTACAAACGAAAGAAATTATAAGAAGGATATGCCTAAGAAAGCAAGGAAGGCGGCTGTTAAATCTGCCCTGTCGCATTTGTTAAAAGAAGGGCGCCTTGTTTTTATAGAAGATTTTGAGCTTTCAAATATTAAAACAAAAGAAATGAAATCGATATTCAATAATCTTGGAATAAAAAAGGGATTACTAATACTGCCGGCATCGAATACGGACGACAAAATAATTAAGTCCACCAGAAATCTTATGGATTACAAAGCGACCTGCGTAAATCTCTTAAATATCGTAGATCTATTAAAATATGAAAAAGTAATGATTACGGTTAAAGCTAACGAAGAACTTGAGAGGAATCTTGCATTATGAAAGAATTAAATACCGCTATAGAAAAAGCCGTGCAGTCCGAAAAAAGTCTAAAAATTAGAGAGATAAATAATACTTATGTCTTTAACGTTAATAGGGATGCAAATAAAAAAGATATTAAAGATGCGGTCGAAAAGTACTTTAATGTTAAAGTTGATAACGTCAATACGGTAATTACCAGGGGTAAGTTCAGAAGAGTGGGCAAATATACCGGTAAATTACCCAATATTAAAAAGGCTTATGTAAAACTTCAAGAAGGCCAGAGAATTTCGGCTTTAGAAGTATAATCGGGAGAAAAGAACGATGCCATTAAAAAAATATAAACCAACATCAAGCGCTAGAAGATTTCAAACGGTTTCCGATTTTTCTGAAATTACGCGTGACTTTCCTGAAAAAAGTCTTCTTGCAAAATATAAAAAAAATGCCGGAAGAAATAATAACGGTAGGATTACTACGCGGCATCAGGGCGGAGGGCATAAGAGAAGATATAGAATTATTGATTTCAAAAGAGATAAAAGAGAGGTGCCCGCCCGCGTAATAGAAATAGAATACGACCCCAACAGGTCGGCAAGAATTGCTTTATTAAGCTATATAGACGGCGAGAAAAGATATATATTGTGTCCCGTCGGTTTAAAAAAAGGCGACAGCGTCGTATCATCCGAGAAAGCCGATATCCAGCCGGGGAACTGCATTCCGTTATTTAATATTCCGGTTGGAACAATGATACATAATATAGAAATGAAGCCTAACTCCGGAGGAAAACTTGTAAGAAGCGCAGGTGCTTATGCCGAACTTCTAGGAAAGGACGGCGGATATGCGCAGATTAAAATGCCTTCGGGAGAGTTTAGAATAGTGCCGGAAAAATGTTGCGCCACCATAGGTCAAATCGGAAATATCGAACATGAAAATATCAGCATCGGTAAGGCCGGAAGGTCTAGATGGCTCGGCATAAGACCTTCGGTAAGGGGTGTTGCCATGAATCCTATCGACCATCCTCACGGCGGAGGCGAAGGCAAGACTTCAGGCGGACGTCATCCCGTTACGCCATGGGGTGTGCCGACTAAAGGATATAAAACCAGAAAAAATAAGCAAACCTCTAAATATATTATATCGAGGAGAAAGGCAAGATAATCGATATAAAATTTTAATTATATAAATTAGGAGAATTAAAGTTGGCTAGGTCTATAAAAAAGGGTCCGTTTTCTGACAAATCGCTTTTGGAAAAAGTTGAAAAGGCATTTGATTCCAACGACAAAAAAATAATTAAGACGTGGTCCAGAAGGTCAACCATAATACCTTCGATGGTGGGATTTACTTTTGCCGTCCATAACGGCAAGAAGTTTATTCCGGTCTTTGTCAGCGAAAATATGGTAGGACATAAACTTGGCGAGTTTAGCGCCACAAGAACTTTTACTATGCATTCAGGGGACAGAAAGACAAAGGTTAAAACCGGCGGCGGTTCATCCTCAAAATAAACAAAAAGGGGTAGAAAATGGAGTTTAAAGCAGAAGCGAAATATATTAAAGTATCTCCTCAAAAAGCAAGGCTTGTGGTTGATTTAATTAGGGGGAAGAAGGTTTACGACGCTATCAATATATTAAAGTTCACTAAAAAGAAATCCGCCAATCCGGTTTATAAACTTTTAAAGTCTGCTCTGGCAAATGCATCTTCGACGGGCAGGGTTGACGTGGACAACCTGATAGTAAGAAAAATAAACGTAGATATGTCTCTCTCTTTGAAAAGACTTATGCCTAAAGCTATGGGACGCGGAGCGACTATTAAAAAACGTATGAGCAATATAAAAATAGTTCTTGAAGAAATTTAAAACGGAGGTAGATTTTGGGGCAGAAAGTTAATCCAATCGGACTTAGAATCGGAATCAATAAAACATGGGATTCCGGCTGGTATAGCGACAGAAATTATGCGAAATTCTTGCACGCGGATTTGAAGATCCGTGAATATTTAAAGAAGAAGCTTTATTCGGCAGGGATATCTAAAATAAATATCGGCAGAAAAGCGGAGAAATTAATTATCGATATATTTGCCGCAAGACCCGGAATAATTTACGGTAAAAAAGGTTCGTCGGAATTCGATAACATTAAAAACGAGATTGCAAAGATTAATAAAATAAAAACCAAGGATATCGAAATAAATATAATAGAGGTTAAAAAGCCCGAATTAGATTCCATTTTAGTGGCCGAAGGCATTGCGTCCCAGCTTGAGAAAAGAGTTGCGTTTAAAAGAGCAATGAAAAAAAGCGTTACTATGGCATTGAAGAGCGGGGCGAAAGGCATTAAAATAACATGCGGGGGAAGATTGGCCGGAGCGGAAATAGCAAGAACGGAATGGTATCGCGAGGGCAGGGTTCCACTTCATACATTAAGGGCGGATATCGACTATGGTACGTCAGAGGCTAATACTACTTACGGAAAGATAGGAGTTAAAGTCTGGATATATAAAAGAGACGTATTATAATTAAAAAAATAACGGAAAGAGAAGGGACCGGCTTAAGTCTGTCCCTATAAAAAAGGTGAATAATTATGTTAATGCCCGCTAAAACAAAATACAGGAAGCAAATGAAGGGTAGAATGAGAGGGAAGGCTACCCGCGGCAATGCTCTTGCATTCGGAGATTTCGGATTAAAAGTAATAGAATGCGGTTATATAACCGCCAGACAAATAGAAGCGGCAAGAATTGCAATGACCAGATTTGTAAAAAGAGGAGGCAAAGTCTGGATAAGGATTTTCCCGGATAAGCCTATTACAAAAAAACCGGCAGAAACCAGAATGGGAAAAGGAAAGGGCTCGGTAGAAGAATGGGTATGCGTTGCCAGACCCGGATTAGTTTTATATGAAATGGAAGGGATTCCAAAAGAAGTTGCACAGGAGGCTTTAAGACTGGCATCCCATAAACTGCCGCTTAAGACTATATTTATAGAGAGAGGAGAATTCTAAATATATGAAATTCAAAGAATTAAATACAATGAACGATGAAGAACTTAAAGTGAAAGAATCTGATTTCAGGAAAGAAATATTTAATCTTACAGTTCAGAAATCATTAGGTTCGTTAGAAAATCCTAAGAGAATCCAAGCGGTAAAAAGGTCCATAGCGAGAATTAAAACTATTTCAAACAATAGGAAGCGGGAGATATAATTATGAAAAAAACATTAACGGGAATCGTGACATCCGACAAGATGGATAAAACCAGAGTGGTTATAGTTTCGGACATCGTAAAGCATCCTGTTTATAAAAAATATGTAAAAAAGGTTAAAAAATTTAAAATTCACGATGAAAAGAATGCTTCGCATACGGGAGATAAAGTTTTATTTATCGAAACGCGCCCTTTGTCTAAAGATAAAAGATGGAATCTCGAAGCAATTCTATAATAAAATTTTCTTTAATATAATTTAATTACTTGGGGCTATAACGATGATTCAAATGCAGACGGTTTTAAAATCCGCCGATAATTCGGGCGCAAAAAAGCTTATGTGTATTAAAGTTCTTGGAGGTTCCAAACGAAAATATGCCGGAATCGGCGATATAATAGTCGTTTCTATAAAAGAAGCCATTCCAAATTCCAAGGTCAAAAAAGGCGATGTCTCAAAAGCGGTTATCGTTCGAACGGTTAAAGAAGTAAAGCGACCGGACGGAAGCTATATAAGATTCGATAATAATTCGGCAGTTTTAATAAACAACCAGAACGAACCTATAGGCACCCGTATTTTTGGTCCCGTAGCGAGAGAATTGAGAGCAAAAAAATTTATGAGGATTATATCCTTAGCGCCAGAGGTCCTATAATATGACTATTAAATTAAAAAAGAACGATAACGTAACGGTTTTAGCGGGAAAAGAAAAAGGCAAGTCAGGTAAGATTATCCGGGTCGATAGAGAAAAGAACAGGGTCTATATCGAAAAGGTAAATATGATAAAAAGGCATGTTAAGCCTCGGAGCGCGCAGGAACCGGGAGGAATAATAGACAAAGAAGCGCCGGTAAATATATCTAATGTAGCTTTATATTGCCCTAAATGTAAAAAGGCGGTAAGATTTTCCGTTAATACGGACGATAAAGGAAAAAAAACAAGGCTTTGCAAAAAATGCGGGTCTGAAGTTTAATTTTGGAGGATTTAAAATTGTCAGCAAGATATAAAGAATTTTATAAAAATGAAGTTGTACCAAGATTAATAAAAGAAACGGGTTATAAAAATATTAATCAGATACCTAAATTGGAAAAAATAGTTATCAATATGGGTCTCGGAGAAGCAACTTCCAATTCGAAAATAATTGAGCAGTCAGTTGCGGAAATGACTAAAATTGCCGGCCAAAAACCTGTAGTTGCAAAGGCAAAAAAGTCTATTGCCGCCTTTAAATTAAAAGAAAATCAGGAAATCGGCTGTTTTGTTACCTTAAGAAGCGATAAAATGTATGATTTTTTTGATAAACTTATTAATATATCCCTTCCTAGAGTTAGGGATTTTAAGGGCATTTCCAAAAAATCATTCGACGGCCGCGGAAATTATACTATGGGAGTTAAGGAACAGCTTATATTCCCGGAAATCAGTTATGAGCTTATTGAGAAGGTTAAAGGAATGAATATAACAATAGTTACTTCTGCAAAAAATAATGAAGACGGATATAAACTTTTGAAAAGTTTTAATTTTCCGTTTAGAAATTAGGAGATACGGTATATGGCAAAAAAGTCTATGATTATAAAAGCTGGAAGGACGCCTAAATTTAAAGTAAGAGCGCATAACAGGTGCCCGATATGCGGAAGACCGAGAGGTTATTACAGAAAGTTTGATATGTGCAGAATTTGTTTTAGGACAAACTCGAGCAAAGGGCTTATTCCCGGAGTTACCAAATCAAGCTGGTAAGTAATTTAAAAATATTTTTAATATATTTAAGAGAGGAAAAAAGAAAAAATGACCTACCCGATTTCAGATATGATTATTAGAATAAAAAATGCTTATAAAGCAGGTAAAGAAAAAGTTAATATGCCGTATTCCGGGTTAAAGGAAAATATATGCGAAGTCTTAAAGAGAGAGGGCTTTATAGAAAATTATTCGATTGAAAACGCCGAAGCCGTTTCAACTAAAAATATTAATATAAAGCTCGCATACTATGAAAGCAAAAAGCCGACGGTTATCGATATTAAAACTACCAGTACGCCGGGAATAAGATTTTATAAAAAAGCTAAAGATATCAGAGCGTATAAAAATGGCTTAGGAATAGAGATATTTTCAACTTCGGCGGGAATCATGTCTGATGTCGAATGCAAAGAAAAAAAGGTCGGCGGACTTTCATTGTTAAAAGTTTTTTAATAAAATAGAAAGCGAAGGACTAAACTCCTCGGCCTTCTAATAAAAAAGGTATAGATAAAATGTCCAGAATAGGTAAAAAAATTATTGAAATTCCTAAAGACGTCAAAGTGGAGTTAAACGGCAATATCTTAACTTCTTCGGGACCTCTCGGGAAAATTTCTAAAAAAATTCCGGAAGGGATTGCTTTAGACATAAATAAATCAGCCGTTTCGGTTAAATTAAAGGACGACGATATAAATTTTGAAAAATTTACCGGATTAACCAGAACTATTATAGCAAACGCAATAACCGGCGTCGTGCAAGGTTTCTCTAAAGATTTGGAGATTATCGGGGTAGGATACAGGGCTGAAGTTAAGAATAAAAATCTGGTGTTAAATTTAGGTTTTTCGCATCAGGTTAATTTTATAATCCCCGAAGGTATAAAAATAGCCGTCGAAAAAAATACGTTATTAAAAATTACCGGATTCGATAAAGAGCTTGTCGGGCTCGTCGCTTCCCAAATAAGGGAATTGAGGAAACCGGAACCTTATAAAGGCAAAGGCATTAAATATTCAGACGAAGTCATAAAACGAAAAGTCGGCAAAGCTTCGGGAAAATAAATCATAGAAAGAGGTTAGATATGAAAGACAAAATTGAAAAGAGATTGCGCAGGAAGGCACATATTAAAAAGGTTATGAAAAATAACATTAAACCCCGTCTGTGCGTGTTTAAAAGTTTAAATAATATTTACGTTCAGGTTTTTTCCGCCGACAATAATGTCTTAGCTCAGGCATCATCGCTTTCCAAGGAGATAAAAGTAAAGATTAAAGGACATGCAGGGAATGTAGATGCCGCTAAAATAGTAGGGAAAGAGATTGCGGAATTATGCAAACAGAAATCGATAATAGATGTTGCGTTCGATAGGAACGGATATATTTATCACGGAAGAGTTAAGGCATTAGCCGATGCCGCAAGAGAAAACGGGTTAAATTTTTAGATATATGAATATTGGAGGATAATTTGGAGAAATTAAGCGTTGAAGATTTAAATATTAAGGATAAAGTTATACATATTTCAAGAGTTGCCAAGGTAGTTAAAGGCGGAAGAAGGTTTGGCTTTTCGGCATTGGTGGTAGCCGGGGATCCGGATGCAAATTTTGTGGGCATAGGACTTGGAAAAGCCAAAGAGGTGCCGGAAGCGATTAGAAAAGGAACCGAACAGGCAAAGAAAAATTTAATAAGAGTCAAGGTTCATAAAAATTCAATTCCCCATGAACAATACGGAAAGAGCGGAGCCGGTTATGTATTTATGAAGCCCGCTCCGGAAGGAACCGGGATAATAGCGGGGGGAGCCATGAGGGCAATTTTTGAACTTTCAGGGGTAAGAAATGTTTACGCCAAGTCTATAGGTTCTTCAAACCCGCATAATGTGGCAAATGCGACCTTGAAATGCATTTCTTCGTTTTTTTATAAAGGGGAACTAGAAAAAAGAAGAAAAAAATCATAAATAAATATCATAGAATAGGGAAAGGCTTAAGTCCGTCCCTAAAAAAGAGGAATACAATTAAATGGTAAATTTAAGCGAATTCGGCAAACATAATAATAAAAAGAGAAAAAGGCTGGGTAGAGGTTCGGGATCCGGGCACGGTCAGACTTCCGGAAAAGGAAATAAAGGTCAGAATGCAAGAGCGGGAGGCGGAGTAAGACCCGGGTTTGAAGGCGGCCAGATGCCTTACAGCAGAAGAGTTCCAAAAAGAGGTTTTAATAATCCCCTTCGGGAACAGATTGCAATTGTAAATTTTACCGCCATTGATAATATAAAAAGCAATGATATAAATATAGACATTTTAAAAGAAAGCGGAATACTAAAGAAAAGCGAAAATAAATTTAAGCTGTTAGGTTCAGGGGAAATTAACCGCAAGGTTAACGTGGTCTGCAATAAGATTTCTAAAAATGCCAAAGAAAAAATAGAAAAAAACGGCGGAACCGTAAGGATAATATAAAATAATGGCTCAAAGTTTTGAAAATTTAGGAAAAATACCGGAACTGCGCAACAGGATACTTTATACTCTCTTGATGTTCGTAGTGTTCAGGATTGGGGTTCATATTACGACTCCCGGCGTTAACCCGGTTGCTTTGTCCCAGTTTTTTAACGCATCGAACAGCAATTTATTTGGTCTTTTTAATATGTTTACAGGGGGAGCGTTAGCGCGTTTTTCTATATTTTCTCTCGGCATTATGCCCTATATAAGTTCATCAATCATATTTCAGATGCTGCCCATGGTCGTACCTTCTCTCGACAGACTCCAGAAAGAAGGCGAAGCCGGAAGAAAGAAGTTTATGCAATATACAAGATACGGAACCGTGCTGCTTTCATTATTTCAATCTATCGGGATAAGTTACGGAATTGAAGCCATGAAAAGCCCGGACGGACTGCCGGTAGTTATGAATCCGGGTATGAGTTTTCTAATTATATCCGTTATTACTCTTACGGCAGGCACTATATTCGTTATGTGGATAGGCGAAGAGATATCGGAGCACGGAATAGGCAACGGCATTTCGCTGATTATATTCGCGGGAATAGTTGCGGCTATCCCGGGCGCATTTATGAATACTATCAAAATGGTTCAGCTTGGCGAAATTAATATTATGCTGTTAATTTTAATCCTTGCATTAATGATTTTAGTAATCGGATTTATTGTTTTTGTAGAATCTGCTCAGAGACGCATTCCAATACAATATGCAAAGAAAATGGTAGGGAGAAAGCTATACTCCGGACAGACCAGCTACCTTCCTTTGAAAGTCAATACTCCCGGAGTAATTCCTCCTATTTTCGCAATGTCTATTCTTCTTTTTCCGGCGACAATCGCTAATTTTATTAAGATGCCGGTTTTTGAAAGAGTTTCCGAATATTTAAATCCTAACGGAGTTCTTTACAATATAATTTTTGTTATTTTAATTTTTTTCTTTTGCTATTTTTACACGGCAATTACGTTTAAAGTGGATGATGTTGCCGATGATTTGCGCAAATATGGCGGAAACGTTCCGGGAATTAAACCCGGGAAATCTACCTCGTCATTCATAGATAAAATTTTAAACAGGGTTACGTTTATAGGCGCTATATATGTATCCTTAATATGTCTCCTGCCGACGATTTTAATTAATAAATTTCATGTTCCTTTTTACTTTGGCGGGACGGGGCTTTTAATCGTCGTAGTAGTGGCTATGGATACCATAGTGCAGATTCAATCGCATTTATTATATAGAAATTATGACAGCCTGTTAAAGAAAGCGTCAAAAAAATAATATAACATAGAAAGAGGTAAAAATGAAAAGCAAAATTTATATTTTAATAGGACCTCCGGGTGCGGGCAAGGGAACTCAGGCAAAAAATATTGCAAATACAAAAGATTTCGTATTGATTTCCACAGGAGACTTATTAAGGGAAAACGTAGAGAAAAAAACCGAACTTGGTCAAATTGCAAAATCATATATGGATAAAGGCGAATTTGTTCCTATCGATTTAGTCGCCAAGATAATTAAGGCAAATATCGAGCAGAATCTTGGCAGAAACGGGTTTTTATTCGACGGATTTCCGAGGGACTTATCTCAGAATGTGTTATTAGACGGAATGCTTAAAGAGTTCAACCTCGAGGTAGATAAGGTTATCTATATAGACGTTAAGGATGAAGCGATACTTGATAGGCTTACCAATAGAAGAGTTTGTCCGAAATGTAAAAAAGTGTATCACATGAAATTTAATAAGCCTAAAAAAGACGAATTATGCGACGATTGCGGAGTTTCGTTGATAACAAGGGATGACGATAAGCCTGAAGTTATCAAAAATAGACTGGCGACATATCATAAATCTACGCATCCTTTGGTCGAGCATTTTGAAAAATTAGGCAAAGTAATCAGGATTAACGGCGAAAAATCTCCTAAAGAGGTAGAAAACGAAATAATTTCGCATATCTAAGCCTGTAAAATGGTCAACCTTAAAAGCAAAATAGATATAGAAGGCATAAAAAAAGCGGGTGAAATAGTAAATAAAGTATTAAATGAATTATCGGCGATGACTAAGCCGGGCATGAAAACAATAGAGTATGATATTGTTGCGGAAAAGGAGGCATTATCTTTAAATGCAATTCCGGCTTTTAAAGGATATAACGGGTTTCCTTACTCTGTTTGCGTGTCGGTAAACGAAGAAGTCGTTCACGGTTTTCCTTCGCAGAGAAAGTTAAGGGAAGGGGATATAGTAAGTTTAGATTACGGCATTTATTATAACGGCTATTATGCGGATGCCGCAGTTACCGTTCCTGTCGGCAATATAACCGATTCGGCTCTAAACTTAATGAAGATTACTAAGGAAGCTTTGAATATAGGAATTTCTAAGGCTGTTTGCGGCAATAAAATTAACGATATTTCAACGGCTGTCGAAAATTTTGTAACTCTGAATAAATATTCTGTAGTAAAGGATTTTGTCGGTCACGGGGTCGGTTTTAAATTGCATGAAGATCCGCAGGTCCCTAACTATTATATTGAATCAAACGACGTATTGATAAAGAATGGAATGGTAATTGCGATTGAGCCTATGGTCAACGAATTTTCTTATAAGGTAAAGATTAAAGAAAACAAGTGGACCGTTATTACCAAAGACAAGGGGTTGTCGGCTCATTTTGAGCATACCGTCGCAATAACAAATGAAGGACCGCAAGTTCTTACATAGGAAAATTTATGTCTAGTAAAGAAGATTTGATTGAAGTCGAAGGAACCGTCGTGGAACCTCTTCCTAATGCAATGTTCAGGGTCGAGTTAGAAAACGGATATAAAGTGCTTGCTCATATATCGGGAAAAATGCGCATGCATTATATTAAGATTCTCGCCGGCGATAAAGTTACGGTTCAGTTATCTCCGTATGATTTGACGAGAGGCCGCATTATCTTCAGGGGAAAGTAAATTATAATAATGGGGACAGATTTTAAATCTGTCCCCTAATAAATAAAAAGGAGTCGGAATTGAAAGTAAGGTCGTCGGTTAAAAAAATATGCGATAAGTGCAAGGTTATCAAGAGAAAAGGTGTCGTAAGAATTATCTGCGAAAACCCTAAACATAAGCAACGTCAGGGTTAATAAGATCGACAAATATTTACTCTTTAAAAGTTGCTAAGCAACTTAATTAGCATATATAAATATGTGGAGGATAAAAATTATGGCAAGAATTTCAGGAATAGATTTACCTAAGAATAAAAGAATCGAAATCGCTTTAACCTATATCTATGGTATCGGACGCGCATTATCAAGCCGTATTTTAGAAAAAGCGGGCGTCGCTATAGATATTAAAGTAAAAGATTTGACGGATATTCAGGTAAATAGCATAAGACAGCAGATAGATAGCGAATTCAAAGTAGAAGGCGATTTAAAAAGAGAAGTTCAGATGAATATAAAAAGATTAATAGATATAGGCAGTTATAGAGGACTAAGGCATAAGAAAGGATTGCCGGCGAGAGGACAGAGAACCAAAACAAATGCAAGGACAAGAAAAGGACCGAGAAAGTCAACTATAGCGGCGGCAAAAGCTAAATAGAATTTTTCTAAGGACATATATAATAAATAACATAGAATGAGGACAGACCAAAGTCTGTCCTCAAAATAAATAAAGAGGTATAAATGGCTAACGTTAAGAAAAATGCTCCAAAGAAAAAGAAGGATAAAAAAAATATTCAAAATGCGATTGCTCATATAAAATCGACATTCAATAATACGATAGTGAGCATTACGGATTTAAGCGGAAATGTTCTTGCGTGGGCAAGCTCCGGAACAAGCGGGTTTAAAGGATCAAGAAAAAGTACTCCGTATGCGGGACAGGTTGCCGCCGAACAGGCCGCCAAAAAAGTGTCGGATTACGGCGTTACAAACGTAGAAGTTTATGTAAAGGGTCCGGGCGGCGGCAGGGAATCCGCTCTCAGGGCGCTTCAAAGTTCAGGCTTTAATATAACATTGATTAAAGATGTTACCCCCATACCGCATAACGGATGCAGACCTCCGAAAAGGAGAAGGGTTTAAGGTTTATATCGCATATTATTATATTAGATTAATTTATATATTAAGTAACATTGAAATAATGAGGTGAAAAATTGGCTAAATACAACGGACCTGTTTGTAAGTTGTGCAGGAGAGAAGGGGGAAAGCTTTTTTTGAAAGGCGACAGATGTTTTTCCGATAAGTGCGCCTACGACAAAAGAGAATATGCTCCGGGAGTGCATAAGGGCATCAGAAGAAAATTATCCGAATACGGAGAGCAATTAAGAGAAAAACAAAAGCTAAAAAGAACATACGGTCTTATGGAGAAGCAATTTAAAAAGACATATAAAACCGCGGAAAGAATGAAGGGAATCACCGGAGAAAACCTGCTTTCTTTATTAGAAAGAAGACTAGACAACGCAGTTTATACTTTGGGTTTTGCAGTTTCCAGAAAATTAGCGAGGCTTTTAATAACCCACGGACATTTTTTAGTTAACGGCAAAAAAGTAAATATTCCGTCTTATGTCTTGAAACCCGGCGAGCAGATTACGATTTGCGAAAAAAGCAGAAAATGCGAAATTATAAAAAACTCGTTAGAGTCCGCCGTAAGAAAAACGCGCCCCGAGTATTTCGAGGCAAATATCGATGCTTATCAAGGGACGTTAAAAAGCATTCCCGAAAGAGATGAAATTATATCTACGGCAAACGAAAAGCTTATAGTAGAACTTTATTCTAAATAAGCGCCGAATAATAATTTTTTGGAGGCAATATGAAAAAAAATTGGCTTTCGCTTATTAAGCCAAAGAAGATAGAATTTGAAAAGGAAACATATACCGATTATTACGGAAAACTTATCGTGGAACCGTTAGAGAGAGGTTTTGGAACAACTATCGGCAACGCCCTGCGCAGGGTTCTTTTATCTTCTATCGTAGGGTATAAAATATCCGAAGTTAAAATAGAAGGGGTATCTCATGAGTTTTCTTCCGTACAGGGAATAGCTGAAGACGTAACGGAGATTATATTGAATTTAAAAGATATAGATTTTAATATAACATCCGATGAGCCGGAATCTGTTTATATAGATATCGATAGAGAGGGAGACGTTTATGCATCGGATATTAAGACATCGCAGAACGTCGAAGTGGTAAACAAAGAAAAAAAGATTTTAACTATTGCCAAGGGCGGTCATTTTAAGGCGCAAATGCTTGTAACAGGCGGAAGGGGATATGTTCCGAGCGAGCTTAATATCAGAGAAGATGCGCCGATAGGAACTATTTCTCTCGACGTTTC
>JAJZJD010000016.1 GCA_021828445.1 bacterium
GCGATATAATAGATATTTTTTTTATCCACAAAAATAATATTCGCCGGAATTTAATAAGTTAATTTTAAACGCTTTAATATATTTAATACATTATTAATGAACTTTAGTCAATCAATTTTATAATAAGAAGCCATGGAAGAGTCCGTCTCATAAATATCAACTCTTTTAACGGCTATATTAAAGATTTTATTTACTTTCATTTTTTTTTCGAATTCTTCGTATATATATCTGGCAATATTTTCGGCTGAAGGATTTACTTCTTTGAAAAATTCGGTTTCATTAATAAATTTATGGTCAAGCGTTTCCATAACTTCGTTAAGATATTTTTTAAGCAGTTTAAAATCTATAACAAGACCGATTTCATTCAATGCGTCGGACGATACTACGAGCTCGACATGCCAGTTATGGCCGTGGATGTTTTCGCATTTTCCGTTATAGCCTCTAAGGGCATGAGCCGATGAAAAACCGGATAAGACCTTTAAATCATACATGTTTATTCCGTTAATTAAAATTGTCGTTTATCTCGATTTCGGAATGTTTCCTAATGCTCAATAACATATTTTTCAATTTAAGCGACAATTCTTTATTATATTTCTGTTTCGCGCCCTGCGTAATTTTTCCGCTGTTTTCTAAAGTGAACAAAAAGAAACGGAGCCGTTCATCGATAAAATTTTTTTCGATAAGAATGTTTTTTGCAAAAACATTAAAATCGGTTTTATTCAACCCGAATTTTGTCAAAAATGAATTAAAGCCGGTTTTTTTATGAAGCATCTTAAATTTTTTTTCAAAATCTGCCGTTAATGCATTAACCTTGTTTTCGGATATCGATAATCCTCCGGTTTTTTCCTCCTGCTTTAAAATCAACATCCTGTTTATATAAAAATTTAAGATATGTTTTAATTTAACGTTTGATACGGTTTTATTAAGGCTGCGGTATTTTAAATTATTTATAGCGTTGAAATTATATAAAAAATATAATTCGTTTAAAGTTATAGGCGTATTATCTACGGAAGCGGCAACCTCGTCGGTCAAAAATCCGTAAGAATTTGCGGCAAACAGCGATATAATAATAAAATACAGAAAGGAAATCCCAAGAATATTAATTTTTTTATTTATTATTTTTCTTTCCATTATTTTAATAGAAATTATTTGTAATATATTATAAAATTTTGACTATGAGTTATCCTATTTCGGCCATATTTTATATTTTAATATTATCATTATTTTTATTCTTTTTGTATATTTTTTTATATAAAAATATACAAATATTATTTACTAAAAATAAATTCAAAGAATATCAGGATAAAATAAAAAATTATTTATATATATTAAACAATATAATGGACGGACTGGCAATTATTGACGGCGAAAAAAATATTTTATTCGTCAACGGCGCTTTTAATAAAAACATAAGGTCCGTAAAAATCCAGCCAAATATTAAAGAATTCGATATTTTAACAAGAAATTTAGAGCTTAATTCTTTAATCGACGATGCCGTTTCGGATACAAATTTTAAATTTATCGAAAAGAAAATTTCATACTACGACAGAGCCGAAGAAAAAATAATTAACTGCATTATATTAAAAATAGAATCTTCTAACGAATACGCCGTTATCGTCAGAGATATAACATATCTCCAAAAAATAGAAAATGTGCGGACGGCATTTATCCAAAACATATCCCATGAATTAAAAACCCCTATAACGGCGATAACGGGTTTTACTGAAACGTTAAAAAACGGGGCTATCGATAATCCTGAAGTTAGAATTAAGTTTATCGATATAATATACAATCACGCAAAACGGCTTAATTATCTAATCGACGATTTAATAACCCTGACTAATATAGAAACCGAAAAATCCCGCGTAAAATATGAAAAAACCTTTATTAAATCCGACATAGAAGATTCATTGGTTCTATTCGAAAAAGAAATAAAAGAAAAAAATCTAACGGTAATTAATAATATATCCGATATCTCCTTTATTTCCGATCCGGTAAAAATTAATCAAATTATAACAAACTTAATTCAGAATGCGGTTAAATATACGGATAACGGCGGAACGATTAAGCTTGAAGGATACATTGCGGACTCTAAAGCCGCCGATGATTTTATTTCAAATACGGAAGGCGCTTCGGTTTTATGGGATAATCTTCCGCTCAAAAAAAACTTGGGAAAATTCTTTTTCTTTTCGATAGAAGATAACGGCAAAGGCGTAACTTACACTAATCTTTTAAGGCTCGGCGAGAGATTTTTCAGGGTTGACAGCTCCCATAACGATGACCGCCATAAAGGAACCGGGTTGGGTCTTGCAATTGTAAAACATACGCTAAAACTTCTTCAAGGCGGTGCAATAATTAAAAGCGGATTGGGCAACGGTTTTATATTTTCTTTTATAATACCGGAAGCTGAAAATAATTTTAAACAAAATTAAGTTTCGGGATAGAAGATATTAACTTGTTTTTATATAATAATTCCGAGTAAAGATTGAATCCTCCAATCTCGTTTTTTCCGAAATCAAAACTCAAACATTCCGTCCAGTAGTCTATGAGTTCTTCGTAAGATATAAATTTATATTCATCTAATTCCGATATAGACACGGCGGCTTCTCTGAGCCCTGAAACAGCCGTTTTTTTTGATTCGATAAGAAATTTGTATAGGATATCGAATTCATTCTTATTTTTATCGTAAGCTTCTTTGTTTATAATAAAAAGCGCGAAAACAAAAGGATAACCCGTATATCTGTACCATAAATCCGCCAAATCATAAGCAAAACAACCTTCCGGAATATGTTTTATCAGCTTTAAGGCGTTATTTCCTATATGTAAAAAAATCCCGCCTTTTATTGCTTCGCCGCCGGAAACCTGCCCGAGTTTCAGTTCTAATTTATCATTAGGCTTTAAAACCGTAAATTTTATTTTATTCAAATCCATTTTATATATTTCGGCGAGTAAAACTTTCAGAAGATTTATAGACGTAAGCGTTTCGGGAGTAACATATATCGTTTCGTTTTCGTTAAAATCTTCTATAGGCTTTGAGGAAAAAAGATAAATGCTTTTTACTTTTTTTTTGGAGCTTATGGAGAGGTTTGGAAATATATACGAATATTTATAATTTAAAATATAATAAAAAGAAGATGAAGGGCTGATATCTATATTTCCCGTTTCCAGTTCCCTGTTTAAAAAAGCGGGACTGCCGGAAACAAAATTCATAAAATTTATTTTGTTATCGTTTTTAAGCGCCTTTTTTAAATAATAATATATAGGATATACGTTAAGATAATTTATTTCTCCGATTCGAATCATTTACCGGCTCCGGTATTATCGATGCAGCTTAATTCGGATATTGCGGCATACAGATAATCGGGATTATATGTTTTTAGTTCTTCAAAAGTATGGTTGCCGGAAGCTACGCTGCAAATATGGATGCCCGCATTTTTTGCAGCCATTATATCTATCGGAGAATCGCCTATCAATATCGTAGAAGTTTTAGGGATAGCGGTTTTTTCGACAATTTTATTTATCATTTCGGGCGAAGGCTTCCCTTCGAGTCCGTCAAATACTCCATACACATAATCAAAAAGTTCGCCGATTCCCAGATGTTCCAATAGTTTTCTGGATATAGAGCCTGTTTTATTCGTCGCAACGCTTAAAGATTTCTTTTCTTTTTTTAGATATAAAAGAAGTTCCCCCGCTCCTTTAATTAAAGATGTTTTTTCAAAACATACCTCTTTATATCTGTTTCTAAAAACGGTTATCGCTTCTTCTTCATTTTCTTTTCCGAAAAGTTGTCCCAGAAGGCCTTCTAACGGGACGCCCACGTAAGAGTTAGACTCCTCAAACGTTATCTTTCTGCTTTGAAATTTGGAGAAAACCGCATCAAAAGCATCGTTAATGGCCTCGAAAGAATCTATCAGCGTTCCGTCTAAATCAAAAATTATCGAATTATATTGTTTTAAAATTTTAAAAAACCTCTCATAAATTCCGCAGTTTCTTCGGGAACGGCGGTATTTATCGACATACCTGTTCCTATCTCGAAGCCTGCTTTCATCGTTAATCTGGGGATAATCCTCAAACTCCAGTGATAATAATCTTCTTTTTCATCGGCTATGGGCGGATTGTTAAATACGAAATTATAGTCCGGATCGTTCAAGGCATCATACATACCCTTAAGGATTTTTTTGACGATAACGGCCAGGGCTTTGATTTTATCGATAGATATATTCGAAAAACACGGTTCGTGCGATAAAGGCATTATCCATGTTTCGAAGGGACTCGTAGAAGCAAACGGATGAAAAACTATAAAATCGGCGGTTTGCAGTATGATTCTTCTTCCATCCACGATTTCAGCCTGTATCATATCGCAGAATATGCATCTGCCTACCTCGTCGTAGTAAAATCTTGCCTGGGATATATTGTTTCTTAGAGTAAGGGGGATTATCGGGGTGGCAATAATTTGCGAATGGGAATGAACTATCGAAGTTCCCGCATTGGCGCCGCTGTTTTTAAATATTATAATATATTTAAACTTAGAATTTACGCGTAAATTCAAGTATCTTTCCCTGTACATTAAAAAAAGCTCCTGTATCTGCTTATCGGAAAAAAACGGCAGTTGCTCGTTGTGTCTGGGCGTATCTATAACGACTTCATGCGCGCCGATTCCGGGTTTTATTCTGAAAACTTCCGTAGCTCTCGGGAAAAAGTATCCGGAAAAATCTGGATTAACGGCTCTCACTCCCTCATATACTTGCGCATTTTCTTCAAAATTAAGGGAGAGAGCGGCAAATTTATTAGGAATAACCCTGACCCACCATCCCTTGGAGTTGGTATTTGTTCCGAGGGTTCTGTACGAAGCCGTCTCGTGAGGCGAAAGATATTCGTTTCCGGAACAAAACGGACAGTCCTTGGAATATTCCTGAAGATTCGCGGCATTATCTTTTTTGGATGAAAAATCACTGCCGAACTCATGAGGCCTTCTTCTTCTTTCGGTAGCAATTATAACCCATTCCCTCGTGGTAGGGTCCTGTCTTAATTCCGACATAGGTTATGAACTTATACTGTTTTTTATTTTAAACAAAAAATCACTCGACATAATTATTATACAAAAATTCATAAATTTTACAAGAATTATTAACCGCTCCGAAATCAAAAGGGATACCTTTATTCCAAACCGCGAAAGGCTCGTTTTGTTCTCCGCCTATACCGCCGTGGGCGCCCATCTGGTTTTCGAAATTAATTATATTTTTGCCGTCATATTCCCCGAATAGTATTAAATCTCCTGTGTTTTTAAATTTAGAAAATATTTCTAAAGACAAAAATGCGGCGCTCCTTTCCTTAGCGTCTTTATAATTGCCCATAATATGTTTTATGGTAGGACATATATTTTTATGATTATTCAAATAATGCGAATATTCATAAAATTTTTTATCGACATTATCGTAAATAACGGCTTCTCCGCTGTTATTTACGCCTGCAACAAATCCTATGCCTTTTATGCCGGCAAGCATTGCAGTCAATCCTTCGAATTTTTTTTCTACCCCCTCGACGGACATTCTATGCGGATTACCTGAAAAGTATATATTTGCCATGGGTCCGGAATCCATAATATAAATTATTTTATCGGTTGTTCTCCAGTCTAATTTTTCATCGTATTCATATTCTTTTTGTGACCTAATCCTGCCCGTAAACTTATTAAAAATTTTATTGCATGTCCCTTTCTTAAAAAAATCGCCGATATATAGAAACAATCTTTTAAAAACTGCGTTATAGCCCGTATCGAATTCATAAATTTTTAAATCCCGGGCGCCCATATAATCTTGAACCATGGTATTTAACATTTTACCGTCGTTTAATCTTGAAAAGGGTACGGACGGAGTATGCCCGTGGTCGGATATAATAAAAAGGTCGTATTTTCTTTCCGCTTTTAGTATGGCTTTATAAATGTGAAATATTTTTCTGTCTATAGCCTTTAACGTTCTCAAAGCGCTAAATGAATAAGGCCCCCTATGATGTGAAAGCTCGTCGTAGCCTATATAATCAAGATATATGGAAGGAACCCCCCTCGATATATCCATTATGGCTCCGAATGTTTCTATCTCCTTAAATATGACGTTAGACATTGCTCTCGCAAAAGGAAAAAAACCTTCGGGACGCACATGCCTGTTCTTAAGTATATCCGTTATTCTTTCGCCTATTTCAAATACCGCCTCGAAAAAAACATAAAAAGAGGTTTTCAGGAAAGTAAAAATATGAAAAACAAAAACTATAAAAATATCAAAATTCCTTACCTTTTTTTTGAACAAATATCTTATGGAAAAAGTCGAAAGCGTAAATGTGGAACGGGACGCTCCTCCCGAAAATAAATTAACGTAACTTGAACCGCCTCTTAAAAGACCGCGGTTTTTCTTTGCAAGGAGTTCCTCAATGCGCCCTGCGCTTTCGGGCTTTTTGAATATAATCTCTTCGCCGGTTTTTCTTTCTATCCATCTGAACCCCGGAATATTATCGTTATCTCCGTATAAAAGCCCTGCCTGAAAAAAGGGGGTGTCGCTCGGAACTCCGGTAAAATATTTGTTAAAAATATATTTATCGGACCTTATCATTTTCCTCAAGTGCGGCATTAAATTAAGCGATAATGCCTTCCTTAAAGCCTCATAGGAAAGACCGTCTATCTGGAATATCACAAAACCTTTTTTTTCTAAAGGTTTTTTTACTTTTATTTTCCTTATAGATTTTTTAAATATATTTAAAAAATTTATTCTCATAATCTTAATTATCTTCTCTTTCGAAAAAATAGTTAGAAAGAAAAATCATTAAAACCAAAAATAATAAAATAAAAATAATGTCCCATGCGACAGGGGTTTCCGGTATGAATAAAGTTATCTTTTTATTGTAAAAAAAGATATATTTCAGTAAATCTACCGAATAAGTAACGGGATTAATATATGCAAGTATTTTTAAAAAACCGGGGAACCTCTTTATGGGATAAAGCGCCCCGCTCACAAAAAACATAGGCTGAACTATCAGGTTTATAATCGAATTAAACCCCTCGAAGGAAGTCATTTTTGAAGCTATAACTATGCCGAATGCCGTGATTGCGGACGAAATTAAAAAAAGAGAAGCGACAGTCAATACGAAAACCGTTAAGCTCAGTTTAATCCCGATAAACGGCGCAAATGCCAGCATTATAACGGCCTGAGCGGTGCTGACTATGCCGCCTGAAGTAATTTTAGCAAGCACGAACGTCTTTCTTGAAACGGGGGAAACAAGTATTTCTTTCAGAACGCCGAATTCTCTGTCCCAAATTATAGATATCGAAGAAAAAATAGACCTGAAAAGAACCGTCATTACGAGTATGCCCGGAAAAATAAACTGCATATACGAACCGCTTTTAATTTTAACCATCGTGGAAATCCCGTAACCGACAAATAAAAGCCATATTACCGGTCTGGAAAGGTCGGTAATAAGCCTCGACTTCTGCCTTATAAATTTCAAAATTTCTCTATTATTTATTGCAATAAAAGCTCGGAATTCGGTTTTCATATTTTTATTTTTTACATGTAATTAAAAATTCGGTTTTGGAAATCAGCAAATCGTCTTTTAAATTTAAAAATTTAAAATAATCGTTTAAGCCTTTATGAAATTCTACGGAACCGATTAATTTTCTGTTTAAAAGATCGTATTTTACAAGTTCCAATTCGTTTTGGACTAATAAGAAAGCGTTTTTTAATGTCTCATGGTCGGGACTTCCGTCCCCGCCCTTAAAAAATACGAGCGTGTAAGGTTTTATTTCTATGTCCTTAAACCCGTGCGATAATAAAAAAGCGGGTAATTTTTTCGAAATCAACCTGTCCCCGCCCTTTAACTTTTGATATTCTGAATAAGCCTCGAATAATTTTTTGGAACTTTCGGGCAAATCCGGATAGAATATATTCATATCGTCTTCAATATCGGCTATAACTAATAATCCGCCGTCCTTAACTATTCTTTTAATTTCGGAAAGAAAAATGCCGGACAAATTGACGTGCTGGAAAACATATCTTACAAAAACTGCGTCGAAAGCGGAATCTTTAAGCGGTATATTGCGGCCGTCGGCATTTATATATGCCGTATTTTCCGCATCGGTTAAATAACGCGCGGCTTTTAAAAAATCTTTATCTAAATCTATACCTATAATCTTCGAAGGATTTCTATCTTTTAATAAATAAGGCAATATCCCTACGCCTGTGCCGATATCCACGACGGTCTTGCCGTCAAACGTATAACCTAGACTGTTTAGCTGATATAAAAGGTGGGGGGCGGTTAAATATGACTGATATGCCATATAACGAACGTCCGGAGAATAATCTTGCGACAAAGCCGTATTAAAAAATTGTCTGCAATACAAGCAACCTTCCTAAAAAATATTTTTTAAATTTATAGTCTGCATTCTTTCTTTGCCCACGGACAGCATATTGATTCGCAAACCTGTAAGGTCTTCTATTCTAAGAATATATTTCTGGGAATTAACCGGGAGGTCTTTAAATGATTTTATGCTTGATATATCGCCGCTCCATCCTTCCATTTCTTCATAAACGGGGACTGCCTTATCGTAGTCTGCGGAAGAAAAAGGCAGATGGTTTATGATAGAACCGTTCAGCATATAACCGGTGCATATATTGATTTTTCCCAATCCGGATAAAACATCGAGTTTTGTCACCACCATTCCGGTAATGCCGTTTAAACGCCCGGCTTCTTTAATTAAGTTAACGTCAAACCAGCCGCATCTTCTCGGTCTTCCGGTAACGGAGCCGAACTCCTCTCCCTTATCCCTTATTATCCTGCCTTCCTCCCCTTTGAGTTCCGTCGGGAAATAACCTTCTCCTACTCTTGTCGTGTAAGCCTTCGTAATACCGATTACCTCGTCTATTTTCGTAGGTCCAAGACCGATGCCGGAAAGCGCGGAACCGCCGACGGTGTTAGACGAAGTAACATAAGGATATGTGCCGTGGTCAACATCGAGAAACGTTCCCTGCGCCCCTTCAAGCATCACGTTAAATCCTTTATCAAGCCGTTCATTGATAAATATTGAAGAATCTATTAAAAATTCCTTAATTTTCGCGCCGTAATTTAAATATTCTTCTATTAAATCGTCGGGATTGAATATGTCCTCGCCGAGAACGTTTTTAAACAGATAGTTCTTTTCTTTAAGGCTTAAAACAATTTTTTTATACAGCAAGTCTCTGTTAAGCAAATCTATGGCGCGGATACCGAGCCTTGCAACCTTATCTTCATACGCAGGGCCTATTCCTCTTCCCGTAGTCCCTATCATGCCTGCGCCTCTCAACCTTTCTCTCGCTATATCTAATCTTTTATGATACGGCATTATAATATGGGACTTATATGAAATAAAAAACCTGTCTTTGATATTTATTCCTATAGCCTTCAAATCTTCAAGCTCTTGAAGCAGCACTACCGGGTCTATAACGACCCCGTTTCCCAGAATACAAATTTTTTCCTCATTTAATATTCCCGAAGGAACAAGTCTGAACACGAGGCTTAAATCTCCGCTTACGACGGTATGCCCCGCATTATTCCCTCCCTGGTAACGGGCTACTATGTCGGCATCTTTGGCCAACAAATCCACTATTTTCCCTTTTCCTTCGTCTCCCCATTGAAGACCGACCACAATAATATTTTTTTTTCTCATAAATATTTTATTTAAATTTAAATTAATTATTTTCTAAGTATTTTTTAATATCGGAAACGGTTTTAAAATTTTTTTCTTTATCGGTATGAATATTTTTTAATAAGATTTTATCTTCTTTCATATAAATAATATTTTTAATATTATTTTCTTTCATATATTTTACGGCATCGGGATATTCGTAATTCATAAAATCGGATTCGGCGGTACAGCCTTTTTTCCGTAAAAATATAATGAGCTCGGCTTCCGATTTTTTATCCATAGACTTATTGAAAACAAGGTAATCTTTCTCTTTATAACCGTAAGCGGAAGAACCGGCATATTTGCATAAAATATCTAAATTTACGGCAAATCCTGCTCCCGCGCAATTATCGCCAAACCTGCCTATTAAATTATTATATCTGCCTCCCCCGAAAATTTCATAACCCACGTGCGGCGCAAAACATTCGAAAATCGTTCCGGTATAATAGTTTAGTCCGCGTATCTCGCCTAAATCGATAGTAATGTATTTTTCAAGCTTATACGACTTTATATAAGAAACAACGCGTTCTAAATTCTCCAGAGCATTTTGCGACGCTTCGTTGCAAGCCATTTTCCATGCTTTTTTAATAACCGATTTTTCTCCGAATATAAAAGGAAGCTCGCTTATAGCTTCTTTTTTGTCGGAAGGCAGAGATATGCCGGAAAGAAAATCATGCAAGCCGGAAGAATCTTTCCTTAATATAAATTCTTCTATTCTTTTTTTGTATGGCGCTTCTATGTCTGAAACTATCCCTCTAAAAAACTCGACATTCCCTATGTCCACGCTAAAATCTTTTATATTAAGGCGCTTAAGCGACTCGATACCCATAATTATAAGCTCGGCATCGCTTTCAGGACTTTCCGGACCGACTAATTCCGCTCCTACTTGCCATATTTCCCGGGGCTTGCCGAGAACAGGGTCGAAATTTCTCAGAACGGGACCGCTATAAGAAAACTTATACGGCAGGATGATAGAATTTTTTAATGCGGAACTGAGCCTGCCTATCTGAGGAGTAAAATCGCTTCTGAAAGATAGCATTTCTCCGGTGCTTATATCGCCGACTTTAAACAGTTCGGCAACTTCCGAGCTCATTAAAAACACGTCTAAAAAATCTATGCTTGGGGTTATAACCTTACTGTATCCCCATTTTGAAAATTCTTCCAGTAATATATCCGCGATTCCGTCTATTAATTCCGTTTCTCCGGGAAGAAAATCCCTTGTTCCCTGGGGCGGCTGGGAAGGAATTATCGAATTTTTTCTATTCACTATAATTCTAAATATTTAGCTTCGGTTATGTTTGGCTCGGCTTTTAATTCATTAATAACGGCATTGTCAACTGCCGAATCTAATTGCAATATCGATATAGCTTTATCTAAATGCCTTCCGAGATGCATTCTTGCAATATTGATTTTATTCTTACCGAGAACCTTTCCGATTGATGCGATAACGCCGGGTCTGTCAAGATTAAATATAACCAGTATGTGCCCTTCGGGAATAGCCTCTATGGAATAATCGTCTATTTTAACTATCCACGGATTTTTTTTGCCGAATATCGCCCCCGATATACTGAAAGTTTTAATATCGGTCGTTGCCGTAATAGATATCGAACTTGTATAGTCGAATGCCTGGTCAGATTTCGATTCAACCACCGATATTCCTCTTTTTTTTGCCACTTCGTTTGCATTAACGTAATTTATATCCTCTCCCAACAGCGGATAAAGAATACCCTTCACGACGTTAGGGGTTATAGCGCCGGTGTTATGCGCGGAAACGGCGCCGTTATAATCTATTTTAATATTTGTAATTCCGCCTGCTATAATGCTTCCAAGCAACCTGCCTATTTTTTCTCCCAAATTAAGATAAGGCCCTATTATATCTACCTCTTCTTTTGTTACCGAAGGAACGTTGACGGCGTTTTTTATCGTGCCGCTTATAAGATAATCCGCAATTTGATGACATACGGCCACTGCCACGTTCGTTTGAGCTTCCTCCGTAGATGCTCCGAGATGCGGGGTGGCAATAAGATTATCTAAAGTTAAAAGAGGGTTGTTGGCCGGCGGCTCTATTTCGAATACGTCTAACGCGCATGCGGAAACCTTGCCGGATTTAAGAGCTTCGTATAGATCGGCTTCGTTGATTATGCCTCCTCTCGCTATATTGAGAAGCTTAACTCCATCTTTCATTTTAGATATGGTTTCTTTATTTATCATTCCTTTCGTTTCTTTTACCAAAGGAGTATGGACGCTTATGTAGTCGGATTTTGCATATATATCGTCTAAACTTACAAGATTTATTTCAAGTTCTTTGGCTTTTTCTTTCGATAAAAGAGGGTCGTATCCTATCGGATTCATTCCGAAGCACTTTGCTCTGTTATAAAGCACCTGTCCTATATTACCCATTCCTATAATGCCGAGAGTCTTGCCGTAAACTTCCGTACCTTGGAATTTGCTTTTTTCCCACTTGCCTTCTTTAATCGAAAGGAAAGACTGGGGTATATGTCTCGACATAGCCAGAAGCATAGCAAAAGTAAGTTCCGCGGTCGTCACGGTATTACCCCCCGGCGTATTCATAACGACTATGCCGGCGGCTGTTGCGGCCGCTTTATCGACGTTGTCTAAGCCGCTGCCCGCCCTTCCTATGACTTTAAGATTTTTCGCAGCTTCTATAATGTCTTGGGTAAGCTTCGTGGCGCTTCTTATAACGATGCCGTCGTATTCGTGAATTATCTGCTTAAGCTCTTCCGGTTTCAACCCCGTTTTAACATCTACCTGAATTTTGCCCGTATTGGTTAATATGTCTATTCCTTCCTTGGAAAGTTTATCGCTGACGATAACCTTAAACATCACTCATCTCCCGTATTATATATAATTAATGGTAAATAATTAATTTACAAAACCTATTCGCCGAAAAGAGCCTTCTGGGCGGCTTTGAGTCCGCTGCCCGCTTCAAATTTATAACCGAGTTCTTTCAATACCGCCTCTAATGCGGAAATAGCGGTTATGACGTCAAAACATCCGGCGTAACCGAGATGCGCTATTCTGAATATCTTGCCTTTAACGGCATCCTGACCGCCTGCTATGGTAATGCCGTATTTTTCTCTTATAAGTTTTGTTATTTTACCGGCATCTATTCCTTCCGGAGCCCAAACCGCCGTAAGAGCGTTGGAAGGCTCATCGACCGTATAAAGTTTTAATCCCATTGCCTGTACTGCCGATCTCGCGGCATTGGCAAGATTTTTATGCCTGCTGAAAACTTTTTCCAGACCTTCTTCCTTAATTTCCCTTAGGACTTCTCTTAAGCCTACTATGAGCTGAACATTAGGAGTATAGGCATTCTGATTTTTTTCGAGGGATTTTTTTTCTTTTTTAAAATTAAAATAGTACTTCGGGAGCGTAGATTTCTCGACGAAACCCCAAGCCTTTTCGCTCAAAGAAGCAAACGCAAGTCCGGGAGGAAGCATAAGCGCCTTTTGCGAACCGGTTACCACCACGTCTATGCCCCATTCGTCCTGAGGAACGTTTGTTACCCCGAGAGCGGTAATTGCATCTACGACAAGTATGGTGCCCGGCCTTTTTTTAATTATATCGGCAATTTCTTTTACGGGATGGTAAACGCCGGTAGATGTTTCGGATGCCTGAATGTAAACAGCTTTTATTTCCGGATCTTCGTTTAATGCGTCCTCGATAGATTTAGGAGAAACCGTATGTCCCCACTCCACGTCTATAGCTTTTACGTTAACGGAATAGGCTTTGCAAATATCGAACCATCTTTCTCCAAATTTTCCCGCTCTGACCGCAAGAGCATGGTCTCCGGCGGAAAGAAGATTGGACACGCAGCCTTCCATCGCTCCGGTTCCGCTTGACGTGAATATCAAAACTTCCTGCTTGGTTTGAAAAAGGTATTTTAGATTATCCCTTACTTCCTGAAGTATAACCGAATATTCCGGAGCGCGGTGATGAACGATAGGAAGCGCCATATCGGCTAAAGCGCGTTCCGGCACAGGAGTGGGTCCCGGCGCCAATAAATATTTTTTCTGCATTTTTGACCTCTTTTTATTATAATTAAATTATATAAATTTACTTTGCAATATAAAAATATTAAAATGTTATATCTAAACCATTTAATACTTAACCAAATTTAAGAAAAATTGTCAAGAATTTATAAAAATTTTTTAAGATTTCTTTGATAAATTTGACATTTATGCTAATCGGCATTATAATCTTAATGTTTAATATTGTTAAATGTCGTAATTACGTAAATATTTAAAACATTAATGAACAAAATATATAACAATAAATAATGAGAAAAATAAGTCTGTTCTACATTTTTTTTACCGCAACATTTATTATTTTTTTAATTTCCGGTTTAATTTCCTATTGTTATGCCTCAAATTTAAACGGCAATACAAATTTCGTAAAGATAAAATTCAAAACCACGTACAATAAAAATAAAAAACCGGACAATGACGGTTCTGCTCAAGTAACGGTAATATCATCCTCTCCGATAGTTTCCGACAACAATATCGGCATCGGCAAAAAAAAATCTCCAAATTTTCAAACTGCGGGGACGCAAACAGCGACGACGCAAACGGCCGCGGCTCAAACCAC
>JAJZJD010000017.1 GCA_021828445.1 bacterium
GAAAAGATTTACGGAGATTTAACCGCAATGGGGATAGACGTTATATACGACGACAGAAAATTATCCGCCGGTATTAAACTTAAAGATATCGATCTGATAGGCATACCTTTTAAGATAGTGGTGGGCAATAGGACTATTAAGGATAATAAATACGAGCTTAATATAAAAGAAAGCGGCATAACGGAAACTTTCGGCGATTTAGAAAGCCTGTATAAAAGAGTAGGCGAACTATTAAAAAATCCCCGCGTTTAAGAAACACAGGGATTTAATTTTTTCAAGCCGGACGACCGTCCGTTAATTATGCTCAGCCGAATCCACTGCTGTAGCCGCCGCCTCCGCATGAACCGGAACCGGAAGACCCGTAATTTGAAGTATAACCATTGCCGCCGCAACTGCTGAACGAGCTGATTCTTTTTACCGGTTTTTCCGCTCCGCAGACGGGGCACTTAATGTCTTCGCCTTTTTCGCTGAGTCTTTGATAGATTTCAAATATTTTCCCGCATTTTTTGCATTCATATTCGTAAATCGGCATATTCGTTGTTTTCCTCCATATATTTTTAATATACTTATCTATCTTTTCTATATATTATATCATATAAAGCCGCAAAAATCATCATATGCGTCCAGACATTACCGCAGTGTCCCCGTAACAAGTTTTATATAATATTTATCCGTATTTAATCGGAACAGAGTATTTATATAATCCACTTTAGCCGCTTTATATTCGTCGAGGGTTCTGTCGAGATTTATTAAAGTCGTCATTCCGGCTTTATATCTGTTAGTAGTAATTTTTAAGGTTTGTTTTGCGTTTAATGAGGCAAGTTTTGCTACCTTACTATTCATTAAATCGGTTTTATATTGCAGATAGGCTTTCCGAACCTGCATTTCGATTTTATTTTTCATAAGCCCCTGATATTCTATCATAGTGTTATAGCCGCTTTTAGATTTTTGCAGATTATTATAATCGTATAATCCTGAAAAAATATTAAAGTGAAGCATTACGGTTAAGGCATAGCTGTAAGAATCGTCGGGATGAATGGCCGGTCCATTGCTGAAATAATCATATCCTGCAACCAATTTTGGCAAAAATTTGCCCTCCGCCTCTTTAACCCCGAGCCCCATATTTTTTTTATTTAACAAAAGCGCTTGATAATCGGGCCTCATTCTGAAAGCAACTTTTTGCAGAGAATCTATGCTTAAGGATTTTCCATATGGAACGCTTTTTAAATCGTTTATTAATTTATATTTAGAATTTATCGGAATTCCGATGTTTATATTTAAAAAATACCTTGCAAGTTTATAATTCTTTTTTGCCGATGCGAGTTTTTCTTTCATTGCCGCGAGCTCGACGTCTGCTCTCAAGACATCGGAAGATACGACCTGTCCGGCTTTAAAGAGATTTTCCGCAAGCGTTTTATATGCCTTAGCGGTTTTTACCATGCTTTTCATCAGCTTAACGTAATGTTCGGCAAGCATTACCGAATAATATGCCTTGGCAACTCCGTAAAGAACTTTTTGCTTAGCTTCGCTTAAACCTTTTTTAACGGATTGCCTGTTGAGCTTTGCCCTTTTATACCCGAAATATATTTTCCCGCCCATAAATAACGGCTGTTCAACGGAGAATTCAGATTCATAATTATGTATCATCCCCGGATTGTTTAAAAAATTAGGGCTAAAATAAGATTGAACATTTTGATTCGTAAGTATCCTCTGGTTCAATACGCTGCCGAATGCGTACAGCGGATTATCGGTATTCATATAAATTTCGTTAAAATCTATTTTTGGAAAAAAACCGCTCAGAGCTTCGTTCTCCTGATAGCCCGCCGCGTTTAGCCTGATTTTTTCCAACTTTAACATTTTGTTATATTTTAACGCATATAAAAAAGCCTGATTAATCGACATGTCTTGCGCCGTGTTCCCTTGGAAAGCAAACGCCGCATCTTTCCCGGCGGTTATTATTACTAAAGACAAGAAAAAAGCAAAAGTTATTATTAGGGAAGTATTTTTAAATGTTTTGTTTTTATTCATATATATTAATAATTATATATTTGATTCAATAAATTTTTAAATGTTTAATTATTTCTTATTTTTTACTTCGGTAAATTTAATAAAACTGTTCTGTCTGTTTTTATGGCGTTAGAATTGCGGTATTCTTTTAAATCTTTAAATATATTCTCGATTCTTTTATCGTTAAGTTCATAGCACATCATAACCCCGTCGCGTTTACAGTTGACTATTCCTTTGTTTTTAAGCGATATAAGATGCTGTGAAACGGTTGCCTGAGGAAGGCCGAGCGATTCCCATATATTTTTCACGCAGGATTTGTTGCTTACCAGCACTTCAATTATTTTAAGCCTTATAGGGTGGCCCAGCGTTTTGAGAAGTTCTGCTTCGGCTTTATATTCTTCTTCGTAATTATTCATAATTATTGCTAACAAATTATATAAAAATACAGTATAAATATATATATTAATTAATATTATTATATATATATTTATACTGTATGTCAATAAAAATCAAAACCCCTGCATTACTAAGGCAGGGGTTTTGTATGTTCTATTTTTTTGCGGCATTATGTTGAAATAAAATTAAAATGAGAGATGGATTTGCGCATTTGCGGCATATTCCATAAAAGTAGCCGCACCGGCATATTCTACTCCGTCTATCATATCTTCTCTTTTGAAACCGAAAAGGTCCATCGTCATTTGGCATGCGATAAGCCTTACGCCGGTTTCCTGGCATAAAGATATGAGTTCGGGAACAGACGCCACCCCGTTTTTCTTAATCATAGATTTCATCATAGAAGTCGCCATTGCGGTCATGCCGGGAAGAGTGCCTATAATGTTTGGGACGGGCATAGGCATTGCGGGATTTGCGATAGGAGAAACCTTCAGGCTGTCCCCCGCATCTTTTTTGAGTATTTGCAATCCATAAAACGTAAAGAATATTGCGCTCTCAATATCCAGGGTTGCCGCCGTCGATGCAAGAATAAGCGGCGGGTAAGCCATATCCAGCGTTCCGTGAATAGAAATGATAGCCATTTTTGTCTGATCAGCCATTTTTGTTCTCCTTTTAAAGGTTTAAAATTAATTTTAAATTTTAGACGTAAGTTAAACAGATTTTAAATAAAACGCATTAACTAAAACCAAAATAGCAAAATAGGCCGATTGTTTTAATTTACCATTTTTTAAAATAGATAGCAAGAAAATATTTTTTTACAATAACATAAGACTATTATTTTTTTAAGGATTTTTTCAGTTAAATCGGCGTTTTTACCGCAAAAAAGGTTATAAATTTGACTTTTATATTAACTTATGATATATTTTAATCAAAATATGTATTAAAAGTATTTGTTTGTAAATAAAATATATATTTTTTATTAAAATTTTAACGTTTTTGGAGTAAATTTTGAAAAAAATTAGAAAAATTTTATTTGGACTGAGAATTATTATAAGAAAATTAATAAACAAAATCCAATTTAAATATTTTTTACCTTATTTTTTATTGCTGTCGGTATTAATTTCCGTAGCCTTTTTGTCTTATTGTTATGTTATTCCTATGTATTACAGCTATTTAAAGGAGCGGCAGGACGTAAAACTGCTTAAAAATAAAATCCGCGTCGATTATGAAAAGTTAAAGATTTTTAAAATTATAAAAACCTTTAACTCGGGACTTCCCGTGTCGGAGGAAAAGAAGGTTTCCGGTCTCATTTTTAATTTAGGGGAAAAATACAAGATAAATCCGGCATTGATTCTGGCTGTTATAAGGGTGGAAAGTTCGTTTAATAATTTTTCTTACTCGAATATGGGAGCCGTCGGTCTTATGCAGATTAAACCGGTAACGGGGCTTTATCTTATCAAAAAATACAACATAAAGTCTAAAAAATTTAATTATAATACAAGATATATAGAGTATCTTCCGATAAATTATCTGTACAACCCTTCTTTAAACATAAAAATAGGCGCAAGATATTTGTTAAGCTTATTATATGAATTTAAAAATTTGAAGCTTGCATTATTTGCATATAACGTCGGTCCGACGTTAGTCAGCAGGTCTTTGGCGTCATACGGAACAAACGGCGGCGGCAATGATAGATTGAATCTTGATATTTCCGAAAGCACCAACAGGCTTTTTTCGGATTTCTATTACGGATATTATAAAAGGGTAAAGAAATATTTTGCAATTTACAACAGTGAAATATTTAAGGATAGAATAAAGGAATAAAATTCTCCATTGATTTTTATTTAAAGGAATTCCGAGCCGTTATTTTTTACGTATTTTAAGGATTTAATAAACGACGTCGTCAATATAAACAAGAGTATAAAAATAACCAGAAAGAATCCGACTCCAAGGCTGTGAAGATTGTGGACTTTAACGGGCGTGATAAAGCCTGCCCGAATAAGTTCAGGAAAGGCTATTTCCAATGCCGCCGCAAGTACAAAAGCCAGCCCGCCCCAAAAAAGAGTAAGTCCCGATGTTTTTCTTGCGATATATTCTATGCCTTTTTTCGGGATATTAAGGCGCTCCATAAACCTTCCCGCAAACATGCCTATAATTATCTGGGTAGCCATAGTTCCGAAACCGAATAAAAGACCCGGCAGAAACCCGGTATATCCGTTAGGCATTTTTGGAGCAAGGACCGTGTAAACTATAATCGCGAAAGCGCCGGTACCCCATCCGGCGATAAATCCGTGAAGCAGTACCATATATATGGGAATCTGACGCGATTTATCGTTTATATGTTTTGATTGCGGCTTAAGAGTTTTAATTTTTAGAAATTTCAAAAATATTTTTTCAAGCCCTTCGAACAGTTCGAAGTTTTCTCCAAGTCCTATTACGTAAGCTCCGGCAAACGACATCACTATGCCGACGAATATGTATATTACAGGAACGACGTCCGGTTTCGTTAATATTTTTCCGAGAGCGTAATAAGACAGTTCCGATGCGACGGCTCTTTGAAAAGTAAATGCGAGGGAAAACAGGACGCCGGTTTTAAATCCGCCTTTCGTGCTGTAACTGCCTATGGAATAGCTGAACGTAATCGGCCATGTATGTTCGTCCGGAGTAAATCCGTGAACTATTCCTAAGAGAAATGCGGTAATTAATATAGAGAATATGGACGAAAAATTTTGCGGATTATAAAGATTAATCATATTTATTATTTTACCCCTTTAACCATAGATTTGTAAAGACGTAAGGAATAAAATTTGAAGGGTTTCACATAATCTGATATAATTTCGATAAAATAAAAACGATAAAAAGCGGTTAAAATATTCCATGTTTAATATCGGCAGGAAAAGAGTTAAGATTGTCGCTACTCTGGGACCGGCAAGCGACGGCAAGCACGTGCTTGAAAATATTATAAAAAACGGAGCCGACGTTATAAGGCTGAATTTTTCCCATGGAGATGAAAGTTATTTTATCAAAGCGATTAAAAGCATAAGATCTATATCCAAAGACGCAGGTATTTTGATTGATTTGCCGGGACCAAAAATAAGAACCGGAAAATTACTGAAAGATTATATCCCCATTAATAAAGGGGATATAATGACATTAACGAATAGACATATCGTATCCGATGGAAAGAAGATTTTCATAGATTATGCCTATCTCTGCAAAGATATAAAACCTAAAAGTTTAGTATATATAGACGACGGAAAGATAAAGTTAAAAATAATAAAAAAGCTAAACGAAAATGAACTTGAGGCGGAAGTTTTAACCGACGGCATACTTAAGCCGGAAAAAGGCATAAATTTTCCGGATTCTGTTCTAAACATTCCTTCCATTACCTACAACGACAAAGAATTTTTAAAATTCGGCGTGGAACATAATGTCGATATGTTTGCGGTTTCCTTTGTCAGAGGTTGCGAAGATATTTTATATGTTAAAGATTTCCTTAAAAACAACTATCCCGAAAAAGAGTTTTTAATTATTGCAAAAATAGAAAAAGTGGAAGCGCTAAAAAATATCGAGAAGATAGCCATGGTTTCAGACGCTTTGATGGTGGCTAGAGGAGACCTCGGCGTAGAAGCCCCCGTCGAGAACATACCTCTTGAGCAAAAAAGGATAATATCCGTTGCAAATTTTTACAAAAAGCCGGTTATAACGGCAACCCAGATGCTTTTGTCCATGGTTGAAAATGAATCCCCGACAAGGGCCGAGGTTACCGATATTTCCAACGCTATTTTTGACGGAACGGATGCGGTAATGCTGTCCGAAGAAACCGCTGTCGGCAAATACCCTGCGGAAGCCGTTAAATATATGTCGAAGATTATAAGAGCTACCGAAAATAGCGCAATGTTTAATAAAATTTATAAATTCGGCAACGGCGAAGAATATTTAACCGGACGTCATACGCCGGATATTTCTAATATAATTGCCGAAATGTCGGTTGCGGCGTCTAAACTTTTAAAAAATTCTATTATAGCGGCAATAACCAGGTCGGGTTATACCGCTAATTTGATATCGTCGTTAAAGCCGCATGTGCCTATCCTCGCTATAGTCCCGAATGAATTCGTAAAGCGAAAATTGTCTTTAAGTTACGGAGTTTCATGCGCCGTTATGAAAAATATAGAGGATAAGGATATCGATTTAAAAGACGTAATCGATTTAATTAACGGCGGACTGAAAAATGCAGGAAGTAAAAGCCCCGATTATGCGATATTAACCGGCGGCGTTCCTATCGGAGAACCCGGTTCTACGGATTTCGTAAAAATAGTCAGGCTGAGGGGTAGAAAATAGGCATTCTCTTAGACTATATAAGGCATATTAATGCCGTCGTATTACCGCTTGAATAAAAATCTCTATAATGTTATATTAGTTTATTAATTTAATTAAATATCATTTCGGAGAGATGGCCGAGTAGGTCGAAGGCGTTCGCCTGCTAAGCGAATGTATGTCCTAAAAGATGTACCGAGGGTTCGAATCCCTCTCTCTCCGCCAGTTAAAAATGTAATTTTCAAATCAGTAAGAAATATCTAAAAAGTAATTGGATTCGAACCCTCGAAGGGCGAAGCCCGCAAGAGGAAGTTCGTCGTTTTTAGCGTCCCTAAGGACGCTCATCCCTCTCTCTCCGCCAGTTAAAAACGTAATTTCCGACGCTCATTTTTTAAATACTTCCGCAAGGCGGTTTTTTAATCCGGAATTCCTTTTTTCTTCTTTTGAATTCATTGCTATGCCGAAGGCCTTGAACGTTCCAAAGATAACGACATTTTTCTTTCCCCTGGTGATGGCGGTATATAATAAATTTTTCTTAAGCATCATATAATGCGACTGGTGGAATAAAACAACGACGTTATTAAATTCACTGCCCTGAGCTTTATGAATGGAAAGGGCATAGGCGTGCATTATATTTTCGTAAACGTCTAAGAAATCATAAATTACCGTCTTGTTTTTACCGTCAAGATTATTATTTATGGAGAAATCGACGGATAAGGTTTTTTCATTATGGTCTATATTTACGATATAGCCCGTATCGCCGTTAAAAACGTCGAGGTCGTAATTATTTTTCTTTTGTATAACTCTGTCGTATAGCCTGAATTGAATACCGTTGCAGATGAATACCGGTCTATTTAAATTTTCCGCGGTATTTTCCGCCGCGTAAATTGTCGGAATGTCCGTTGCGTCTTCAGTATAATCCGGCAGCGGGTTAAATATGCCCTGTAATATTTTATTCAGGTTATTATAGCCTAAATCTCCTTTACGCATAGGGGTCAAAACTTGAATATCGTCAAAAGCGGAAGCATTTATTATTTTTTTATTTATTCTATTATTTGCAATCTTCTTAATAAATTCTATAAAATCTTTTAGAAGTTCTTCTTTGCCCGAATCCGCCGCATCATAACCCTTTTTGTATTTTATTATAAATTCTTTTCCCCCGGTTTCTTTTTTTTCGGTAATAAATTTTTTATTATTTAAAAGATTGTGGGCATTTAAATTTATCAGTCCGCCTTCATTCTGCCTGAATACTTTCGTTAAAAAAACTATCGGGAAAAACGCCCCCGTTTCATAAGTATCGGATATGCCGGAATATGAATATATTAAATCCCTCAAAACATCGCCCGGACTTACCGAAGGTATCTGATTGGCATCGCCTACTAAAACCAGAGAGGCGCCGTCTTTTACAGCTTTTAGCAGTTTATAAAAAATGATTATATCGACCATGCTCATTTCATCTATGACGATTAAGTCGTGGGGAAGTTTGTTGTTTTCATTAAAGGTAAAGAATGATTCGTTTGTCTGCCTGTCGAACTGCGCCTTTAAAAGTCTGTGAATAGTAGAAATATCTATATTGCTATTATTACTATTGGTATTGCTATTGGTATTTATAATATCCGAAAGTCTTTGCGCCGCCTTTCCCGATAAAGAAGTCAGGGCAATTTTATTACCGTCGTATAGAGAAACGATAGTTTTAATTACGGTTGATTTTCCGGTTCCCGGACCGCCGGAAATAATTGAGATCTTGCGGTTCAAAGCGTTAAAAACGGCAAGTTTTTGTTCTTCCGTAAGCGATATCGAATCTTTATCGTTCATTATCTTTTCTTTTAATTTTGTTTCTCTTCCGTCTTCCCGTCCGGTATATCCGTATCCGGCAATTCTTTTTAATTCTTTCGATATGCCTATTTCGCTGAAATAGTAAACAGGAGGATATATTTTAAAGCTGTTCAATTCGTTTCCGTCTTCGATTAGCGTTAAGTCTATATTTTTTTCCGGAGAAACCCCGTCAAAATCGGCAATCAATTGTCTATTTATTATTAAATCGCTTATATATTTTTTTAAATCGGCTTCAGTTATCAAACTTGTATCTTCTATAATATCTTTAATTCCGTTTTTAACGTCTTTATAATATACAAAGCAGTTTCCCGAATTTTCGCAATAATTTGAAATAATATATTTTATAGCCTCTTTGATTCTATTGGGGTCGTCCTTCTTAATTCCTAACTTTTCAGCCATAATATCGGCTTTTTTGAACCCGATTCCTTTTATCTCGGTAAAAAGATAAGGATTTTCTTGCGCTATCGCAATAGCTTTGTCCTTAAATTGATTATAAACCGATTTAATCTGATAATCGCTAAACTGGTAAGGCTTAAAAAACATTATTGCTTTTCTTAACCCGTAAGTTTCCTTGAGTCCTTCAAGCACTTTAGCAAGTTTAATCCTGCCGATCCCGCCGACTTCCTTTAGTTTTTCCGGTTCGTTATCGATTATATCCAGCGTTTTTTCTTTGAATTTTTCGTAAATCTGTCCGGCGATGACTTTTCCTATGCCTTTAAAAATACTCGAAGATAGATAATCTATTATAGCGGTTTTCGTATTTGCGAGGGATACCTCATACTGCGTGAAGTTAAACTGGTAGCCGTATTTTTTATGATGGATAAATTTGCCTTTTAGTTTAACTTTTGAATCCGAAATCGGCTTATCGAAAAATGTGCCCGAAGCGGTAATAAATTTTCCGTTGGAATATACGTTAAGAATTGTAAAGCCGTTTTCGGCATTCTGAAATACGGCTTTTTTTATAATGCCGTTAATAGTTATAACTTTTTCATTTTCTTTACCGTTACCGGGCATGATTTAACAGTTTTATAATAAAAATTAAAATAAAAATATTCTTAAATATAAGCCCAGCAAAGTTGCAAAAAGGACAGGGACTGTGATTATAAAGCCCACTTTCATATAATAACCCCATGTTATCTTAATTCCTTTCCTTTCGAGGACGTTAAGCCACAACAGCGTCGCCAGAGAGCCTATAGGGGTCAATTTAGGACCCAAATCGCAGCCGATTACGTTGGCGTAAACGGCAGGTTTAAGCATAATATCTTTGAGATTTGCCGAATGAATAGCAAGAGAATTTATCATTACGGTAGGCATATTGTTCATAACCGAAGATACTAAGGCGGCAAGATATCCTGTATAGACGGTAAGAATGAAGCCGCCGTAACCGGCAAAATAAGAAATGGATTTTCCGAGCAGATATGTCAAGCCCGCATTTTTAAGCCCGAAAACCACTAAATACATTCCAAGCGAAAATACGACTATATTCCACGGGGCGTTCTTAAAAACGGTTTTTAAATTAACGGCGGGGCTTCTAAATCCTAACAGAATAAATATAATTGCAAAGGCTATCGCAAAAATGGACACCGGCAGGTTTAAGAACTCGCTTAAAAAATAGCCGCATAAGAGCAATGCTAAAATCAAAAAAGAAAATTTAAAAATTGCAGGGTCTTTAACGGCGTCTTTAGGGTTTTTTAATAATCGCACATCGTAATTTTTGGGGATATCTTTTCTAAAATAAAGGAATAAAACAATCAGCGATACAGCTATCGAAAACAAATCCGGCATATACATATCTATAAAGTAAGTAAAAAAACCTATATGAAAATAATCCGCCGAAACGATATTTACCAGATTGGAAATCTTGAAAGGAATACTCGCCGCATCGGCAATAAATCCGCCCGCCATAATAAACGGGAGCATATTTTTTCTTTCGAACTTGAGCGCTTTCATTTTTTCGTAAATTATCGGCGTTATAATAAGCGCCGCCCCGTCGTTGGCAAAAAGCGCAGAAACCAAAGCGCCGAGAATTACAACGTAAACAAACATTTTTCTGCCGCTGCCGCCCGCAAATCTTGCGATGTGAAGCGCCGCCCATTCAAAAAATCCTATTTCGTCGAGAATTATCGAAATTATTATTATTGCGACGAACGTAAAAGTCGCATCCCAGACTATATCGAAGACCTTTATGATATCCTTGAGGACGATTACGTTAAAGATAAGAGCAAGCAGGGCGCCTATAATAGCGCTGTAGCCTATTCCTATTTTGTAGGGTTTTTTAATAATAAGGAACAGGGTTAGTAAAAATATTGTTACGGAGGCGACGATTAAATAACCGTAAAAATGCATATGGGCGATATTAAAAATTACGAATAACTATTGCATTATTTTAATGGTCGGGACGACAGGATTTGAACCTGCGACCCCCTGCACCCCATGCAGGTGCGCTACCGAGCTGCGCCACGTCCCGATTTTAATCTGTTTGTTAATAATGTGCTGTAGGTTTTTAATGGTCGGGATGACACGATTTGAACGTGCGACCCCCTGCTCCCAAAGCAGGTGCGCTACCAACTGCGCCACATCCCGAAAAATATTTTTCAATCTTAATTCTAACACTTATTAGTTTTATAGGCAATATTTTTTTATAAATACTTAACTGCATATTAAGATTGCGGGCTTTTGTTCATTAGCCAATATACTATTCCCAGCACTAAAACAAGGAAGCCGAGGATGGCTACTTCCGTAGATTTTTGTGAAACAAGCGAAAAAATCAATATCTTTCTTAGCAGCGCCGCCATTGCAAGACCTATAAAAGCGCTTAAGGCAAATTTATGTCCTTGAAGTTTCTTAACCTCTTCTTCAAGCAGTTCCCTTATCGCCCATACAATCAGCATCGCTCCTAAAATATCTACAACGGTGGATTCAAAGTCGCCGCCCCCGAACGCAAAATTATAGATCTCAAATGCAAACAGGAGAAAAACCATAATAGTCGAAATGATGAGCGATATTATCAAAGCAAGGTCTAATATATAAGAAAATTTTGAACTGAATTTAATTATTTTTGTTTCAAATTTTGTATTCGCGATGTAAAATTTTCCTTCGCTTATATAAGAACTGATAATAATATCCAGATTAATATCGATAATTTTATTTACGGATGCTATAAGTTCGTCTCTTTTGCTCGAACTTGGAAAATTTTTAAGAATAATCCCGTGTATAAAATTTCTTATATAATTCATCGTGGCGCTTACATAGTGGGAAGGCAGTTTTATTTCGGCATGGACTTCTCCTATCCGCTTCAATTTGCGCAAATATTCATTATTATAAGTTCCCGAAAAAAGACTCATAAACCAAAATTTAAGCTTTTCCTGATGCCTGTTTCTAATTTCTTCATTAGGGAGGAACTTGCTAAAGTCGTCAAAATTGGCAATAAAAGAATAAGTATTGGAAATGAAATCGTTTGCGTTGGATCCCATTAAGCCGCTTAACTGCATTAAATTAGAAGCGTCGTTATCCGTGAAAGAATAGATTAGCTTTATTTTATCGAGCGTTTCCATATTGTTATTATTATACCTTAAAATTATTTCTGCGGCAATTTATAAATCGTATTTATAAATCTCTTTGAAATTACGTCTCAATATGCTATAATGCGCATATATCAATATCGTAATATATTAATTTTTTATCCTAAAAAATAAAATAAGAAATAGAGATAAATTAAATAAGTTTCATATCATTGATTTTAATTAAAATATTACAGGGGGGGGAATAATAGAATGGCCCGTATCGTAGTTTTAGGAACCGGTTTTGCAGGAAATACAGCCGCATTAAATTTAAAAAAAGAATTGGGCAGTAAGCATGAAGTCATAGTGATATCGCCTCGAAAAAATTTTTCTTACGTTCCTTCGTTGGTATGGGTCGGCGTAGGTTCGATGCAGCCGGAAAAGACGCAGTTTGATCTGGAGCCGGTTTATAAAAAACACGGAATTATATTTAAGGAAGGAGCGGCTGAGGAGATACGCCCCGATAGTCGGGACCAATACGTCGTCGTAAAATATTCCGACGGCAAAACGGAACAGATTAAATATGACTATTTAATAAACGCAACCGGACCGAAACTTAATTATGCGGCAACGCCCGGACTTGGACCGGATGCCGGTTATTCCGATTCTATATGCACGCTGCCCCATGCAGTAAAAACCCGCGATAATTATTTGAAAGCCGTAGAAAAGATGAAGCAGGGCAAGAGACAAAAGTTTGTCGTCGGCACCGGACACGGAACGGCTACTTGCCAAGGGGCGGCATTCGAATTTATACATAATTTAGAATTTGACCTTAACAGGCGCGGAGTCCGCCGTAATGCCGATATAACATGGATATCAAATGAACCCGCTCTCGGAGATTTCGGGGTCGGAGGAGTCATAGTAAAAAAGAACGGGAATTTGGTTTCCGGCAAGCTTTTTGCAGAATCTACTTTTCTGGAAAAAGGCATAAAATGGGTAGAAAGGGCGCATGTTCGCAAGGTCGAAGAAGGTTCTTTGGATTACGTCAATATTGAAGGGGAGGAAGGTAAACTGGATTTTGATTTTGCTATGCTTATCCCGCCGTTTGCCGGCATTCCTATCGCCTACATAGATAAAGACGGCAACGACATAAAAAGTCAGATGTGCGTGCCGAGCGGGTTTATGAAAGTAGATGCCGATTACTTATCCGCGGCAAAACCTTTTGAAGAATGGAAAAATTCCGACTGGCCTAAAAAGTATAATAATCCTGTTTATAAAAACATATTTGCCGCAGGGATAGCTTTTGCCCCTCCGCATTCTATAAGCAAACCTTTTAAAGCGCCTGACGGCACACTTATTGTTCCGAGTCCGCCCAGAACCGGTATGGCATCGGGAATTATCGGACATACGGTTGCGCTTTCCATTATCGACATGGTAAAGAAAGGAGCCGAGGAAGCTACGCAGCAGGCGTCGATGACGGAATTCGGCGCAATATGTATAACCTCTATGGGCAAATCGATGACGCGCGGTTCCGCCGCTTTATTGACTATGGATCCGGTAGTTCCTAATTACGAAAAATATAAATTCGGCAGAAATCTAAATTATACTTTCGGCGATATAGGTCTTGCAGGACACTGGGTTAAATATATGCTCCATTATTTATTTATGTGGAAGATGAAAGGAAAGTTTTTGTGGCAGTTTATTCCCGATTGATAATTCGGAAGGCAAAATATAATATTAATTTAAATGTAAAAAATGACCGGAGGCTGGTGCATTATGGAAGATAAAAGCGTAAAAGACCTAACCGAATATGTTCCTTATTCTAAAGAGGCGAGGTCGTTTATGGCGCCTACTAAATATACCGTATTTATAAGAACGTTTATTCCATGGCAGTTAGTCAAGTTTATCTATTATAACTTGAAGATGTTAAGGGTTTTATTGAAAGGGCACGGCAGATTTATGGACACGTAATATTATATCCGCTAAAAATAAAAACGTCCCTTATTTACTTCTAAAATAAGGGACGTCATTCTTTTTCTAAATTAAACGGTTAAGAGCCGAAATTATTGGCAACGAATTTCCAATTTACAAGATTCCAGAAATGCTCAATATAGCTCGGTCTGGCATTGCGATAATCGATATAATAGGCATGCTCCCATACATCGCAGGTAAGAAGAGCGGTCTTGCCTGAAG
>JAJZJD010000018.1 GCA_021828445.1 bacterium
CGGTAGGACACGGAACTCTTTTATATTCGAAATAAGTCGGTTCTATAAACCTCATCTCGTTTTTAATCGAAGTGTTCAGTTTTGCAAGCATTTCAAGAAGTTTTATCGCCGAATACATTCCGTCGAAAGCAGGCATAAACTTTGAATAAATATATCCGCCCTCGTTATCGCCGGCAAAGTAAATATTGGAATTAGCCGATTTTTCCATAAGACAGCTCGAAGAATTTTTGGCAAAAAATATTTCGAAGTTATAATCTTTAGCCGATTTTGTTATATTAAAAGAAGAACCTGCCGGAACGGTAATAGACCTGTCGGTTTTTTCCGTTTTCATAACTAAAAGCGCCATTAAAGTTAAAGCCGTATTGCCGTCGATATTGTCGCCGTTTTCATCGCAAATATAAATCTTTTCTCCGCCGTTATCGATAAAAATTCCCAGATCCGCGTTTATAGACCTGACTATGCTGGACAGCTCTTTAAGCGACTTTTTAAATTCTCTTTCCGTTTTTGTTATCTTGGTCTGGTCTAAATTTGCGTTGAGATGAACCGAATCTATTCCTAATTTTCCTATTATTGAAGGAAAAATCTTGCTTGAACTCCCGTATGAATAGTCTATTACGATTTTAAATTTTCTCTTTATAATTTTATCGACGTCTATCGTATTGAGAAAACCGTCGGTATAATATTCCGTTCCGTGCGTCGGATAAAATATCTCTCCGGTATCTTCCGACCCCACCCTCGAATAATCTTCCCTGAAAAACAGCCTTTCTATTTTTTGTTCTCCAAGAGAAGACAGGTCTAAACCGTTTGAATCGAAAAATTTTATATTTAGAAGTTTTTTGTCGAATGGATGTTTTCTGACGTGTATGCCGCCGGAACTTTTGAACTGTTTTGCCTGATACCGTACTATAGAAATAGGGGTATCGCTGAAATCGTTAACGTTAACGCCGACCGAAAGTACGCCGGACATCATAGCCCTTGAAAAAAGACGAGACGTCTTATGGCTGTCCCGGGATACGGAAATCGTCCTGTTTTTGCCTATCGTCGCCCCGAATGCCGCTCCCAGTTTAGACGCAAACTCAGGGGTAACTTCTAAATTTGCAAGGGCGGTTATGCCGTATTGCCCGAATATTTTTGCGCTCCATTTATCCGACCATATGAGGCTTTCAGATAATATGGCGCCGTCTTCCACATTCTTAAACGGCCATATCTTAACGTTCGGATTTATAACCGCACTGTTGCCTATATGGCATACGTCGGATATTACGGCGCCGGAACCGATAAAAACATTACTCCCCACGACCGATTTATATCCCAATACGGCTTCCTGTATGTCGCAATTTGAGCCTATCTTTGAACCTTTCCCTATAACCGAACCGCTTATCTGAGTGGCATCGCCTATAGTGCAGTTATCTCCTATAACGCAATTTTTTATTTTACAGTCCCGGAGAATATGGACGTCTTTTCCAAATATAGAATCTTCAACGTCGCAGCTTATGTCTATAATGCTTTTACCGCCTATTTTTATATTTTTATCGGGAAGGGATTCTCCTTCGATATTCAAATCTATCTTTCCGGATATAATGTCTAACTGGCTCTGCCTGTATTCGGAAAGCGTGCCTACGTCCTTCCAGTAGCCCGACGATATATGGCCGAAAAGATTTTTATTTTCCTTTAAAAGTATAGGGAAAAGGTCTTTCGAAAAATCAAATTCGCTTTTTTCGGGAATCATTTTTAATGCCGACTTATTTAAAATATAAATTCCGGTATTTATAGTATCGCTGAATACTTCAGACCATGTGGGCTTTTCAAGAAATTTGGTTATTCTGCCTTCGCTGTCCGTAATTACGATTCCGAAAGCCAGAGGGTTTTCGACTCTCGTAAGGACTATCGTGGCATCGCTTTTCCCGCTTATATGAAAATCTATAGGCCTGCTTAAATTAATATCGGTAATAATATCCGCGCTGATTACGACAAAATTGTCTTCTTTTATTATATTTTCGACATTTTTTACCGCCCCCGCCGTCCCATAATCTTCTTCGGCAAGAACGTATTCTATCTTTACTCCGAAATCGGCTCCGTCTTTAAAATGATTTTTTATAAGTTCGGGCTGGACGTACAACAGGACGATTAAATCATTGATGCCATATGTCTTAAGGAGATTAATAACATGCTCCATCATCGGCTTGTTCGCGATATGTATCATCGGCTTAGGGGTATTATTGGTTAAAGGCTTAAGCCTTGTTCCGAAACCCCCCGCCATTATGACAGCCTGCATAAATTAATACCCTTTTTTTATTGTTGCACTTAGCAAATTATTCTATTAAAATTATATCTTAATAAACCATAAAAACAAAACATAAATTTATGCTTTCCTATATTCTTCATTTAGATACGGCCGTTTTTTTATTAATAAACAATAACTTTCATTTTTCTTTATTGAACGATAATATGAGGGCGGTTACGTATCTCGGCAACGGCTGGGTTGCTTACTGGCTGGTTCTTGTTTATGTTTATTTTTATAATCGTCCGAAATTTAAGGAATCGTTCTTTCTGCTTTTTTTGACTCAGATAGTCCCGGGCATATTCGACATAATAATTAAAAGAGCCGTAAGCAGGCCCAGACCCGTCGTAGCGCTTCACAATCTAATAAAGACCGGGGCGGTACATATAAACCTGCTGGGAAGGCATCTGACCGAACGGTCTTTTCCTTCGGGTCATTCCGTAACCGCTTTTTCGCTGGCAGTGGCTCTTTCTTATATATTTCCTAAACACAAAAAATTATTTTATATTCTTGCGTTTACAGTCGCCTTTTCCCGGGTTTACGACGGCGAACATTATCCTTTAGACGTAATTGCCGGCGGCATTTTAGGCTATCTATTCGCAAAAATAACTCTTATTATATACGCAAAATACAAGAAGATTTAATATGAGGTTAATTTTTTAGTTTCTATATATATTACGATTTTTCTGGCAATTCTTTTAGAAACCGTTTCTATCGCCATTTTTTCCTGTTTATGCGCAATAAGAGGATTAATATAATTATAATAAGTTGCCCCTGAAGAAAAACCGACATTCCTAAAAATTATCTTTCCGTTAGTCTTATACATACTTACCGTCGCGTTTACCGTTATCATATAATCCACCGCCGCGGCAACGCCGGTATAAGACATTACGCTGTTCTGAATCGAGGTAATCTTTCCGGTTAAATAATAGAGCGCGTCGTTTTTATTCGATGTAAACATATCGGTCTGGACATTGAGATAATTTGCGATATTGTTGGAAAAATATACTCCTGCGCCGCTTTTATAGGTTAAATTTTTAAAAGGTTTTATATATATCTGCGATATATTATTATATTTCTTAACAGGACCTTCTTTTCCGTTTAAAATCCTAAAACCGCAGGCGGTAGAAAGAGCGGCGGTAAATAAAATAAAAACAAAAAGTATAAGTTTATTTTTCATATTATTATGCTCAACAGTTTATTTTTAACGTATATCGTTTTTTTAATAAGGCTTTTATCCTCGACGTATTTTTTTATTTTGGCGCTCTCCAATGCAATTTTAAGCACCGCAGATTCATCCGAATTTATATCGGCAACTATAAGGTCGCGCATTTTCCCGTTTATCTGCACCGCGATATTGCAGTTTTCCCGAACATAGCCGGTATCTATTATTTCGGGCCAAGGCTCATTTTCTATAAGCGAGCCGTTCAATATTTCGAATGCTTCCGAACAAACATGCGGAGTGAAAGGATACAGTATTAAAATAACGGAGTTTAAAAAGTATTTAAGCAAATATTTATCGGCTTTGCTCAGAACTGTTTCTTTACGGGCTTCGCCGGTTATAAAATCGTTAAATTCGTTAATTAACTCCATCGAAGAACTGATTATCGTGTTGAAATGATAGCGTCCTTCCATTTCCGTTTCCGTTTTCTCGATTATCCGGCTTAACTTGTAAATAATTTCTTTAATATTTTGATTTGTATCGGCATCGCCGTCCGCATCTTTAAGGATTTCCGACCCTGCAATTACGGTTCTGTAAAATCTATTAATAAACCTGAATGCCCCTTCGACTCCGGAATCGTTCCATTCAAGGTCTTTTTCCGGCGGAGCGGCAAAAAGAACGAACAGTCTTACGGTGTCGGCTCCGAATTTTTTAATAAGTCCGTCGGGGTCAACTACGTTGCCTTTAGATTTCGACATCTTTGCGCCGTTTTTTACCACCATTCCCTGCGTTAAAAGATTTTTAAACGGCTCGTTTAATTTAAAATATCCTAAATCCCTTAAAACTTTAACAAAAAATCTTGAATACAGAAGATGCATAACGGCATGCTCGACCCCGCCTATGTATTGGTCCACCGGCAGCCAGTAAGCGGCGTCTTCGCCTTTGAACGGAACTTCTTCTTTCCTGTCCAAAAGAGTATATCTTAAAAAATACCACGAAGATTCCACGAACGTATCCATCGTATCCGTCTCGCGCTTTGCATTGCCGCCGCATTTAGGGCATTTTACGTTTACGAACGATTTAAGTTTTTTTAAAGGCGAAACGCCTTCGCCGGTAAACGCGGCATCGCCCGGAAGCGTTAACGGGAGATCGCTTTCGTTTAAAGGAACGGTTCCGCATTTTTCGCAATATACTACAGGAATAGGACATCCCCAGTATCTCTGCCTCGATATTCCCCAGTCCCTGAGCCTATAATTGACAACTTTCCTGCCTATTCCCGTTTTTTCGGCATATGCGGAAATTTTTTCTTTAGCTTCTTCTGAAAAAAGCCCGTCAAACTCTCCCGAATTAATCAGCGTTCCGGATGCGGTAAAAGGCAGTCTTTCATCTTCTTTTCCGGAGGTTGCCGGTTTGATTACCCTGATTATTTCAATCCCGTATTTTTCGGCAAATTCGTAATCGCGCACGTCATGAGCGGGAACGGACATTATCGCGCCCGTTCCGTAATCCATTAAAACAAAGTTTGCGATATATACCGGCATTTTTTTTTCGTTAAAAGGATTTACGGCAAAAGAACCTGTAAAAAAACCTTCTTTTTCTGAAATATCCTTGGAAATTAACGAATTATGCGTCATTTTTTCCAGTTCGGCTATCTTTTCGGGGGTTTTAATCAATTTTTTCGCAAGCGGATGAAACGGGGACATTGCGACAAAAGTCGCTCCGAAAATAGTATCCGGTCTCGTCGTGAATATTTCTATTTCGTCTTTGTTGTCTTCCGAACCTTCTACCTTAAAAAACAGGCTTAAGCCGGAGCTTTTTCCAATCCAGTTCCTTTGCATAGTTTTGACTTTGTCCGGCCAGCCGCCTAAACCGTCCAAATCATCAAGCAGTTCTTCCGCATAAGCGGTTATTTTAAAAAACCACTGCTCCATATTTTTTATATTCACGCTATTGCCGCATCTCCAGCATCTGCCGTCTTCCACCTGTTCGTTGGCAAGAGTCGTATTGCAGGAATCGCACCAGTTGACGTTGGAAATCTTTTTATAAGCCAGCCCTTTTTTGAACATTTGCAGAAAAAATAACTGCTCCCATTTATAATATTCAGGGTCGGAAGTTATTACGATTCTGTTCCAATCGTACGAAAAACCGAGTTCTTTAAGTTGCGCCGCCATATAATCTATGTTATTTCGGGTCCAGAAGGCGGGGTTGGTTTTATTCTTTATCGCGGCATTTTCGGCGGGAAGCCCGAAACTGTCGAATCCTATCGGGTGAAGCACGTTAAAGCCATTTAATCTTTTAAATCGGGCAACGGCATCCCCTATGGCATAATTCCTGACATGGCCCATATGAATTCTGCCGGAAGGATACGGAAACATCTCCAGACAGTAAAATTTCGGCTTATTTTCCACAGCATTCTTTACGGCAAACGTATTTTCTTTTTCCCATAAAGACTGCCATTTGCTTTCTATCTTATTAAAATCGTAATTTTTATCTGCCAAAACTTTCATTTAAATTAATATTCTAAATTTTTAAATATATTTTATAACCGATATAAAAAGCAGTATCGTTCCGACGACAACAGAACTGTCCGCTAAATTAAAACTCGGCCAGTGATAGCCGTAAATATGAAAATCTAGAAAATCTACTACATATCTCTGAAAAATCCTGCTTAAAAGATTTGAAAATGCGCCTGAAATAATCAAGGACGAAGATATTATAAATAAACCGGCGTCGATTTTTGCCTTGAATAAAAAGTATGTTATAGCCGCAATTATTAAAGCCGTAAGAAATATTATAAACAGAGCCGAATAGCCGCTCATAAATCCAAACGCAACGCCGGTGTTGTCTATATGGACTATATTGAAATAATGGCTTACGACCGTTATTTTATCGGTCAAAGGTATTCCGTTATTTATAAAAAATTTCAATAACTGGTCTAATATTAGGATGGGAATGAAAACGGAAATTAATATGACTAATTTTTTTTTCATTAAAGTTGCTATTGTTTTATAGTCTGTTGTTTTAAATTATTTTTTTTGGAACAGTCGATTAACGCTTCTATGCCCGGCAGTTTTTTCCCCTCCAGAAGCTCAAGAAATGCTCCGCCTCCGGTCGAAACATATGACATTTTTGCAAATTCACCCGCCCTGTGCAATGCGACGTCGGTATCGCCGCCTCCTACTATCGTTAAGGCATAGGCATTTGCAACGCTGGAAACCAGAGCAAAAGTTCCCCTGCTGAACGCATCCATTTCAAAGACGCCCATAGGTCCGTTCCATACGATGGTTTTAGCGTTCTGAATGGCTTCGGTAAAAAGAGTAACTGTCGCAGGACCGATATCCAAAGCCATCCAGCCTTTAGGAATCTCCTGAATAGTCGTAACCTTTGTTTCCGCATCCGGCGCTAATTTGTCGGCAACGACCACATCGACCGGCAGATAAAGCTTTATTTTCTTTTCATTTATTTTTTCAAGAGTTTTTTTGGCATATTCGAGCATTTCGTCTTCGACAAGCGAACTTCCCACGTCGTGTCCTAACGCCTTAAGAAACGTATTGGACATCGCTCCGCCGATAATTAATTTGTCTATTTTATCGGCTAAGTTAGACAGGACTTCTATTTTTCCGGAAACTTTTGCTCCTCCGACGATTGCCACAAAAGGCTTCATAGGGTTTTCTACGGCTCTGGTGAAATAATTTAACTCTTTCCTTATCAGAAAACCTGCGGCGCAAGTATTTACGAATTTTGTAACCGCAACATTGGAAGCATGCGATCTGTGGGCGGTAGCAAATGCATCGTTGACGTAAATATCGCAAAGGGAAGCTAATTTTTTGCCGAACGCGTCGTCGTTGTTTGTTTCTTCGGGATAAAATCTTAAATTTTCGAGAAGTATAATATCGCCGAAGCCGGCTGATTTGACGGTATTTTCCGCAAGTTCGCCGACGCATTCCCCGACAAATTTAACGTCTTTGTCTAAAAGCCTGCTCAGTCTTTTTGCCACTACCAGCAGTGAAAGTTCCGGAACTTTTTTACCTTTAGGCCTTCCCATATGCGACATTAAAACAACTTTTGTATTTTCGTCGAGGCAGTAATTTAAGGTGGGGAGAACCGCCCTTATACGCGTATCGTCGGCAATATTACCGTTCTGGTCGAGAGGAACGTTAAAATCCACTCTTATAAGCAGGGTTTTATTCCTGATGTCTATTTCATCGATATAAACAATATTATTCATCCGGATTTTCCTTATTTCGTCATAAAAACCGCCATTTCGGCAAGCCTTGTGGAATATCCCCATTCGTTATCGTACCAAGCGAGAACCTTTACGAGGTCGTCCCCGATAACTTTCGTGCTCAAAGAATCGATTATAGAAGAGTGGGGGTCTCCGATATAATCTATGGAAACCAAAGGCTCTTTGCTGAACGCAAGAATTCCTTTAAGATAGGTTTCGGAAGCTTCCTCTAATTTTGAATTAACCTCTAAAATGGAAGTTTTTTTGGAAACTTTGCATACAAGGTCGTTAATGGAAACATCCGGCGTAGGCACCCTTAACGACATTCCGTCGAGCTTGTCCTTGAGTTCCGGCAATACTTCGCAAAGAGCTTTTGCCGCGCCGGTCGTAGTCGGAATAATAGACAGCGAGGCGGCTCTAGCCCTTCTTAAATCTTTATGGGGTAAATCCAATATCCTCTGGTCGTTAGTGTAAGAATGCGCGGTGGTCATATTGCCTTTTTCTATCGTAAAATTTTCATGCAATACTTTGGCGACGGGGGCAAGACAGTTTGTGGTGCATGACGCCATAGACACTATAGAATGCTTACTTTTGTCGTAAATTTTATCGTTAACTCCGAGTACTATAGTAACATCCGGGTCATGGGCGGGAGCGGAAATTAAAACTTTTTTAGCTCCGGCTTGGATATGTTTTTCCGCATCGCCTCTTTTGGTAAAAAGCCCCGTAGATTCGATAACTAAATCAACGCCGAGATGTTTCCATAAAAGTTCGGCAGGGTCTTTTATTGCCGTAATTAATGTTTCCCTGTTATCGGCAATTATATGGTCTATATCGTATCCCACATAGAAGCCGGCTTTGCCGTGAACGGAATCGTATTTAAGAAGATGGGCAAGCACCTGCGGGTTGGTAATATCGTTAATGGCGACTATTTCAACCTGCTCTCCTTTGGCAATCATGCTCTGAAATATTCTAAAGACGTTTCTGCCTATCCTTCCGAATCCATTTATTGCAATTCTTAAATTTGCCATAAATCTCTCCCCTGCCCCCTGCCATTTTTTATTAAATTAATTAAATTATTGAATTTTAAAAATTAAACCGTATTTTAGCGCGACTCGTTGTTTCTATGTTTTTTACGATGGCCGCCTTTATTTGCCCGACCTTTAGAAACCGGACCTTGCTGCATCGGCCTTCCGTGTTGCACCTGTCCTCTATAGCCCGGTTGCACAGGACCTCTTTGGCCTTGTCCTCTATAGCCCGGTTGCATCCTGCCTCTTTGGCCTTGTCCTCTGTAGCCCGGTTGCATCCTGCCTCTTTGTCCTTGTCCCCTGTAGCCCTGGCCTCCTTGTCTAAAAGGTCTTCTCATTCTCCAGTTTTGATAAGGATGATTGCGGTAAAAACTATTTACATGCGACCGCCATTCGCCGTAATTCCTTAAAAACATTTGATGCCTTGCCCACCAGCCCGGATGATAAGCCCTATACCATGGACCCACATGATTCGTCCACCATGTAAAATACCCCGGATAAGCCACAACGGGCGGGGGCGGACCAAATGCTAATATCCCCGGAAGATAAATTCCCGCAGTTACCGGATACCATGGACCCGCATATACGTTTGAATAAACCCATCCGTCGTTAAACCACCTGTAATAATAACCGTTATATCCGTAAACGTAGCCGCCATACATAGGAGCTTCATAGGCATTTACGCCGTTGCCGAAAGAAAAAGCAAAATTAGGCGTGGCCACGCCGACGCCATAGTAGCCTTGAGAATACGCCGGAGAGGAATAATATGCCGCAAATCCGCTTAAAAATAAAACGAACATTCCGACGAAAGCCGCGAAAAATAATAAGCTTTTTTTGATTTTCACGTTTTTCATAATTTTCACCTCAGATTTTAGATTAAAATGGCCTGTTAATATAATACAACCTTTCTTTATGGCTTGAAACAGACCGTTCAACAATAAATTATTATATACGACAACCGCATATAATTACAATATATATTTATAAAATTATTATACCTCAATATATCAAAATATATTTAACTTTATTAACAAATCGGCAAAAATTGTGATAAAATTATAAGAACCGATTAATCAAATTTATATTTGGAGGTTCCTATGTTTCATTATAAAGGACTTGAAATAATAAGATTCTGCCACGACAGTTTTTTAGTCAGCGACGGTAAAATAAACATATATTTTGACCCTTTTAAATTGCACGGCGATGAACCGAAGGCCGATTATATCTTTATATCGCACGAACACTTCGACCACTTTTCTCCCGACGATATTCATAAAGTGATCAAGGATTCAACCGTATTATTTATGAACGAAATGACTAACGACGAAATAGACGGATTATACGATAATAAAATCGTGATTATCCGCCCGGGCGATTCAATCGATTTTAAAGATTTGCGCATAAAAGGCGTTCCCGCCTATAACATTAACAAATTTAGGGAGCCGGGCAAAGTTTATCATCCGAAAGAAGACAAAAAACTCGGCTTTATCGTAACCTTTAACGGCGTCAAAATATACCATACCGGCGATACCGACCATATACCCGAAATGGATAATCTGGCATCGGAAAATATAGACCTGTTATTTATTCCCGTAAGCGGCACATATGTTATGACTCCTGCCGAAGCAATAGAAGCCGCCTTAAAAATCAAAGCCGACACGTCGATTCCTATGCATTACGGCACCATAGTGGGAGAAAGAAAACAGGCTGAAGAATTTAAGGAAGGCGTTCAGAAAAAAGGGCTGAAATCAGAAATTGTTTAAAAATATAAAATAATAAATGGAAAAACCTCAATATACTCCTATAATAATCGAAAGTTTGATTTTCGGAAAAAATTCCGATTATCCCCTCTATATAAAATCAGGTGAAAACTATATCCTGTATAGGTCTAAAGCCCTTATTTTTTCCCAAAGCGATGCTTTGAGGCTTAAGAACAACGGGGTCGATAATCTCTACATCGAAATTAAAGACAAGGAAAAGTACGACAACGATATTCTGGAACATATCGAAACTATTATAAAATCAAATGACACTAATTTTGAAGAAAAAGCCGTAAAGATATACATATATTCAAAGATTTATGCCGAATACGTTATCACGACCGGAAATCTTAAGGACAATCAGGAAAACGTTAAAAAATCTATTGAAACGACCATAGAATATTTATTGATGAGCGAATTTGCCTTTATGAATCTTTTAAATCTTTCGAGTTACGATTATAACGAAGTCGGACACGGAATGAACGTAAGCATATATTCAATGGCTTTAGCGAACAGGCTCGGTTTTTCGAGCAAAATGTCTCTTTACGAAGTAGGTCTTTCCGGGCTGACCCACGATATCGGAAAATTAAAAATCCAGAAGGAGCTTTTATCTAAAAAAGGTTTGTCCGAAAGCGAAATTTATGAAATTCAGAAACATCCGATATATTCAAAAGAAATTTTAATGGCGAGCGGAATAGATAACCGCAACATAATCAACGGGGTATTAGAACATCATGAGTCATCTAACGGTTCGGGCTACCCTTTCGGCAAAATGGAAGAAGACATTTCGGCATACGGCAAGATTTTAATTATTGCCAACAGATTCGATTCTCTTACCAGAAACAGGCCTTATAGAATTAAATTAAGCGCTTCGGATGCGTTAAACCTTATGGGGCAAAACTCCGAACTTTATAATACGGCTTTTTTGAGGGAATTTATTCTGCTGATGTCTAAAAAGGCTGTTTTATAGGTGGTGCCGAAGGCCGGAATCGAACCGGCACGGATTTTGTCCGCCACCCCCTTAAGATGGTGTGTCTACCAGTTCCACCACTTCGGCATCATATAAATAAAAATCCAAGGCTTGCAAGCTAATATGCTTATGCTGTTTATCCGCTATTTAAGTTTATTTAGCGGCGCTGTTAGAAACGGCTTTTGCCTGTTTTGACGCTGTCGGCGGCAAAGAAGGCTTTGCAGTCTTGGCAATATAACTTTTAATCGATATGGGGTTTTGCTCTTTTGCGGATATATATGATATAAAAAAAGCCGAACCCATAAAAATTATGGCGATAACGGCCGTAGCTTTAGTTAAAAAATTACCGGCTCCGGAAGCTCCGAATATCGTCTGGGAACTTCCGCCAAAAACGGCGCCCATCTCCTGTCCTTTGCCCTGCTGCATAAGAATTACTATGACTAAAAACACGGCGGACACTATCAATAAAATCGTTAAAAGCATCATCATAATAAAATTATAATAATAAAATATAATAAAAAAGTCAACTAATAACTTTTAAAAAAGTCTTTTTTGTTATAAAATTTATTATATATGAAGAACGAAGTTTTAATCTATTTTTTTTACGGGGAAGACATATTCAGAATTAATAAAGAAATAGAAAAAATAAAATCCGCAGTTTTAAAAAAAGAGCAGTTTGATTTTAATTTCGACAGGCTTATATCCCCTTCTTTATCCGAATTTTTAAATATCGCCGGAAGCTATCCGGCATTCTCCGAAAAAAGAGTCGTGCAGGTAGAAGATTTCGACGATTCGTTCCTTAACGACGAAAATATGCTGGAATATATAAAATCTCCGTCTCCGGATACCGTCGTCATATTTTATTATAAAAATTCTAAAATCAACGAGAATACAAAATTTTTCAAGGAATCTAAAAATAAAGATTATTTCAGGCTCAGTAAAATAAGGCTTTTATATGACAGCGAACTGCCGTCGTATATTAAAAGCCTATCCGAAGAAAAAGGCATCGGGCTTTCCGACGAAGCCGCATACTATATAATGCGCTATACCGGAAACAATATTTTAAACATAGATTCCGAGTTGGATAAATTAGCTTCGGGGATTAAAGCGGATAAAGATAAAAAGGGCGTGAAAATAGAAATACCTCTAAGCAAAATTAAACCGGTTATTTCCCTTTCAAAAAAATTTAATATATTCGATTTAATAGACAGGATTTTAGACCGGGATTTAAAAGCGGCGTTTTCAATATTTAATATTATTTACGGCGACGGGGAAGAACCTATAAAAATTATATCCGTATTATATAACGAAACAAGGAAGCTCCACAGGGCAAAGATACAGGAACAGTCCGGCATGGATTTCGAAACTATTTTAAGCGTAAACTCCGTCCTGCCTTTCCTGAAAAAGAAATTTATAAAAAATCTATCGTCCTTTAAGATTCAGGAATTAAAAAAGACGGTAAAACTTTTGGAAGACGCCGACTTGAAACTTAAGACGACGTCGTATCCTCCGGATTTGATTTTCGAGGAATTTATTTTTAAACTTAGCTGTTTATAACGTATTCTTAAGTTTGGCAAGCGCCGACACTTTTCTTGATGCGTTATTCCCGTGTATTATTTTTTTTGCGGCTAACTGCATAATATAAGATACGTTTGAATTAAAAAGCGAGGCGGCTTTTTCCTTATCGTTTTCGGCGACGGCGGCTTTAAGCTTTTTAATTCCCGTCTTCATTTTAGATAAACTGCCGGTATTGCGCTCCGTTCTTTTTTTCGTCTGCCTTGCTCTTTTTTCCGCAGATTTATGATTTGCCATAAATAGCTTGCTCCTTAACTTAAGTTTTAATTTTAAATAAAAATAAAATAGATTTTAGAGTTTATCAAATTTTAAAAAATAAATCAATTAAAATTTTCATTGCGTCAAGGCAAATTTGACTAATTGCAATTTTATCGATTTTATGGTAAAAATAAACTTTATGGCAGATTCGATTAAATATAAAACCGCCGTTTACCCGGGTTCGTTCGACCCCGTAACATACGGTCATTTAGACATTTTAAAGAGAAGCCTCAACGTGTTCGACAAGGTTATAATCGCCGTAGCATGCAATAAAAAAAAGCCCTATCTTTTCCCGCAGCCAACGCGGATAGAACTTATAAACAGAATTATAAAAGACGATAAAGAAATAGACTCGGACAGGGTTGCGGTAATAGGTTTAAAGGGACTTCTCGTAAAATACGTGGAAAGTATCGACGCAAAAGTAATAATAAGAGGCTTAAGGGCGGTTTCCGACTTCGAATACGAACTTCAGCTCGCGACCACCAACAGGACGCTTAATCCCGACATAGAAACTATATTTATGATGACCGCCGAAAAGTATTCGTTTTTAAGTTCCACCATAGTTAAGGAGATTTCCAGGCTCGGAGGAGACGTTTCAAGTATGGTCCATCCGGCAATAGCCGAAGAGCTTT
>JAJZJD010000019.1 GCA_021828445.1 bacterium
GAAGGGGACGTCCTCTCGGCATATTCCACTTCCGCTTCCGCAAGGGCAGTTTTGCACGATGAACACCAGTATATCGGTTTATTCGCCCGGTAAAGCCCTCCGTTTTTTATAAAATCGGCAAGTTTCCTGACGGTATTGGCTTCATAGGCATAATTCATGGTAAGATAAGGGACATCATATCTGCCTATACTTCCGAGCCTTTTAAATTCCTGTTTCTGAATATCTACAAACTTGCCGGCATATTCCCGGCAAAGTTTTCTTTTTTCGCTTTTTGAAATCGAATCTTTAGACTTTAGAGTTTTATCTACGTTATGTTCGATGGGCAGTCCGTGGCAGTCCCATCCGGGAATAAAAGGTGCACGATATCCGGACATAAGCTTAAAACGGACTATTATATCTTTCAATATTTTATTTAACGCAGTTCCAAGATGGATATGCCCGTTGGCATAAGGCGGACCGTCGTGAAGTATAAAGGTTTTAGGCCTGTTTTTTGCCTTTTCTATTATGTTTTTATAAAGCCCGCTTTCTTCCCATTCTTTGAGAAATTTTTCCTCGGCGGCCTTTAAATTTGCCTTCATCGGAAAATCGGTTTTCGGAAGGTTCAAAGTATCTTTATATTCCATAATAGTCCCGTTTATATATAGCTTAATTATTGTTAATTTATTTATATTTTAGATTAAATCTTTATTTACGCAGTTCGTCAAATCTCCTTTGTCTATCCAGTCGTTTATATTTTTCGCGCATATACGGGAAATGTCGCCGATAGATTCATATGTAGCGCCTCCTATGTGCGGAGTTGCTATAACGTTGAAATGAAATATTTCGTCGCTTATATGAACAGGTTCTTCCCAAAACACGTCAAGACCCGCCCCCTTAATTTTGCCGGTTTTTAATCCTTTTATGAGGGAATTTTTGTTAATTAAACCGGCTCTGCCTACATTTATGACGTATGCGCCGGATTTCATCAGTCCGACGGTTGAGTCGTCGATTAAATCTTCGGTGTTTTTTTCCAAAGGAACGGCAAGTATAATATAGTCCGCTAACGGCAAAACTTTTTTAAAATCGTCGTCCACCGTTCCCGCAAACTTAATTCCAAGCTTCTCTGCATAACCATCCTCAGGTTTGCTGTGTTTCAAGCCGTAAATTTCGGGCTTAAAGGGTTTTAGCATCTTAATTAATTCTAATCCTATCCCGCCGAGTCCGACAATGGCGAATTTTTTTTCCGAAATGCTGTGTCCCATGGGCTGGTTGGCTATCCCGTGGCTGATAGAATTTACGCATCCGTTATAATCCCTTGCAAGCGCAAGAATAAAAAATAAAGACAATTCCGCAACCGAAACGGCGTTATAAGTTCCGCGCGTAGGGGCGTTAAATACTAAAATGCTTTTCTTTGAAGCATAATCTATATCTACGTTTTCATAACCGATGCCGAACTGCTGAACTAATTTAACGTTTCCACAAGATAAAATATCTTCGCCTATAGGAATTCCCGCATTTACTATTAAAGCCAAATCTTCGGATAAAAAAGATTGGCGGAAATCTTCTTTGCTTGCATAATGCGTAACATTATGACCGTCGAGAAAAGGCTTTAGAATACTAAACATTTCCCTTGATCTTAATATTACTGCTATATTCATTTTTTAATTGATTATTAACTTTTCTTTAATGTTTTAGATTCAGCCGCTTTTACATTGTTAGCGTTATTTTTCGACGATTTCGCGGATTTTTTTAAAGCAATCACCGTCTTAACCGTAGGTTGGGCGGTACTGCCTTTCAAAGAGCCTTCCCCCTTGCATAACTGAATTTTTTTAGAGTATGCATATTTAGCCGGACAGATATATATGTGATTTTTTCCTTTAAACACGTTTATTTTAGTGGCGGGTAGCGCATTATATCCTTTTAAAGCGCCTTTGCCGACGCAGAGCTGTATTTTAGGGTTATAGGAATATCCAAGCGGACAATAAAATCTGGCAAAAGATGAACCGGCAAAAACAGGTACGATAAACGCAACGGCAAAAATTGACAATAAAGCCTGAACTGCTAAAGATTTAAAGCTTCTCATAGATTGAATCCCCCCTATTTTTAAATTAATTTTAATTATTATAACACCAAAGATTTAATTTGTGAATATTTTTAAGCAAAAATAACTATAAAGAACCGTTATAACTCACGAGGCCCGTTACCGGATAGATATAAAAGGTTAGCTGGGGCGGCGAAGCGCCGAAGGATAGAGATATTGGGGTATTGGTGTTATTGCCGTATGGCTTAAAAACGGCGCCGCCTATGGACGGACAAGGATTTCCGTTGTTTTGAAACGTGCCGGGCTCACCCTGTGAATTAAAGGCGATATAGTTTGCCGCAAACCCCTGCCCCTGCACGCTGTAACTTATGCCGTAATTCATAGTTACGTAAAAATTATCGGCTGTCTGCGCTAACGGATTTACAAGCGGCTGAAGAGAAGGAGTGGGTGAATTTCCGTTGCAGGCGCATACCGCATAACCGGAATAAGCCGTGCCGCTGTTTCCTAAAGTGCAGGAAGGACTTGAACCTGAAAACGAAAATATGACGGCGGTATAAACAAAGTGGCTCATAGCATAATTTTGGGCATATCTTATTGCGGATTGAAGCTGTCTTTCATACATGCCTCTATCGCTCGAAACGGCCGAATTCAGCCCGATAGTTCCGATAATCCCCAGAACACCCAGAAGAATTATTACCATTACTATTTCAACTAAGGTAAAACCTCTTCTATTCATAATATCTTATATTTTGCTGCATCAGTTAATTGCAATTATAGGCGTGTTTTTAAATTATATCATTATTTCTTATATTTTTGGGTATATGTCGGATATATTGATATATTGAAATTATAAGATTAATGTCATATAATTTAAATAAATATTAATATTAAACTTTATTTAAATTATTTTAAAATGAAATTAATACATTCCGCAATCAGGACAACCGATTTAAATAAATCTATAGATTTTTACGTTAATGTTTTTGGGTTTGCGGTGAGGGAAAAACGTTATATCGAAGCGCATAAAACGACTCTGGTCTTTCTGAAAGATTTGAATGCGAACTTCGAAATAGAACTTATAGCCGACGATAACCCAAAACCCGTTGCCGAATGCGAAAATTCTTTTGCCCATCTGGCATTTCAAACGGATCATATAGACGAAGATGCGAAAAAAATAAAAGAAGCCGGCATAGTTTTTTTAAGAGAGCCTTTTTATTCTATGGACAAAAGCATGAAAATCGCTTTCCTTAACGACCCTAACGGCATTATGATAGAAATAATAGAATATCTAAAAAAATAAGGCTGATTTACGGGATATAAAATTTTGCGTAATTTATTGCGTTGATCAAAATTAATGCTTTAACGTCAGATACGTCCGATTATTTCCAAAGCCTCTTCATCCGAAAAGTCAAATTGAATGAAAATTTTATTATTTTTAAGTGGCTGGGGGAGAAAGATTAGCTCTTTATAAAGGTCGTTTACGTCCAGTTCTTCTTTTGAAGAAGATGTTTTTTCCGTCCTCGAAAAGAGAAGGAATGGAATTTAAAAGATCCTTTTTCCATTTGCCGATTAAATTAGGATGCACTTCGAATGCCGAAGAAAGTTCGGCAATGGTTCTTTCGTTCTTAATGGCTTCAAGAGCCACTTTGGCTTTAAACTCCTTAGAATGTTTTCTCTTAAGCGTTCCTATTTCTAAAAACCCCCCATAAAAGATTTTAGGTTAGATTATTATAATTTTACAATAATTTCGGGATATTTGCATATTCCGAATCCACCTATGGGAGTTGTATTAATTTATGGGAACATTATAGCCCTGAAGTTAGCCCTGAACTTATCCCTGCGTACAACTTGTCAATTGATTTTGTACCTTAAACTTTCAAAATAATAATTATGGCATAATATATTTTATGCTATACTATATAATCAATAAAAGGATTTAAAAATGAAAAAAACAATCATATTATCTCTTCTCTTTTTATCTTTAATAGCCTTTTGCAGTGTAATCGCAATAAAGGCTTATTCTTCTAACCATAATAATTTAATAACTTTAAAAAATCTTGCAGCTAAAGGAGACCCTAAAGCGGAATATGATTTAGGCAAGTTATATTACCACGGTAGAGGAGTTCCCCGAAGCTATTCAAAGGCTTTATACTGGTGGAGAAAATCCGCAATACAGGGTAACGCATTCGGAGAATATGGTTTAGGACTGCTGTATTTCCATGGATATGGAGTTCCTAAGAGCTATTCCAAAGCCGCCTACTGGGAGAAGAAATCCGCCGCACAGGGTAACGCATTCGGAGAATATGGTTTAGGACCGCTGTATTTCCATGGATATGGAGTTCCCAAGAGTTATTCCAGGGCCGCCTACTGGGAGAAGAAATCCGCCGCACAGGGGAACGCATTGGGAGAATATACTTTAGCAGAGTTATATTTCTATGGACGTGGAGTTCCTAAGAGCTATTCCAAAGCCGCCTACTGGGGGAAGAAATCCGCCGCACAAGGAAATGCATACGGAGAATTTGCTTTAGGCTCGCTATATTTATATGGATATGGAGTTCCTAAGAGCTATTCCAAAGCGGTATATTTGTTTAAGAAATCCGCCGCACAAGGAAATGCATACGGAGAATTTGCTTTAGGCTCGCTATATTTATATGGATATGGAGTTCCTAAGAGTTATTCCAAAGCCGCTTACTGGGCAAAGAAATCGGCCGCACAGGGTAACGCACTGGGGGAATATGCTTTAGGCTCGCTATATTTCTATGGACAGGGAGTTCCCAAGAGTTATTCCAAAGCGGTATATTTGTTTAAGAAATCCGCCGCACAGGGGGACGCATTCGGAGAATATACTTTAGCTACCCTATATTTAAATGGACGGGGAGTTCCCAAGAGCTACTCCAAAGCCGCCTACTGGGCAAAGAAATCCGCATCGCAGCGGTATTCATTGGCAGAATATGTTTTAGGCTTTCTATATCTAAATGGACAGGGGGTTATCCATAGTTCTTCCAAAGCCGCTTACTGGTATAAAAAATCCGCTATGCAAGGGAATGTTAATAGCCAAGCCCAATTAGGCTTTTTATACTTTCACGGACTCGGGGTCCGGAGGAACTATCTTGATGCCGCCTACTGGCTTAAGAAAGCGGCGGTACGGGGAAATTCCTTTAGCCAGGATCTCTTGGGGTCCATATATTACCATGGTCTCAAGGTTCGGCAGAATTACCATAAAGCCGCTTACTGGTATAAAAAATCCGCTATGCAAGGGAATGTAAAAGCGGAATTCTCGTTAGGTTTATTATATTATCACGGCTTCGGAGTCGCCAAGAACTACTCCAATGCCTTATTTTGGCTTAAAAGAGCAGTCGAACAGGGAGATTACAATGCAAAACTATTTTTAGATAAGATAAAGCACCGGCAAATTGCAAAATAAACTCAAGCCGTCGTATTATGCTTGGAACATGAAAACAAAAATTAAAGGGGTCAGATTTATTTATTTTCATCTCCAGCTTTTACCGCATTAATCTCCGCTTCTATATCCGCTATCGTCTCCATGCCATCCGTTATCACCATGCTCTACGTTGCCCCTATGCTCTCCGTTGTCTCCATGCCATCCGGCAGGATGCCCGTAATAATAAGGACCGCAATCCCAGCCTGCGCAACATCCGGTTGCGACGGATACGGTAAATATTATCATAGCGAAGAGGATAACGATTGTTATTATCGATGCCGGTTTGTTTTTTAGATTTTTCGGTGTGAGTTTAATTGTTTTCAATTTTTAGCCTCCTTTATTGCCGTTATATTTATATTTATATCATAATAAATATAAAAGTAAATTATTAATTTTGATTAATTATGTGGCGAATGGGCTGAATTGCATTGTTGCGGGATAGTCTAAAATGATATACAATTAAAACATGATAAACTTGTTGCCCCATAATAACCTTAAATAGTTTTGAAGAGAGGGCGGTGATATGTCCGATAGAATAAATAATATTTTTACTTCCATTGCAGATGTTTACGATTTTTGGGGGCATCTGTTCAGTTTCGGAATTGACGGCGTATGGCGTAAAATGGCCGCGGAAGAAGCCATAGCCGATATAGACGGCTATAAAATACTCGATGTCGCCACGGGCACCGGCTCTATCGCCATAGATATTTACAAAAAGGCGAAGAGGGCAAAAAAGAGGGTTGAAATTGTAGGAGTAGATTTTAATCCCGATATGATAAAAATAGCCGAAGATAAAATCAAAAAGAAAAAAATCAAAAACATATGCTTTAAGATTGAAGACGCTATGAACCTTGTCGAACCTGGGTGCGCTTACGACGTGGTTACCGCCGGTTTTTTATTGAGAAATGTGGATGACACGGAAGTTTTCGCGGAAGAACTCAGGAGGATTCTAAAAAAGAACGGTAAATTCATATTGCTGGAAATGGGCAAGCCGCAAAATAAATTCTTAAACATGTTTTTCAGGGTATATTTTTTTATTATCAGGCTTGTCGGTTCATTGATAAACGAAAAAGCATATGATTGGCTGACATACAGCATACTGGCGTTCGATAGAAAAAAAATGATGGATATATTAAAAGAAAAAGGATTTAAAGACCTAAAAATTAAAAATCTGCCGTTCCATATAGGTTTTTTAATTACGGGAATAAAAGAAAGATAAAAAATATTGACTTATGACTTTTAAGTCATTATAATAAAAATATAGCAATAAAGCAATGCGGAATATTTTTAATTAAAATCTTAAAAATTTATTATAAAATATTATGAAAAAAATTTTACTTTTCATCCTGTTTTTCTTATTTTCGTTCTATTCGATAAATTTTTATCCGCATAAGGCTTATTCGTTTTACGCAAAATCGGTCAGGGTAGTTACGCTGAAAGAGGCATATATTCTTGCGGCACGGCATAACGACACTATAAAAGCCGCAAAAGAAAGCTACTATCAATCGACTCTCTTGAAGTGGTCGGCCATAGGCATGGTTTTGCCGGACATATCCCTTAAATATACGGACCAGAGAATACACGTTAATTCCGCGCCGTCCCCGTTATCGTCTTCGGATGTGATGAACAATATTTTCCTGTTCTTTTTTCCTAATTATGAATACAGTTTTACGTTAAACGAGCCTATTTTTAATATAGGGGTAGTCCCCGCTTATATGTCTGCGCGGAATGCCGAAAAATCGACTAAAATGGCTTTAAATAATATTTCGGCGGACACTCTTTATAATGTTGCCGTGGATTATTATACGGTTTTGAACGATTTAAGTTTAATAAAAGCGGATACTAAAACTTTTAACGAGGCAAAGTTTCATCTTGAGCTTACCGAAGCTAAATTAAAGGCCGGTCTAGCCATCATTACCGACCTTCTTCAGGCAAAGTCCCAGTTTTATGCCGCAAAACAAGAACTTATAAGTTCCAGAAATTTATTGAAAGCCGCTAAAGCCCATCTTGCGGCTCTTCTTGGAATAAGCAGGCGCTTCAGCGTAGTTAAACCGCCAAAACCGGTTTTAAAAAAAGCGTTATTAAAAAAATACGTAATTCTTGCCTATAAAAACAATCCAAACATAAAGTCGTTAAAGTTTGCCCAAAAATCGGCCGACGACGAAACCGGATATTACGAATCGCAATATATTCCCAGAGTTAATTTTTTGGCTTCTTATAATGCGCTTTCCAATGCCCATTTTATTCCGCAGGGTTCGACTAATTACTGGACGGCGGGCGCTACCCTGACTATGCCTTTGTTTCAGGGGGCGGCGAGGATTATATCTATCGAAAAGGCGCGTTCGGAAGCAAACCGGTCTATGTATAATACGGCTCAGGCAAAGCGTGATTTAAAGGCGCGGGTCATATCGGAGTTTTATAATGTCCGCAGTTTGAGATACGAAGTAAGCACGCTTGGGCATGAAGAAAGGTTTGCGTCTAAAAATTATATGCTTGTCGAAGAAGAATTTAAGGCGGGGGTGGCGACGAGCGTAGATGTGGTAACCGCGCTTGCAGAATTAACCAGGGCAAGGCATAATCTTCTTTCCGCAAAATTAAGTTATTACGAATCGGTTATGGATTTAAAAAGGCTTATAGGCTCTTTTAAAAGAAAGCTTATAAGTTTAACCGTCGATAAATTTAATTAAAATTATTTAATATTTATTCTTTTATAATAATTAATGGGTGATATCCGATGAACGGGGAAAACGAAAAAACCGAAACTAAAACAGGCGGCAACGGTTTAAATGATAGTAAATTTAATAAAAAAAACATTATCACCGCTTCCGCTATACTTTTACTTGCGATAATAGGAGGCATATTCGTTTTAAGGTGGTATCTTTTTGGACTTACGCACGTTTATACCGAAGACGCGGAGGTTGACGGGCATATAGTTTCCGTCAGCACAATGGTTCCGGGCAATATTAAAACCATATACGTCCATAAAAATGAATTCGTCAAGAAAGGTCTTTTAATTGCCAAAATAAACGATTCGACTTATTATCCCGCAATGCTTCAGGCAAAAGCCAATTATAATCTCGCTAAAGCAAAATTATTCAGCGCAGGCGGGAATATAGGCGAATATATAGGGTCAAATTATAATTCTTATTATATTGCAAAACTTTCTTACAGGACGGCCCTTGCAAATTTGCGCAAGGCAAAACTTACGTATGAATTGGATAAAAGAGATTATAACCGCGACTTATCGCTGTTAAAAAAGGAATTTATTACAAAACAGCAGTTTGATGCCGTAAAAACGGCGTATTTGGTTTCCAAGCAGGCTTATCTAATGGCGATATCGGCTCTCGGCACCGCCAGAAGAAACTATTTTCAATCCAATTATTTAAAAAACAATGTTGCCGCCAACAATATTACTACGCTTAAGCCGCTTGAAGCAAATGTTCAAATAGCTAAAGCCGCTTATAAAGTTGCTCTTGCAAACTATAAGAATACATTTATATACTCGCCTATTAACGGTATAGTATCGGAAAAAATGTCTTATATAGGGGAATATGTTATGCCCGGAACCCCGATAGTAATGGAGAATAATATAAGAAGGGTTTGGGTAACGGCAAATATAAAAGAAACGGTCATCGGTAATATTAAAACGGGAGATCCCGTTAAAATTGCCGTAGATTCCTTTCCGGGAAAGGTTTTTAAGGGAACGGTAGAATTCGTGGGTTCGGTCAGTACTTCAAAATTTGCCTTAATCCCTACTAATAATCCCTCGGGAACATTTACCAAAGTAACGCACAGACTTCCCGTAAGGATCAGAATATTAAACGACGGCAGACATATTTTAAAGCCCGGAATGATGGTAGAAGTAACTATAGATACGGCAACAAGATAGAAAATATGAATAAACGGAATTAAAACAAATATCGTAAAATAATGCAGAGGTTAAAAAAAAGATGAATTTCAAAAATAATTATTATAAAAAAACGGTTTTATCCGTTTTGTTTTTTATATCTGCGGGAGCGGTTTTACTATTTTCCGCATTTTGTTTAACGCCGGCTAAAAGTGCGCATGGATATGAAAATAATCAGGGGCAATATCTTTTTAATTATTATAACTGCATAGATTGTCATATAATTAAGGGGTTAGGCGGAACGCTCGGCCCTTCCCTGTCGAATTACGGCAATAAAAACAAAAGTTACGGATGGACGGTTACGCAGATTGAAAATCCGCAGTTTCATTACAGGGTGGGTTCGGTAGTAAAAATTAACGGAAAGACCTATTATTCGATTATGCCTTCTTATGATTATATTCCGTATGGGGATATCAAAAAGCTTGCATCTTATTTAGAATCGTTAAAAAAATAAATTAAAATTAAATGTCTCCGCCGCCGCCTTCAGTATCCCTTATAAAGGCATTATCATTATCCGTCCGTATCTTTAATTCGTTTTTAAATGCAAGATTAGTCCACGGATAAGTTAAATCTATATCATATTGCGCAAACTTCTTCGCTATTTCGAAGTTTATGTCGCTGATTATAAAATGTCTTCTTATAGGCGACGAAATCCATACAATCAGTTCCAGATTAAAGGACGATGCCCCAATATTAACGAACCATACGGAAGGCTCGGGTTTTTTAAGAACCTCTGGATTTTCTTCGGCAATTTCCAATAATACCTTTTTTGCAATGTCTAACTTTGATGCCGTTTCCTCTATCCCCAAGGGTATATGAAGTCTTATCTTAGGGTCCCTGTGCGACCAGTTTATTACATTGGATGTTATGAAATTAGAATTGGGAACTATTATAGAGATATTATCCCTTGTCGTAATCGTGGTGCTTCTTGCCCTTATATCGCTGACGATGCCGTCGTAGCCGGCAACCTCGACGTATTCCCCTTCTTTTATGGGTTTTTCGAACAATATAATGATGCCGGATATAAAATTACTTATAATATTCTGCATGCCGAATCCAATGCCTAGACCTATAACGCCGGCTAAAAAGGCAAGAGAACTCAGGTTTACACCTAAAACCTGAAAAGCAATGAAAAAACCTATTATTAAAATGATATATTTAATAAATCTCGTTACGGTTTTTATGAAAGCCTTATTTAAAGTTTTATTTTTTCTGAATTCCCTTCTAATTAAATGAGAGAATATATAAGCTATGAAATATGAAGCTATAATAATTGCGATAGACGTAAGTATGGATAACAGCCTTATTTTATTTCCGTCTATCGTATAAACCTTATCTCTTAAAAATTCAAACATAATTAAATCTAATCCGTTAATTAAAATTGCCGTTTGTTTTTTTATATTATATTTTTGATTCCAATATATTATAATATATATATTAAAAATTAAAAATGATAAAAAGAAGACACACCCGAACAATCAAAGTAGGTAATGTTCCTATAGGTTCCGATGCTCCGGTAAGCGTCCAATCTATGACCAATACCGTTACCGAAGATGCCGCTTCCACGGTTAGGCAGATTAAAGACTTAGAGAGCTATAACTGCGAGATAGTCAGGGTTGCCGTAAATACGCCTGAAGCCGCAAAATCTTTGAAAGATATCGTAAGGCAGGTCGAGGTCCCTATCGTGGCGGATATTCATTTCGACCACAGGCTTGCCCTGGCGTCTCTATCGGCAGGAGTTAAAGGGCTAAGGATTAATCCGGGGAACATAGGCGATAAGAAAAAAGTAAAAGAAGTCGCAAGTGCCTGCAAAGACAGCGGCGTGCCTATCAGGATAGGGGTAAATTCAGGTTCTTTAGAAAAAGGGATTTTAGAGAAAAACGGCGGAGATTTTGCCGCGGCGATGGTTGAAAGCGGACTGAAACATATAAAACTATTAGAAGACGAATCATTTTACGATATAAAAATATCCTTAAAATCTACCGATATTTTGACTACCGTAAGAGGATACGAACTTCTGGCAGAAAAAGTGGATTATCCGTTTCATATCGGCATAACCGAAGCCGGAACGGCATTTTCGGGAGCAATAAAATCAGGGGTAGGACTTGGAATATTATTATATGAGGGATTAGGAGATACCCTTAGGGTTTCTCTGAGCGACGACCCGGTTATGGAAGTCATCGCCGGCTATAATATTTTAAGAGATTTAGGCTTAAGGCGGGGCGGGGTTCAGCTTATCTCGTGTCCTACCTGCGGAAGAGCCGAGGTTGATATAGTAAATATGGCAAGGGAATTCGAAAGAGTTTCCGCCAAAATAAAATCAGATATTAAAGTCGCTATAATGGGATGCGTAGTAAACGGTCCGGGTGAGTCTATGCATGCCGATATCGGTATTGCCGGAGGCAAGGAAAAATCCGTTTTATTTTCAAAAGGAAAAATTATCGGGAAATATGATAAAAAGGAAATACTCCAAGCATTAATCAATGAAGTCGAAAACATTACCGGAGAGAAAATTAATTTAAGTCAGTTAAAAAATAAAAATTAAAAATCAGGAGTTAGCGTGAGATATTCATCGTTTTTTATTCCATCTTTGAAAGAAGACCCTAAAGAGGCGGTTCTTAAAAGCCATAAACTGCTCTTAAGAGCCGGATATGTAAGACAGCTTTCAGGGGGCATATATACTTATCTTCCTCTCGGTTTAAAAAGTTTGCGTAAATTGGAAGATATAATAAGGCAGGAGATGAATTCGGCAGGCGCCGTCGAACTTTCGATGCCGTTTGTCCAGCCCTTAGACTTATGGAAAGAATCAGGAAGGGACGAAGACTACGGAAAAGAGCTTCTGCGGTTTAAGGATAGGCAGGACAGGGATTTTTGCCTTGCCCCGACTTACGAAGAAGTGGTAACCGACCTTGTTAAGAAAAACGTAAAGTCCTATAAGGAATTGCCGCTGACGCTATATCAGATACATCTTAAGTTCAGGGATGAGATGCGTCCTAGATTCGGATTGATGAGAGCCAAAGAGTTTATCATGAAAGACGCTTACAGTTTTGACGCGGACGAGGAAAGACTCGACGAAAGCTATAAGAAAATGAAGCGGGCATATGAAAATATATTTAAAAGACTCGGTTTCGATTTTAAATTTATTAAAGCCGAAGCAGGGGAAATAGGGGGGAACTATTCCGAAGAACTTATGGTTTTTTCCGAATACGGGGAAGACAAAATAGTTATCTGCGAAGACTGCGGATATGCAGCTTCTATCGATGAAGCCGATTCCGCTTCCGATTACCGCGGTCCGCTTGAATCGTGCAGGCAGCCGAAGATGACCAAACTCTTTACTCCGGATAAAAAATCCGTCGAGGAAGTAGGGGAATATCTTAAGGTGGATAAGGCATGCTTTGCAAAGACGCTCATATATGAAACCGAATCAGGGTTTATTGCCGCCATGGTAAGGGGAGATAGGGAAATAAACGAGCGCAAGCTGAAAAAAGCGGCGGGAGTTAAAAATTTATTCCTTGCAAAAGAGCAGGACGTAGAAAGGATAACCGGCGCTCCCTGCGGTTTCGCAGGTCCGTTCGGTTTAAACGGTTTAAACCTTATTGTTATAGATGAAGAGATTAATAACTCGGAATATTGGATTACCGGAGCAAACGAAAAAGACGCCCACATGGCAAACGTGAAGCCCGGGCGAGATTTTACTCCTGATATCGCTGCTAATATAAGAAGCGTACAGGCCGGCGATAAGTGCGCGGGATGTTCTTCCGGCGTTTTAACCGTTAAAAACGCAATAGAACTCGGGCATATTTTTAAGCTTGGAGAAAAATATTCAAATATTCTAAATGCCAAATTTTTAGACGAAAAAGGAGAGGCAAGATTTTTTGTAATGGGCTGTTACGGCATTGGGGTTGGGAGGACCCTCCAAACCCTTATAGAGGTCTTTTCGGACGACAACGGGATAAATCTTCCGGTATCCGTAAGTCCGTTCAGCATGGCTGTCGTAAACCTTAACGCCAACGATGAAAAGATAACGGGTGTTTCGGAAAAGATTTACGGAGATTTAACCGCAATGGGGATAGACGTTATATACGACGACAGAAAATTATCCGCCGGTATTAAACTTAAAGATATCGATCTGATAGGCATACCTTTTAAGATAGTGGTGGGCA
>JAJZJD010000020.1 GCA_021828445.1 bacterium
AGGGTCGTCCGTAATTATTCTATCAAAATTACCGTTATTGTCAAACTCATTTATTAGCATTTCGTTTTTCTGCGACGGAAAGTTTTTTTCTTCTATAAATTTTATCGCTTTTTTAATTTCGTCTTCGGATATATATGAACCGTGAATTCTTATGAGCCTTCCCTGTCCAGGCGGCATAAACAGCATATCTCCGTTTCCCAGCAGTTCCTCGGCGCCGTTTGAATCTAATATTGTCCTTGAATCTACTTTCGACGAAACTAAAAAAGATATGCGCGAAGGCATATTTGCTTTAATAACGCCCGTCACTACGTTTACGGAAGGTCTTTGCGTAGCTATAACCAAATGTATTCCGCATGCCCTTGCCATTTGCGAAAGCCTTATTATAGACGTTTCGACGTCCTTTGGGCTGGTAAGCATCAAATCGCTTAACTCGTCTATTATCACGACCAAATAAGGCATAGGTTTTAAGCCCTGCTTCCTGTATTTATCGTTAAACTGCTCTATATTTTTAACCTTTTCCGACTGCATTTTTTTGTATCTGGATTCCATTTCGGAAACAGCCCACTTTAATGCTACGCCCGCTTTTTTCGGGTCATAGACTATGTCGCTTATTAAATGCGGCAGATTTTCAAAAGGCGCCAGTTCTAATCTTTTAGGGTCTATCATTAAAAAATTAACCTCTTCGTGAGTTGCTTTAAAAATAAGGCTCATAACAAGCGTATTGATAAAAACGCTTTTTCCGGCGCCTGTTGCTCCGGCTATTAATAAATGCGGCGCTTTTGCTAAATCGAACACTATATTTTTCCCCGTTGTATCTTTTCCGAGTACTATAGTGAGCATAGATTTTGAATCCGTAAATTCTTTGGAATTGATAATTTCCGAAAACAATACGGTTTCCCTTTTATTATTTGGAACTTCGATTCCTACCGCGGATTTCCCTTCTATTACTCCGGTAATCCTTACCGGTTTTGATTTCAGCGCCATAGTCAAATCTTCGGAAAGCGTCAAAATTCTTCCTATTTTAATACCGCTCGCCGGTTCAAATTCGTACATTGTTATTACCGGACCGGGGTTAATGCCGGTAACCTTTCCTTTAACTCCAAAATCCATAAGTTTTTTTTCAATAAGGGTTGCGTTTACAAGCAAAGACTGCTTGTCGGCTTTCTGCAAATCTTTTGCCGTTCCGTCCGCCTGCATTAAAGATATAGGCGGTATTTTTGAATCCCTGTCGCCTATAAAGTCGAAGGTTGCAGGTTTTTCTTCTATGCGTAAAGGCTGAACCGTTTCGGCCTTTTCTTCTTTTTTTTCTAAATCGCTTATAAGCTCTTCCCTTGCGCCTCCAAATAATTCTTTATTCATTACGAAACTTTTTTGTCTTTTTTTAAGCCCCTTTCTTTTTTCAAACTTTAATTTTATAGAATTAAAAAAAACGGATATTTTTAACCGTAAATTTTTAAAGTCGGAAAATTTAATTTTCTTGGAATTTATTTTATTATAATATTCCGTGATACGCTTAAAGTCTATTTTCTTAAAAAAAATATAAAATGCCGACAAAAAAAGCAAGAATATAATTATTAAGGTACCCGCAAATCCGAAAAATTTAAAAATAAAGCCGTAAATTCCTCTGCCTAAGAGTCCTCCTCCCGACATCATAAAGCCGTGATACGATATCTTCGGAAATAAGCGGTACAGCAGAATGGATAAGGCTAATACGAAAAGCAATATTCCTGCGTAAAATCTTTTCGAAAGCGGTTTATTCAGTATTAAAACAAACCCGACAGACAAAATAAAAAGAATTATTACGAAAGCGTTAAGTCCGAATAATTGAAGCAAAAAATTAGAAAGGACACCACCGAAGTAACCGCCCCAATTTGCTCTATGAACGGTCGAAATAGAATAGGAATTAAATGTTTGCTCGACTATATTATATGAATAAAGAGACAGCAGGGAATAAACGGAAAAAAAAATAATCAAAATTCCCCATATTATCTTTTTACGGCTCGGCATATTAAATAAATTCTTCCGTTCCAAAATAAGGCTTTAAAGCGCCGGGGATCTTTATATAACCGTCTTTAGTCTGGTAATTTTCTATTAAGGCTATCATTACCCTTGGAAGCGCAAGTCCGGATCCGTTTAAAGTCGAAACGAATTCCGCTTTGGAGTTATTGTCTCTTTTAAATTTTATATTTGCGCGTCTTGCTTGAAAAGTGCCAAAATTAGAACATGAACTGACTTCGAGCCACTCGTTTATTCCAGGCGCGTAAACTTCTATATCGAATTTTTCTTTTGCGGTAAAACTTAAATCTCCCGTACATATCCTGATTAACCTGTGCGGCAGATCCAATCTGTTTAATATATCCTGCGCATCGGCAATTAAGCTAGATAATTCTTCTTTTGCGGTTTCCGGCGCAACAATTTTGACAAGCTCGACCTTGTCGAACTGATGGCCGCGCTTTATACCTTTGGTGTCCTTACCTGCCGAAAGCTGCTCTTTTCTAAAGCAAGCCGTATAAGCCGCATGTTTTATAGGAAGCTTATTCATGGGCAGTATTTCGTTCCTGTACATATTGGTAACGGGAACTTCTGCCGTCGGAACGAACCACATTCCCGAATCATCGTCTTTGTAAAGATTTTCGGAAAATTTAGGAAGTTGTCCCGTTCCCGTGAGACATTCTTGGTTTACCATAAAAGGCGGGTAAACTTCTTCGTATTCGTGATAATTTACGTGAGTATCGAGCATAAAGCCGATAAGCGCTCTTTGAAGTTTTGCAAAGCCCTTTTTCAATACGTAAAAACGGGTGCCGGAAATTTTAACTCCCCTTTCGAAGTCTATTAAATCTCTTTTTTCGCCGATATCGTAATGGGTTTTAGGTTCAAATTCAAATTTTTTCTTTTCGTTGAAATATGCTATAGGAATGTTTTCGGAATCGTCTTTTCCGACAGGGACTTCGGGATCTGGAATATTAGGCACGTTAAGCATAAGCGAATTGAGTCTTTCTTCTAATTCGCCCAGTTCGTCTTCCTGAACTTTAATAAGTTCGTTTATCTTTTTTACCTCTTCTTTTTTCGCCGAAATCGTTTCGGCGTTTTTTTCCGATGCTATCTCCTTGGAAAGCGTTTTTCTTATGTTCCTTAAATTTTCCGAATCGAATAAAAGTTTCCTTTTAGCTTCGTCTAATTCAAAAATTTCATCTATAGGAACGGAAACGAAAAGTTTTTCCATCTCATTTTTGACGTATTCTTTCTGTTCCCTTATAAGTTTGATATCTATCATATTTTATTCTATTTTTCGGATTAACTATTTTTATTTTTATATATTAATATTTTTAAATCAAAATATCAATTAAGAATCTAATAAAATATTTACGTTATCGTTGCTTACTTCCGCTAATCCGCCGCTTAAAACTTCTATTTCTTTAATAGTGCCGTCGATTTTATATTTTATAGAGCCTGTAATCAAATAAGATATAAAATTAACGTGCTTAGGCATAACCCCTTCTATGCCGGACTGCGCGGGAAGTTCGCAAAAATCCGTTTCTCCTTCAAAAATCAGCTTTTTTTTATCCGCTATTTTTAATTTTAACACGGTTTATTTACCTAATTCCTTAGCTTTTTCTATTACTTCGTCTATCGTGCCGGCCATATAAAAAGCCTGTTCAGGCAATTCGTCGTGTTTGCCGTCTAAAATTTCTTTAAAACCGCGTATCGTTTCTTTTAAAGGCACGTATCTTCCGGGAAAACCAGTAAAAACTTCCGCCACGAAAAACGGCTGGGAAAGAAATCTCTGTATTCTTCTTGCCCTGTTGACTATCAGTTTATCTTCTTCCGAAAGCTCGTCCATCCCTAAAATCGCTATTATATCCTGAAGTTCTTTATATTTCTGAAGAACGGACTGGACTCTTCTTGCGATAGAATAGTGCTCTTCGCCGATAATATTTGCGTCCAACGCTCTCGACGTAGAATCTAGCGGATCTACTGCCGGATAAATACCGAGATCGACTATCTGCCTCGAAAGAACCGTAGTTGCGTCTAAATGCGCAAATGTAGTAGCCGGGGCAGGATCGGTTAAATCGTCCGCAGGAACGTAAACCGCCTGAACGGAAGTAATAGAACCTTTCTTTGTGCTCGTTATTCTTTCCTGAAGTTCGCCCATATCAGTCGCGAGAGTAGGCTGGTAACCGACGGCTGAAGGTATTCTTCCGAGAAGCGCGCTTATTTCCGAATTTGCCTGCGCAAACCTGAATATATTATCTATAAAAACTAATACGTCCTGTCGTTCTTCATCTCTGAAATATTCCGCCATGGTAAGAGCGGACAGCGCAACCCTGGCTCTTGCTCCGGGCGGTTCGTTCATCTGTCCGTAAACTAATACCGCTTTATCCAAAACTTTCGATTCTTTCATCTCAGTCCACAGATCGGTTCCTTCTCTCGTTCTTTCTCCTACGCCGGCAAATACCGAAAAACCGCCGTGTTCTATAGCGATATTATGAATAAGCTCCATAACCAAAACAGTTTTGCCGACCCCTGCGCCTCCGAAAAGCCCAGCTTTGCCGCCTTTTAAGTACGGCTCCAGCAGGTCTATTATTTTAATGCCTGTTTCTAGTATTTCGACGTTAGTCGATTGTTCTTCAAAAGTCGGCGCCGGTCTGTGGATAGGAAGTCTTGATTTAAAATGAACTTCCGGCAGTTCGTCGACAGGTTCTCCTATTACGTTAAATATTCTGCCCAGCACTTCTCTGCCTACAGGAACGGTTATCTTGTTTCCGGAATCGGTTACTTTTATTCCGCGCGACAAACCGTCCGTAGAGTCTAAAGCTATGCACCTTACGGTATCTTCGCCAAGATGCTGCGTTACCTCCAGAACTAAATTGTTTTCTTTATCGTTTATAGCCGGATTAGTTAAATACAGAGCATTGAAAATAGACGGCAGTTTTTTATTTTCAAATTTAACGTCTATAACCGGACCTACTACCTGAGCGATATAGCCTTCGTTCATTTATAAACTCTCCTGATACTTTAAAAATTAAAATTTATTTTACCGCGTTAACTCCGTTTATAATATCTAAAATTTCTAGCGTAACCGCCGTCTGCCTTGCTTTGTTATAAGCTGCCGTCAGTTTATTTATCAATTTTCCAGCATTCCTGGTAGCATTATCCATTGCGTTCATTCTCGAAGCCTGCTCGCCGGCAAAAGATTCCAAAATTTTATAATAAATTTTGGTCCGAAAATAATTATTAAAAATCGTATCGATTATTTCGTTTTCGTAAGCGGTCGTTTCTTCTATCAAATAGCCGCCGCTTTTACCCGACACGCTATTGTCTGAAGGCTTTATAGGCAGAAGTTTTTCAGAATATGCTCTTTGCTGAAGAGTGGAAATATAATGATTAGATATTATATAAACGTCGTCTATCACATTGTTTTTAAAATCTCTTATAAAGGTATCGCATAAAAGCCCTGCGGTATTTAATATTGAATCGCCGTCCGAATAAAGCATTCCGAAAGCGATATCGTAATTGTTTTTTTTAAAAAAATCATAAGCTTTTTTACCAAGAACGTATATTTTTATTTTATCTTCATCTAATCCATTGCTTTTAATTTCTTCGTTAAAAAGTTTAAACAGATTTATATTGAAAGAACCGCAAAGACCTCTGTCTGTTGAAATTATCACTATTCCTATATTTCCGCCGGTTTTTCTGTCTTTTCCGTCATTCTTTCCGTAAAAAGGATGCAGATGCAGCACGCTGTTATTCTTAATATTATCCATAATGCCGTCGTAAACTGAAGCATAAGCTTTATATTCATTCATAGCCGCCTGATTTTTTTTAAACTTTGACCCGGCAACCATTTTCATAGCTTTGGTAATCTGTCTCGTATTTTTAATACTTGAGATTTTTCTTTTTATGGATTTTAAATTAGGCATAAATTATCAGTCTTCTACGAATATTTTTTTAAAATTATCCAATGCCGTTAAAATCTTTGTTTTAAGCGCATCGTCTATAGATTTTTTTTCTCTGATATCCGAATAGATTTCAGGAGAGTTATTTTCTATATAGTAAAAGAGTTCTTCTTCATATTTTTTTATAGACGCAAGTTTATACTCCTGAAGATAGCCGCTGTTTGCCGCAAACAGTATAACTACTTCTTTTTCAACCGGCATAGGACTGTATTGCGGCTGTTTAAGAAGCTCGGACATCATTCTGCCCCGCGCAAGCATTTCCTGCGTAGTTTTATCGAGGTCCGCTCCGAACTGCGAAAACGCCGCAAGCTCCCTGTATTGAGCAAGCGAAAGCCTTAAGCCTCCGGAAACCTGTTTCATAGCTTTAATCTGAGCATCTCCGCCGACTCTCGAAACAGAAAGTCCGGCATTGACGGCTGGTCTGGTTCCCGCATAAAACAGGTCGGTTTCTAAAAAGATCTGCCCGTCCGTAATAGATATAACGTTGGTGGGAATATACGCCGACACATCTCCCGCCTGCGTTTCTATTATAGGCAAAGCAGTAAGCGATCCTCCGCCGTGAGCCTGATTTAATTTTGCCGCTCTTTCAAGAAGTCTTGAATGCAGATAAAAAACGTCGCCTGGATATGCTTCCCTTCCTGGCGGTCTCCTTAAGAGCAGAGAAAGTTCTCTGTATGCTACGGCATGTTTGGATAAATCGTCGTAAATTATCAAACAGTGCATACCGTTGTCTCTAAAATATTCGCCCATAGTGGCTCCGGTATAAGGGGCAAAATATTGCAGTGCCGCCGGATCGCTCGCGTTAGCGGCAATTATGGCGGTATATTCCATTGCGCCGGAACTCATAAGCCGGTCGTAAATAAATGAAATGCTCGACTGTTTCTGTCCTATACCGACGTATATACAGTAAACTCCGGAATCTTTCTGATTTAATATAGTGTCGATTGCTATAGCGGTCTTACCGGTCTGCCGGTCTCCTATGATAAGCTCCCTCTGCCCTTTACCGATAGGTATTAAAGAGTCTATAACTTTTATGCCCGTATATAAAGGTTCGTTAACTTTATGCCTTTGAACTATTCCGGGAGCTTTTCTTTCTATGTTGTAATATTTTTCAGCTTCAACTGGGCTCTTTCCGTCTATAGGTCTTCCCAGTCCGTCTAAAACTCTGCCTATAACCCCCTTGCCTACAGGGACCTCGGCAATTTTTCCGGTTCTTTTTACTGTATCCCCTTCTTTTACCAAAAATTCTTCGCCGAGAACGATAACGCCGGCATTATCTTCTTCCAGATTTAAAACATATCCGTAAACGTCGGGAGTAAATTCAAGCATTTCCCCTATAACCGCATTTTTAATGCCGTATATTCTCGCAACACCGTCTCCGACTGATAAAACCACGCCTACTTCGCTGATATCTATGCTTTTAGTATAAGACTCTATTTTGCTTTTTATAATATCGGTAATTTCCGAAGGCTTAATTGCCATTAATAAATGCTCCTTGCTTTAAGTATTTATGAAAATTATCTAAACGGGTTTTTATGCTTGAATCGTATAAAACGTTATCTATATTTATAATATAACCGCCTAAGATATTTTCGTCTATTTCGGACTTAATAGATACGGTTTTTTTCATGGCTTTTTCCGTCATCTCGATTAGTTTGCTTTTTTCTTCGGGTTTTAATTCTTTTGCGGAAATAACTTTAACTTTCAATACATTATTGCTGTTATCGCGCAGATTTGAATATTCGGTAAAAATTTTAGGAAGATAACCTATTCTTTCCTGTTCTATTAATAAATGAAGAAAATTTATAAAATATTCGTTAAAAAAAAGTTCTTTGCCAAGTAATTCTATGACTTCAAATCTTTCCTGCTTATCTATGAATGTTTGCGAAATAAATTCTTTAAGGCATAGCTTTTCGTAACAGAAATTAATAAATTTATTGAAGTCGTTAAAAATTTCATCGACTATCCGAAAATTTGCGGCTACGCTAAACAGAGCCGAACCATAGCGCTTACTTATTTGACTGTCCTGCAAATCCTTCCTCTTGTGCTTTAAGAAAATTTTCGTTTAATTTGTTATCGCTGTCTGATTCTATCTCTTTTTTTATCTTTTCGTTTGCGGTTTGAAACGACTTGCCTATCATTTCTTCCAAAAGCTTTTTCCTGTGATTGTCTATTTCGGCTTTTGCATGTTCCAAATAAGCATTGACGATTTTATCGGAGGTCATTTCGGCGTTTTTAATAATCAATTTTTTTTCCGCCGTTGCTTCTTTTATTGCGTCTTCTCTAATTTCGCGCATCTCTTTTCTTGCTTTCTCAAGTTCGGCTTTAGCCTCTTGATATATCTCTTTTGCCTTATTTTCATATTCTCTTGCTTTTTCAAGATGAGATTCTAAGTCGTGCCGCCTGCCGCCTAAGAAAGTTATACCGTATTTAATATAAATATAAGCTATTCCTATTGCAAGTATAATCGTATCGAATATTCGCCAAAAGATTTCCATATTCATAAATTTATAATTTTTTTTGATATTAAATCCGCGATTTCTTCCGATTTTAACATATAATCTTTTATTAAATCGTTTTTTTCTTTATCGAAGTTTTTAAGCGCTTCGGCTATATTTTCCGACGCTTTTTTTCTGGCTTCGTCAACCACTCTATGCGCTTCGGCTAAACCTTCTTTTTTGTAAGATTCGCGAATACCGTTTAGTTCTATTTTTAATTTATTTTTTTCCTGCTCGGCAGATTCATATAATTTTTTCGTTAAATCTTCAAAGTTTTCTTTATTGACTTTATGGGAAGATAAAATGCTTTCCCGTTCTTTAAGAATTTTTCTTATAGGTTTAAACAAAAAAAGGTTTAAAAGATAAGTAAAAATTAAAAACGAGACGGCTTCGAATAAAAGCCCCTGCCAAGTAATGACTAATTCGGGCATATAATATTTATATTTTATATTTTTTTATTATATCAATTTTTATTTATAAATTCTATAATTCTTTCAAGCTCTTCGCCTGAATAAAATTCTATTTCTATTCTGCCTTTAAGCTCGTTTCCTTTGCTTTTATAATTTATTCTAACTTTGGTCTGAAGTTTTTCAAGCAGTTCTTCTTCATAACCTTTAATCTGATACGATACCGGCAGATTTTTTTTCGGCTTCTTTTCTTTATTTTTTGTTTTTAGCTCTCTGGCCTTGCGTTCAGTTTCCCTGACGTTTAATTTTTCGCCGGAAATTGTATTTAACAGCATGCCGGCTTCGTCGTCGGACAACCCTACAAGATTTCTTGCATGCGAAGGAGTGATTTTTCCGTAAATAAGCTCTTTCTTGACTTCTTCGGGCAGAGAAAGAAGCCTAAGCATATTGGTAATAGTCGCCCTGTCTTTTCCGACTTTTGCCGCAAGTTCTTCATGCGTAAGCCTATATTCTTCTATAAGCCGCATATAACAGTTTGCTTCTTCGATGACGTTTAAATCCTGTCTCTGTATGTTTTCTATTAATGCAATTTCAAGTGCAGCCGCACCTGAAATGTCTTTAATAATTGCGGGGACTTTTTTAAACTTAAGTTCGATTGCGGCTCTGTATCTCCTTTCTCCGGCTATTAAATCGTATTCGCCGTCTTTTTTAGATTTGGCTACTATTAAAGGCTGAATTATACCGTTTTCTTTAATAGAATTTTTTAGCTCGACAAGTTTATCTTTATCGAAATACTGCCTTGGCTGATATATACCTGTATTAATTTTTTCTATTTCTATTTCAAAAACGGAAAACTTATCGTCTATACCTGGCATGTTTTCTTTTGGGTTGAAGTCGGTTAACAACGCTCCAAGCCCTCTGCCCAGCACATTTTTTTTAATATGTTTTGCTTTTTCTTCCATATTATATTTGTCCTTTTTTGAGTTTATGCCGCTTTAGATAAAAACTCTTTGGTAAGTTCAAGATAGTAAACAGCGCCTTTCGAGTTTATGTCGTATAGAATTATGGGCTTTCCGAAACTGGAACTTTCAGGAAGTTTTACGTTTCTCGGTATAACGTTTTCATAAATTTTCTGTCCGAAATATTTTTTAACTTCGCTTACAATTTGGTTTGTGAGGTTAGCCCTTCCGTCAAACATAGTAAATAAAACCCCTTCTACATATAAAGTTTTATTTAATCTTTGATTGACTAATTTTATAGTCTGCATAAGCCGAGATATTCCTTCTAAAGAATAATACTCGCACTGCATAGGAATTAAGACGCTGTCCGAAGCGGTTAAGGCATTAATAGTCAAAAGTCCTAAAGAGGGCGGGGTATCGATAAAAATATAATCGTAATCGACTTTTATTTTATCTATAATATTTTTTTTAAAAAAATACTCTCTTTCTCGAACGTTTACGAGTTCTACCTCTATGCCGGCAAGGTCGGAATTTGCAGGCATTAAAAAAAGATTTTTCATCTGCGTACGATAAATTGCATCGCCGGCTTCGGCCGTGCCTGCAAGACATTCATAAACGGTAGGTTTTCCGTTATCTACGGAAATATTTAACCCGCTTGTAGCATTCGCCTGAGGGTCTGCATCTATCAACAGCACTTTTTTCTCGTATGCAGATAAGCATGCGGCAATATTAACAGCGGTAGTAGTTTTGCCCACTCCGCCTTTCTGATTTGAAATACTGACTACTTTTGACATAAAATTAACCCGCAAACATCATTTATATATAATCAAAAAAATTACGAAATAATTATATCATTAATTAAACTTAATTCCAATTTATTCCGATTTAATTCCAAATAGATATTTTGTTTCACGTGAAACAAAATATCTTCACATTAATGCTATCAGCCTTCCGCAAATAAACCCTGCGGCGGCGGCGGCTCCGCCTATCAAAACCATTTCGGAAGCGCTTTTTAATCTGCCGGTCTTAGTTACTTTTGCTTTGGCAAGTCCGGTAAAAGCAAGAACGACGACGGTAAAAATAATCGAAACGGAAACTGCCGTTAATGAATGTTTAATAAAGAAAAAAGGCAGCAGAGGCGGAATACCGCCTGCTAAAAAAGATAATCCGGTATATGATGCTATTTTTATCGGGTTTTCATAGTAATCCTTGCTTATCCCAAGTTCGTCCTGAACCATAAAATCAAGCAGTATTTTTTTATCCGACATAAGTTTTTTAACTATAGGCTCTATTTCTTCTATGGTAAACCCTTTATCCTGGTATATTTCATATATTTCTTCAATTTCATGCTCCGGATTTTCTTTAATTTCCCTTATCTCCCTGTTAATTTCTTTCTGATAAAATTCGTTCTGCGATTTTGTCGCAAGATAAGCGCCAAAAAACATCGATACCGTACCTGCGACGATTTCCGCTGCGCCGGACATTAAAACTATTTTTAAGTTTATTAATGCTCCCGTAACGCCGGCTATAAATCCGACCGTAGTAACTAACCCGTCGTTAATTCCGAATACGAACTCCCTTATCAATCTGCCTTCAGGCGTATGCCAGTCTTCATTATGAAATCTTTTTAACGGATCCAATTATCGCACCCCCACCTATAGCCTTTTAAGCGTTCTTTCCCTGCCCATTAATTTTATAATTTTAAGAATTGACGGTCCGTCCTGCCGTCCTGTTATGCAAAGCCTTAACGTTTCATAACAGTCCTTTAATGTTTTGCCGCTTTCGGAAGCAGATTCTTTAACGGCATTTTTTACTGCATTTTCGTCGAATTTATCGGAATCTATTTTTTGAAGATTATTTAAAAGCGTTTCTTTTAATTTAATATCATATTTAATTTCCGCCGCTTCTATTTTAAAATCTTCAAAAAATATCTTAATTTCCGCTAAAATTTCTTTGACGGTCTTAAACTCATTTTTTAAAAAATCTATTATTTCGACAAATAACGTTTCTCCGTAAGTTTTTTGAAGCTTTTTCAGCGTTTCTTCCAAATTAAATTTTTCGATTAAAATCTTTATCAATATTTCTGTTTTCATGCCCTGCAGCCATTTTTCGTTTATGTGCCTTAATTTTTCTTCGCTAAAAATTGCGCTGGAACCTCTTACTTTTTTTATGTCAAAAAGCTCCGCAATTTCTAAAATATTGGAAAATATCTCTTTTTCGGATATTTTTTCTTTGCCGTTTTCTAGTTCACGTACGGTAAAAGTATTGCCGGTTACCGCAAGGTAATTTAAAATCGCTTCGGGAAGATAGCCTTCTTTCTTATAATACTCGATATTTGAGGCCGCGTCTCTTTTGGACATAATTTTGCCGTCTTTTCCGTACAAAAGGGAAATATGCGCAAAAACCGGAGAGACTTTACCTAAAGCGTTAAGAATTAAAATCTGCTTAGGCGTATTGCTTATATGGTCTTCGCCCCTTATTACGTGGGTTATCCCGATATCGCTGTCGTCTATTATCGATGCAAAATTATAAGTAAACCTGTTATGCTCCGTTTTTAAAATAAAATCGCCTATAAGTTTCGGATTAAAAGAAAGCAGTCCGTGAACGGCGTCTTCAAATTCTACGGCTTTAAAATTTCCTCCGGCTTTTAAAACTTTAGCTATATCTAAGCGGATTGAAGGATATATGCCCCGTTCTTTAAATTGACTGCTTAATTTTTCTTTTTCTGAGATTGAAAGATTAGCGCATCTGCCGTTATAGATATAAGGTTTTTTTGATTTAACGGCAATTTCTTTGGATATTAAAATTTCTTCTTCGGTGCAAAAACATTCATATATAAGGTCTTTTTCTTTCAGAGCGTCAAGATATTTTTCGTAAATCTCCGTTCTTTCGGACTGTCTGTAAAAATAGCCGTATTTTATTCCAAACCAATTTAAATCTTTAATAATTTCGGTTTCATACTCTTTTTTGCTTCTCGCTCTGTCCGTATCGTCTATTCTTAAGATAAATTCGCCGCCGTATTTTAGGGCAAAAATATAATTAAAAAAGGCGGTCCTGACTCCTCCTATATGTAGATTACCTGTAGGACTCGGCGCAAAACGAACCTTGACTCCGTTTGTTTTTAAACTTTCTTTCATTTTTATTAATTATATTGATTGATGCTTATTTAATTTATTTAATAGTTAAATTTGATTGCGTATAGAATAACATATATGAAAGCGGTTATTCAACAAAATCATTTAAAGGCAGGGAA
>JAJZJD010000021.1 GCA_021828445.1 bacterium
TGATATTCATATTTTTATCTTCCCTTAGTTCTTTCAATATATCCAAACCTCTCCTCCCTTTTACCCTTTTTAGGGGGTCCTGAGAATCCGCTATATGCTGAAGTTCATGCAAAACAAAAGTCGGTATCACAAACGTTCCGTCGATAAAACCCGTTTTTGAAACATCGAGTATTCTTCCGTCGATTAAAGAACTGGTATCGATAACCTTATAGTTGCGGCATTCTTCCCCGCCGCCGCTTCCGCCCTGCAAACCTTTTGAATCCGCCTGTTTAACTCCGATGCCGAAATCGTCGGACACCCTTAAGCCTATAATCAGCCCCAGGTAGCCGGCTACGAAGTTCACGAAAGCGTAAGTAATATACCCCAGATCGGAACCGGTAAAAAAAGATTTAAATAACTGGTAAGTAATATAATTCATTATAAAAAGTCCGATAAAAAGTCCGATTCCTCCAGTAAGAATTTTTTTTGTGGAAATGGACTCCATACTTTTTTCAACGGAAACTACGATAAAGCCGATTGTAAAGCCGAATAAAAGCCCTACGTAAGATAAAAAGTCGTTATGCCAGTATTCTTTGCCTATTAAAAAACCGAGAATAGCGGAAATAAGAACCAGCATTATCCTTACGAAGAGGATTGGTTTCTTATTAAAAATTTTCATTTATATTATATTTAATAATTATTTTTAAAATACTAAACGGTTAAATTTAAATTAGGGGACTGAACGGGAGTATTTATAAATATCTTTTTTATTTTTTCTTCTATGTAAGTTTCCGGCCTGTTCATTACGGTCGAAAGTTCTTTGATAATTAAGTGTTTTGCCTTTTCAAACATTTTTTTCTCGGCAAAAGACAGCTCTTTCTCGCACTTTAAAATATAAAGGTCCCTTAAAACTTCGGCAACCTCGAAAAGGCAGGAGGAGCACAGCTTTATATTGTATCCGTTAAACCTTTTATTCCATGATTCTTTCCTTGCGAAAGGCTTTTTGACGCATTTTTCTTCAAGCACGTCAAAAACTTTCTGTATCTCGTTTTCTTTAATTAAAAGACGAAGTCCCGCTTCGGCTTCATTTTTAACCGGCACCATAATTTTTGCATTGTTTTCCAAAACCCTGATATTGTAAAAAGACAATTCCGTAGAACCTATTTTCTGCTTGGAAATAGATTCCACGATACAAACGCCGTACCCCGGATAAAATACAAACTCGTTTAAGTTCAACATTTTTAGGCCTCCTTAAACTCTTTGAATCATTAAGTTAATTAAAACCAACATTATATACGGTATCTCTTTCAGTAGGGAGCTTGCCTGCCTCTTCTATTATCTTTTTTACATTTTTAACGCTGAGCCCCGCCGGGTTAATGGAGCCTGCATTATGCGATATTTTTTCCTCCGTCAGCGTCCCGTCGAAATCATCGGCGCCGAAAGAAAGGGAAACCTGTGCAAGGTTAATGCCCAAGTTTACAAAAAACGTTTTTATATGCTTGAAATTATCTAAAAAAAGGCGCGAAACGGCAATTACTTTAAGGTCGTCGTATCCCGTAGTAAACCCCGAATTCCTGACTGCGGTGTTTTTAGGCTGGAAAGCAAAAGGAATAAAAGATTTAAAGCCTCCGGATTCATCCTGCGCAAATCTTATTTCGTTTAAATGGCTTACTCTGTCTTCATAACTTTCTTTTACTCCGTATAACATTGAAGCATTGGAAGGAATGCCTATTTTATGGGCGGTTTTGTGTATTGAAATCCATCTTTCCCCGCTTATTTTTTGCGGACATAATTTTTTTCTTATAGCCGGATTGAAAATTTCAGCTCCGCCGCCGGGGAGAGCGTCTAAACCGTTTTCTTTTAAATCCGTCAAAACGCCTTCTATGGACAACCTTGAAATTTTAGATAAATAATCTATTTCTACCGCCGTGAAAGCCTGTACCATTAAAGACGGAAATTCATTCTTTATTCTGCGGACCATATTTAAATAGAAGCTGTAAGGAAGGGAAGGATGAAGACCTCCGACAATATGAACTTCTTTAAAATTATTGGTTTTGTAATTAGTCTTAATATATTCTATTATCTCTTCTATGCTCATAGAATATGCATCCGTTTCTTTTCCGTTTCTGTAAAATGCGCAAAAGGCGCACCTATTTACGCATATATTAGTATAATTTATATGAATATTGACGATATAATATACTTTATTTCCGTTGATTTTAAAGTTTTTAAAGTCTGCAAGTTCTCCTATCGAGAGCAAATCGTGAGATTTAAACAAAAACAAAGCGTCGTCGGTTGACAACCGTTTATTATTATAAACCTTTTCTTTTATTAAATCAAAAGTTTTATTTTTAATCATAACCTTTCCATCTTGCATAAATATCGTTCTCTATGCCTAACGCATCTAAAATTTTGCCGGTTATAAAATCTATAATATCTTCGACCGTCCGGGGCATATTATAAAATGCGGGAATGGGCGGGAGTATCGTCGCCCCCGATGAATGGAGCGAGAGCATATTTTTAAGGTGTATATCGTTAAACGGGGTTTCTCTGGGACATACGATTAGTTTTTTTCTTTCTTTAAGCATAACGTCCGCCGCCCGTTCTATAAGGTTTCCGGAAATTCCGTTAGCAATTCTGGAAAGACTGCCCATAGAACACGGAATAACTATCATGCCTTTAACGTTTTTTGCGGAGCCGCTTGCAATGCGCGCCTCTAAAAAATTCTCGTCTAAAAAAGCAAATCTGCCGCCGTCTTTATGCAGCCCGAATTTGTTTTCTATCTCATTTTTTATCTTTAGATTAAAACCGTTTAAAGAATCGTTTCCGCCGGCGCTTGCTTCGCCGCCCCCGGAAATATCCGCAAACATTCCAAGCTCATCCTTAATAACCTTAAAACCAGGCTTAGAAATTATAAGATGGACAAAAAAAGAACGGCTTATTAAAGCCTTAAGCAGGCTGAACCCGTATATCGCTCCGGACGCTCCCGTCAAGGCGACTATGTAGGAATGACGGTCCGCTTCTTCCATATTAAAATTTTCTTTCATATTTTTTCATTGCCGCATATTAGAATATATGACGCTTGCGGATATAAAAACGAAAAAAGTTATGGAAATATATCCGTTCATAGTAAAAAACGCGGTATCGATATTATTTAAGCTCTTATGAACTAAAAAATGTTCGTAGGCAAAAAAACAGGTAACGAGAATTATCCCTATAATATATAAAAAATTAAGATTAAATATAAAATATATGTAAACTAAACATATTAAAGCAAGAAAATGCAATATTCTGGAAACCGTTATCGCGTTTTTTATTCCGAATTTTGCGGGCACGGAAAAAAGCCCGTTTGCGGTATCGAAGTCATAATCTAAAATAGCGTAAAGAATGTCGAATCCCGAACCCCAAAAAACCACCGCAAGGCCGAGAATCAAAATTTTATAGTCTATACTTCCCGTAACGGCGAGCCATGTCCCCAAAGGACCTAATGCCATACTTATTCCCAGAACCATATGGGAAAAAAACGTAAATCTTTTCGTGAAAGAATAAAACGTGATAAAAATAATAACAAAAGGGGAAAGAACGAAACATATAAAATTTAATTCGTAAGCGGAAAATATAAGCATTATATAGGAAATTACTCCGAAAATAACGCCGTATAAAGTAGTAAGCTCGCCCTTCGGAATGGTTCTTTCCATCGTTCTTTTATTTTTTGCATCTATTTTTCTGTCTATTATCCTGTTAAACGCCATTGCTCCGCTTCTTCCCGAAGCCATAGCTATAATGACCCATATCATCTTATAATAAAAAAGGGGCGCGCCGAAAGACGCGGGATATTTATCGTAAAAGGCAAGGAGAAAAGCGCTGAGGGCGAAAGGCAGGACAAATATAGTATGGGAAAACTTGACCAATTCTAACGTATTTTTTATTTTTTTAAGCATTTTAGTTTAACTTAGACCGTATTCCTTCCATTTCTCATCGACAAGTTTTTTTATATCGTCCGACATAATTATATCGTTCGGCCATTTTCTCTTATAGCCTTCCGATGTCCATTTTTTTGTAGCGTCTATTCCCATTTTAGAGCCGTAGTTTGGAATATCGGAGGCATGTTCCAAAACGTCGATAGGCCCTTCTACAAACGAAACGTCTCTTTTGGGGTCGATATTATTGCATATTCTCCAGATAACCTCGCTCCTGTCCTGAACGTTAACGTCCTCGTCCAATATGACTATTATTTTAGTAAACATCATAAGACCGAGACCCCATATTCCGTGCATAATCTTTTTTGCATGGCCGGGATAGCTTTTTTTAATGCTTATAAATGCCAAATCATGGAATATGCCTTCGAAAGGCAGATTCATATCGATAATTTCCGGAAAAATCTTTTTTATGGCAGGAAGAAAAAACCTTTCCGTAGCTTTTCCTATATAGCAGTCCTCCATGGGCGGCTTGCCGACTATGGTAGCAGGATATATCGCATCTTTTCTGTGCGTTATAAGGGTTACGTGAAATACCGGATAAAAATCCTCGAGCGAATAATATCCCGTATGGTCGCCAAAAGGTCCTTCAAGCCTGAAATCTTCGGCGGGGTCTATATATCCTTCAAGAACAAACTCGGCATTTGCGGGAACATATATATCGTTCGTTTCCGATTTCACGAGTTCGACCGCATCTTCTCTTAAAAATCCCGCGAACATCATCTCTTCTATGTCGGGAGGAAGCGGCGCCGTAGCGGAATAAATCACCGCCGGATCCGAACCTATAACTACGGAAACGGGTATCTTTTTGCCTGCTTCTTTATATTTTCTGAAATGCCTTGCGCCGTCTTTATGTATGTGCCAGTGCATACCGCACGAAGTATCGTCGAAAACCTGCATTCTATACATTCCGACATTTGTCGAGCCTTTTTCCGGGTCTTTCGTAAAAACAAGAGGAAGGGTAATAAACGGTCCGCCGTCTTCCGGCCACGTTTTTAAAACCGGCAAAATATCCAGCAGGGGCGGCTTGTCTATTATGACTTCCTTACATTTGGCATTCTTGACGATTTTGGGCATATAATCGGCGAGTTTTTTAAGTTTTGAAAGAGATTTTATCTTTTCAAAGAAATTCGTGGGTATTTCGGGGTCTATTATTTCAGAGATTCTTTTTCCGACGTCGTCGAGGCTTTCGACCTCAAAAGCCTGTAATATGCGCTTATTTGAACCGAACATATTTATTAAAACCGGAAAATTATAGCCTTTTACGTTTTCGAATAAAAGCGCCGGACCTTCTTTTTTTACCATCCTGTCCGCAATTTCCGCTATTTCCAAATTTCTATCGACGGGAGCGCCTACTCTGCGTAAATCGTTATTCTTTTCTAATATCCCGATAAATTCGTGCAGGTCTTTATAAGGCATGTTTAATTTTTTTATAATAATACATATAATATTAAATTATCATCGGTATTATTATATCAAAATTATAAAAAAAATAAAAGAAAAAGGTGTCAGATTTCGGCTTTTTTTATCCTGTAATCGCCCTTTTTGACGGTATATCCGGTATTATCAAAATATTCCAGCAGGGGAATTGCATATTTTCTCGATACGCCTGCAATTTCTTTCATATCTTTAGGCTCAAGCCTTTCTTCTTTTTCAAAAAAATAGTCTAATTTAAACTTGATGCCGTCAATCTGTCCTTTCAGGTAATAAATATCCGGTTTGACCTTTACGAGCTTTCCCTGCTTAACCATAAGAGCGGTTATATAATTTAATATCTTTTTATTTACTTTTATTTTATTTTCTAATTCGGCAAAATCCGGAACGCTGTTGCCGTTGGAATTCAATAAATTTTCTATTTTTTCGGCAATATTTATATATTCGGCGGGAATAACCGCTTCGGAGGCGCTATGCTCCAATCCTTTCGGAATTATATTGCCGTCATAGTATAAGACCTCTTTTTTGGACAGTAAATCTTCTACTATGATATCGAAAAGTCCGACTGCCCCGGGTTTATTAAAATTTTGCTCAAAAATAACATATAATTCCTGCTTGTTTAACCTTTTTTTAAAATTAAAGTTTTCGTCTTTTGAATTTTCGTTTATTATTTTTACCAGCAAAGAACTTCCTGCGTCGAAATCTTCTTTTAAAAAAGCAAATTTATATTTATCGTCCGTTATTATCCTGCCGTCTCTTTTTAATTCATTTATAACGGCAGTAAAATCGGTAAAATGAATATTTAATTTTTTATAAATCTTTTCTATCGCGCTTCCTCCGTTAATCGCTATAAAGCCGTAAACGGCTTCTTTAATATCGTCGGAAACCATTGTTTCGTAAATGCTTTTTTTTGATTCTTCATACCCGTAATCCGGCAAAGGGTCTATTATAAAGCCGCCGCCGACAGTCCTGCCCGCGCCTATATCTCTTATAATAAATTTTTCTTTAGCCATAACGGATATTTTATCGTTCAATTTAAACAGCGCATATGAATATTCGCCCGGTCGGATTCTTTTATCAGCGTTAAAAATTATTATTTTAGAATTGACGTATGCCCCGCCGGTCATAAATGACAATAAAATATGGCTTTTCAAATCTTTTTTATTTTCAAAATCGTAAAAAACTTTTGTAAAAATAGAATCCGATACCGCAAGGCTGTCTTTTGCCGATATTACGTCGCCTAATTTAACGCTTTCCTTTTTTACGGACGGAACGTTAACTGATATTCTCATGGATTTACGGGCGGTTTCAACCGGCTTATTATGGGATTCTATGCTTTTTATTCTTGCCGTCAGGCCGGAAGGCATTATCTGAATTTCATCGCCTGCGGAAAAGCTGCCGTATTTCAATGTTCCCGCTAAAATAGTCCCGAAACCTTTTGAAGAAATTATTCTGTCTATAGGCAGAAAAACTTTCGTAGGAACGGGTTTTAGAGAAGATTTTAAATTATATTCTTTTGCCGCCTTTTCTATTTCTTTTTTTAATCCGTCTATGCCCTCGCCGGATTTAACGGAAACTTTAAGTATATTTTCTGCAGATTTATCATAGCCGTATAACTTTAAAAAATCCCTTGCTTCAGCCTCTCTCTCTAAAATAATTTCATTGGAAACTATATCTATTTTTGTAATTACCGGTATGATTAAATCGATGCCGAGCAGTTTTAAGATGAGCAGATGTTCCTTGGTTTGAGCCATTACGCCGTCGTCTGCGGCAATGGCCAGCAAAACGCCGTCCATTCCGGCAGAGCCGGAAATCATAGTTTTTATAAATTTTGCATGCCCCGGAACATCCACGATTCCCACCGAAATACCGGAAGGAAAAAGCATATTGGCATAACCCAGCACTATGCTGATACCGCGTCTTTTTTCTTCTTCGAGCCTGTCCGTTTCTATGCCGGTTAGCGCTTTAATAAGCGAAGATTTCCCGTGGTCTATATGTCCCGCCGTACCTAGTATAAAAGTATCCATCTATTAATTTTATCAAATTTATTTTTTAAAAAATAATAGCCCGGCTCTTTTTAGGGAACCGGGCCACCTTTAGGAGGAGTGATGGAAAGCTTACAGCTTTTACAGTTTGTCTTGGTTTTAAGAAAAATTTATATATTTATATTTTTATATCTATAACTTTATTACTCCGAATATGCCAGATACAGTTTCATATTTCCCCTTCTTATGTAGAAAAGAAACTGCTTCGATTTCTCCGCCCTGCTTATATCGTTCAAATACCCGCCGATACCGTTGACCGTCCGATGGTTTATCGACTCTATAACGTCTCCGGGCATTATGCCCATTCTCTGTCCTGCTCCGCCGGGTATAACTTTAGACACTATAACTCCGTGGTGAACGTTTTGTATTCCGTAGCTCTGCATGTTTTGAGGGGTAAGCGGCACTACCGTAATGCCTAATTTCTTAGCCGAAACTTTCTGAGTTTTTTCGTTAAAAGAATTTTTAGGGCTCTTCCAGTTTCCGACCGTTATCGTAAGCATTTCTTTTTTGCCGTTCCTGATAATTTCGATAGGAACGGTTTTTCCCGGTTTTATATTTCCCACTAACCATGGGAGCTGGGACATCTCCCTGACTTCTTTACCGTTAAATTTTATTATTACGTCGCCGCTCCTCAATCCGGCTTTTGCCGCAGGACCGTCAGGAATAACCGAAGATACTAATGCCCCGCGTGAAGTTTCAAGATTGAACGCTTTTTTGAGGGCGGGCGATATTTTTTGTATTTCTATTCCGAGCCATCCCCTGGTAATTTTGCCCGTTTCAAGTTCAGGGAGAACCTCTTTTACTACGTTTACCGGTATAGAAAATCCTATCCCCTGCGCTCCTTTTATAATGGCGGTATTTATGCCTATAACCTGCCCTTTCATATTTATTAGAGGACCTCCGCTGTTTCCGGGATTAATCGCCGCATTCGTTTGTATAAAATCTTCGTACGGACCTCCTATGGCTCTGCCTTTAGCGCTTATTATCCCGTTGGTAACAGTCCACCCTAATCCGAAAGGATTGCCTATCGCAAGAACCCATTCGCCTATCTGCGACTTGTTGGAATCGCCGAGAATGGCGGCGGGAAGATTATCGCCGTCGTTTATTTTCAAAAGAGCAAGGTCAACCTGCGGGTCTTTACCGATAACCTTCGCCTTGAACGTTTTTCCGTTGGAAAGCTTGACGTATATTTTTGTTGCGCCGTTTATAACATGGTTATTGGTGATTATATATCCGTTTTTACTGATAATTACGCCCGAACCTAAGCTTTCTTCGGTATAACCGCTCTGCGGAACGTTATTAAAAAAATTTTTGAAAAAGTTCCCGAAGGGATTAGGTTGATTTCCAAAAGGACTCCGATACATTTGAAACGGTCCGCTTTTTACTTTTTGGGTCGTCCTGATGTTTACGATAAACGGCTTGTCCTGTTTTATCAATGCGATAAAATTGCTTGGACCGTTCTGCGCCGGCATCGCGGAATCTTTTGTAGTATAAATTACGGGCGCGCTTCCATCAGCCATAGATTTTTTAAATAAATGCAGATTTGCAGTAATTATTATCCCTGCTATTATTCCGATTAGCACCGCAACTCCGGCGCCTATAATTTTTGAATCAGATTTTAAACCCATAATCTAGAAACTCCTATTTTTTGATTATTTTAATTACTTATTTTTATATGATGCAATAATAATGCCAAAAAATATAATTTTTAAAAACATTATACTTTCAAGCATTATATGGCAATATTTAATTTTTATAAGATTTTATTTATTATCGTTTTGTCATTACGACAAATATTGCTTTGTCATTACGACAATAAATAAAGGGACCAGATTTATTTTATTTTAATAGTCTTTTAGCCTGCTAAACGGGCTCGGCGCTAACGATGACCGCTTTTTCTATAATAACGTCGTTCGTTTCTTCATTGTAATCCAGAACTATCGAGTCCCCCGAAACAATGCCCCCTGAAAGTAAATCCACCGCTATTCTGTCTTGTATGAAAGATTTTATAGCCCTTTTAAGCGGTCTGGCTCCATAAACGGGGTCGTATCCCTCCATTGCTATAAACTTTATCAATGAATCCGTATAATCCGCATCTATGCCTTTTTCCTTAAGCGTATTCTTTAACTTGCCCAGCTGAATATTAACTATTTTTATAATGTCGCCCTCGTTAAGCGCATGGAATATAATTATATCGTCTAACCTGTTAAGAAACTCCGGCCTGAAATGGTTTTTCAAAAGATTCATAACGTTGTTCTTCATTTCTTCGTAATGCTGTCCGCTGTAACTCTGTATAATATCGGAACCTATATTGGATGTCATAATGACAATAGTATTTTTAAAATCGACCGTCCTGCCCTGCCCGTCGGTTAATCTTCCGTCGTCGAGAAGCTGAAGCAAAACGTTAAATACGTCCTGATGGGCTTTTTCGACTTCATCGAATAAAACGACGCTGTAGGGGCGCCTCCTGACCGCTTCCGTAAGCTGTCCCCCTTCTTCGTATCCGACATAACCGGGGGGAGCGCCTATAAGTCTCGACACGGCGTGTTTTTCCATATACTCGGACATATCTATTCTTACTATACTGTTTTCGTCGTCAAACAAAAACTCGGCAAGAGCTTTTGCAAGTTCGGTCTTTCCGACGCCGGTAGGCCCAAGAAACATAAAAGACCCGACGGGCTTATTAATGTCGGATAAACCGGCTCTCGAACGCCTGACGGTATTTGCGATGCTGCTGATAGCCTCGTCCTGAGATATCACGCGGTTATGCAGATGCTCTTCTATGAGCAGAAGCTTTTCTTTCTCGCCTTCCATAAGTTTTGCGACCGGAATCCCCGTCCATTTTGCCACGACCTTGGCAATATCGTCCGCATCGACTTCTTCTTTTAAGAAACTTCCTTTCCCCTGCATTTCCAAAACGGACTTATTCAAATCCTCTAATTTTTTTTCTAATTCATTCAGCTTTCCATACCTAATCTCGGCGACTTTATCGTATTTCCCTTCTCTTTCGTATCTTTGCTCTTCAAATCTTAACGAATCTATATCTTTTTTAATCTTGCCTATTTTTTGTATATGCTCTTTCTCATTCTGCCATTTGGCTTTTTTTTGGTTGAAATCTTCTTCGAGATTTGCCAGTTCTTCGTCAAGCTCCTTTAACCTCTTCTTCGATTCCGCATCCTTTTCTTTTTTTAAAGCCTCCTGTTCTATCTTGATTTTTATTATATTTCTCTGTATCTCGTCGAGGGCGGTAGGCATAGAATCTATTTCTATTCTTAATTTTGCCGATGCTTCATCCATAAGGTCTATTGCTTTGTCCGGCAAAAACCTGTCCGTAATATACCTGTGCGAAAGAGTAGCCGCCGCAATTATGGCGGAGTCCTTTATTCTTATTCCGTGGTAAGCTTCGTAGCGTTCTTTAAGCCCCCTCAATATGGAAATAGTATCCTCTACGGAAGGTTCATCGACAAATACCGGTTGAAATCTTCTCTCTAATGCGGCATCTTTTTCGATATATTTTCTATATTCATCTAAAGTAGTTGCGCCTATGGCTCTTAATTCTCCTCTTGCCAGCGCCGGTTTTAAAAGATTGGAAGCGTCCATTGCCCCTTCGGATTTTCCTGCACCGACCAGATTATGAAGCTCGTCTATAAATATTATTATTTTTCCTTCCGACGATTTTATTTCCTTTACGACGGCTTTAAGCCTGTCCTCAAATTCTCCCCTGTATTTTGCTCCGGCGATAAGAGCGCCCAGATCCAACGAAAGAACGACTTTATTTTTTAAAATTTCAGGAACGTCGCCGTCGGCGACTCTTTTTGCCAATCCTTCGACTATCGCGGTTTTACCGACGCCCGGGTCGCCTATTAAAACGGGGTTGTTTTTCGTCCGCCTCGATAAAACTTCCATAAGCCTTCTGATTTCGGAATCCCTTCCTATAACGGGGTCTATTTTCCCCGACCTTGCAAGCTGCGTTAAATTGACGGTATATTTCTCTAAGGCTTGATATTTGTCTTCGGGATTCTGATCGGTAACCTTGGCGTTGCCTCTTATGTCCGTCAGGGCTTTTAAAACCGCATCCTTGGTTAAGCCGAATTTTGTTAATATCTCGTAGGACTTTGTATCTTTCACGTCAAACATTGCAAGGACGAAATGTTCTACGGAAACAAAATCGTCTTTCATCGCATTTTTATTTTTTTCGGCAGCATCGAGTATGCGTTTCAAAGACGAAGAAAAACCGGGTTCCATGCCCCCCTCGACCGTTGCAAGCTTTGACAGGGCATTTTCCGCCTCGCCGGAAAATGCTTTTAAATCTACCCCTATTTTTTTTAATATGGAAACGGCAATGCTGTTTTCGTCATAATTAAGAAGGGCGTATAAAAGATGCAGATCTCCGACCTCCGGATTTTTAGCCTCTTTAGCCGTATTTACCGTCAGTTCTATTACTTCCTGCGATTTTATCGTAAAATTATTTAAATTCATAAAAATATATCACCTCTTTATTCCTTTATTTTTTCTCGGAAATATAAGCCATTCTGAGGTCATATAAAACGTTTTCTATGAGCTTGGCTTCATTTTCGTCAAGATTGCCTTTAGTCTTTTTAGAGAGCATATCTATTGTGTCTATGAGGTATTTTGCAGTGCCTACATCTTTCTCATACTTTTTAGATATCGGATTCGGTATTTTCCCCAGAAAAAGCAAAGCCTGCGTATTCAACGAGTAAATAAAAGTCGCAAAATCCGCCTCGAAATTAGGAATTTCGGCGTTAGGCGCCGCCTGCGCTTCCTCCGTTTCTTTTTCTATTTCCGCCTGCTTCGCTTCGATTCCTTCTTTAACCCCGCTTTCGCTTTCGGAGTCGGAACCTGCAACTTTTCTTTTATCTACAACCTTAAACGATTTCCCGTTTTCTTCAGACATAATCAGACTCCTCCTTGTATTTTTCCTTTCCGTTTTTACTCTTTTTTAAGATATCCTTTTCTGTATTTTTATTTGCGTTAACGACAATTTCGCCCCCGGAAAGTTCCGCGGTAAATATATCGCCTTCTTTCCATTTTAGCGTTAACGGAACTTTAATAACGTCGTCTATGGTGCGCTTGAGAAACCTTGCTCCGAATTTTGTGCTGTAACCGGTTTCCACGAGCTTATCTAAAGCATCGCCGGTTACCGTCACCTCTTTTCCGTGTTCCGCCATAGTCTTATTTATAGTTTCTATGTGCATTAACGCTATCTCCTTAACCTCTTCTTTAGTGAGAGGCGAGAATATGACTATATCGTCTATCCTGTTTATAAATTCCGGCGAAAAAAAGTTTTCTATTTCTTTATTTATGGTTCCCTTCAGCGATTTAACAATGTCGCTTGATTCGATAAAACCCAGCGGCTTTGTGAATTTTGAAAATTCATGTGAACCGAGATTTGAAGTCATAATAAT
>JAJZJD010000022.1 GCA_021828445.1 bacterium
ATATATCCCTTACCAACATTATGTATAAAGAATGGATGCCTTTTCTGAATCTCGTGGATAACGCATACTGGCATGTCGAACTGGAAGAATCATAATAACGGTTTTATAAATCATAGCTCTTTAACCCAAAATTGCCGATAGAAAATATTTAATAAATTCTAATATTCCGTCATTGCGAGCGTAGCGAAGCAATCTAAAACGAGATTGCTTCGCTACGCTCGCAATGACGGAATTAAGTAATTCAGGTAATTCATATATAAAAATTTCTAAATCGGGATTTGGGCTTTAACCGGCAGGTTGATTTCATAACAAAATAATTGCGTCTCAAAATAACTATGAATATAATCCTTATTCCGTTTGAAAAAGTAGGCAAATTTGTATTATATACCGTTGACGAGTTAGGTTCCATCGCGATTTATATTGGGGAATCCTTTATTTCGATACCGGAATATTTCATAAATTTCGAGAATCTTATAGACCAGATGATTTTTATCGGGATAGATTCGTTCTGGGTAGTCGGACTAACCGGTCTTTTCACGGGTATGGTGCTGTCCCTTCAGGCTTATTACGCCGCCAAAATAGTTGGAGTTACGTATATGATAGGCCCTACCGTCGCATTATCTATGGTAAGAGAGCTGGGTCCGGTTCTTACCGCCCTTATGATTACGGCAAGATGCGGTTCTTCTATGGCATCGGAAATAGGAACCATGAAAGTCACCGAGCAGATAGACGCTCTCGAAGTCATGGCGGTGGACCCGTATTATTTTCTTTCCGTGCCGAGGATACTTGCCGCAATGGCTATGCTTCCGGTAATGGCCGTTTTATGCTCTTTGATAGGCATAATAGGCGGTTACGTAGTTTACGTATATTTTTTGGGACTTAATCATATTACTTATATCGAAAAGATATATCAGTATATTGAACTGAGCGATATATATAACGGTTTATTGAAATCCGTTTTTTTCGGGGCGATACTTGCGGTAATAAGTACTTTTAAAGGCTTTCAGACTACCGGAGGCGCAAAAGGAGTGGGAAGGTTTACTACTCAGGCGGTCGTATTGAGCTCGGTCTATATTCTTTTTGCGGATTATTTACTGACGTCGATTCTTTTTTAAGTAATTTTTACATTTTTTACCGCATTATTAATTGATTAATTAAACGACGGGATATATAATTATAAAATATATATTGATATTTATATTGATATAATTTAATACGTTTAATTCACTACATTTTTATTAATTTCATTAATCATTTGCTATGATTGTTTTGCAACGGTTGTCAAAGTCATTTAACGGCGTAAAAGTTTTAGACGATTTAGACATCGAGTTCGGCGAAAAACAAATAACGGTTGTTATAGGCAGAAGCGGCGGCGGAAAAAGCGTAATGCTGAAGCACATAATCGGGCTTATGAAACCTGATTCCGGAAAGGTTTTAATCGGCGGCATAGATATAAATGCCTTAAAAAAAAAGGAACTTAACGAAATAAGAAAAAAATTCGGGATGGTATTTCAGGACGGAGCGCTTCTAGATTCTTTAACCGTGTTTGAAAATGTGGCGTTTCCGCTCAGGCGGCATCTCAAGATTTCCGAAAAAGAAATAAAAGACAGGGTATTTTCTGTCCTAGAAGATGTAGGCTTAGAAGGGCAGGATAGTAAGATGCCGTCCGAGATTTCAGGAGGAATGAGAAAAAGGGTCGGGGTTGCGAGGGCGTTAATACTTAATCCCGAAATAATGCTTTTCGATGAACCGACTACCGGACTTGACCCGGTTATGTCGGACGTTATTAATAATTTAATTATATCTATGCATAATAAATTTAAATTTACGGGAATAATTATAAGCCACGATATATCGGGAACCTTCAAAACCGGAGATGTTATTGCAATGCTTTACGAAGGCAGAATTATAGAATCGGGGACGCCGGAAGAGTTCAAGAATTCAAATAATCCCGTAGTAAAACAGTTTATATCAGGAAGCATGGAAGGTCCAATTTTAATTTAATTTAATTTCTTTACTATGAATATAAATAAAGAAACAAAAGTAGGCATTTTCGTCGCTATAGTATTGCTTATACTTGCCTATTTTTCGGTAAAGGTAGGAAAAATTCAACTATTTAAACCGCCGGCATACACTATTTCCGCATATTTTAAATCTGCAAACGGCATCGGCATAGGAACTCCCGTTACAATGGCGGGAATAAAAATAGGAACGGTAGAAAAAATTAGTCTGGAAAAAGGACTGGCCAGGGTTTATATGTCCATAAGAACCGAGTATAAGGTTTATCCGCAATATGTTGCGTCTATAAGGTCGATGAGCCTGCTTGGAGAAGCCTATATATCTATATCGCCGGTCAGCGGAGAGGCCGGGTCCAAAACTAAAGAATCTTTAAACAGCGAAGTTATAAGAAGCGAAATGTCTCCCCAAAGCATGTCGGGACTTATTATGAAATTTTCTAAGACCGCAGGCGATCTGGAAAAAGTCTCTAAATCGTTAAAAAATTCGATAGGGACAAAGACGGGGGAAGAAAACATAAAGGCTATACTTCACAATATCGCGACCCTTTCGAGAAATTTAAACAGGCTTGTGTATGTAAACCAGCAAAACGTGAATGTAATTCTGTCCAATTTTGCTTCTATTTCGAAAAATATAAACGGTTTAACGGTGCGGAATGATGCCGCTATTACCAGGACTATTCATAATTTCGATTCCATATCGTATAATCTAAAAAAAGAACTTCCAGCCATTACCGAAAATATAAAAGGGCTTTCTAAAAATCTGAATTATATCGTCGCTAAAAATAGAGGCAATATTAACGACAGCCTTAAAAATATAAATGCCGATACAAAAAAATTAAAACTTACTTTAAACGAGCTGTATGGAATTTCCTCTAAAATCAATAGCGGTCAGGGAACTATAGGCAGGTTAGTCAACAGAAATTCGGTGTATGACAACCTGAACGGCTCACTCAAAGGCATTAATAATTTAGTCGGCGGATACAGCCAATTTCAGGTTAAGGTAAATATGAATTCCCAGTATCTCGCAAGGAGCAAAGGCTCTGTTTCGCAGGTGAACGTTAAACTTCAGCCGTCCCCGGGACATTATTACGAACTCGGCGTGGCTTCGGTGCCGATGGGTTACGGGAATACTTACGGAGAAACTCAGACGACAACTTATACTACAAATAATCCTCCATCGGGGCAGTTTTATCCTTCGAGCGTAACTACCAATACGACTCAATACAGTTACTCAAATAATATAAAAATTAACGCTTTGATAGCAAAAAATTTCTACAACTTTACGCTTCTTGCCGGCTTGCTGTATTCTACCGGCGCTGTCGGCGTCAACTATTACGTGCCGGATACCGGCAAAAATCTTAAGCTTTATGCAAGGGCGTTCGGTTTTAATGCCGATAACAACGGCGTCAGCGAGGATATTAACGCGGGCATCGCCTATACTTTTTACAGGCATATATTTTTGGATGCCGGATATGACGATATATTCAATAACGGCAACAGGTCGGTATATTTCGGCGGGGGAGTCAAATTCACGGATAAAGACCTTAAATACCTTATAGTAGGCGGGAAAATGCCCACTCCTTAAAAAACAAAAATGACGTCTAAGAAGTACAAACTTACAAGCCTGACAAGCGCCCACGGCTGAGGGTGTAAGATAGGTCCGGAGGACCTTTCTAAAATTCTCGAAAAATTATCCGTGCCTGAAAACGACAATGTTTTAGTCGGGTTCGGATATAAAGACGATGCAGGCGTTTATAGAATCAACGACGATACATGCCTTATTCAGACCGTAGATTTTTTTACTCCGGTCGTGGATGACCCCTATTCTTTCGGTCAGATTGCCGCAGCCAACGCTCTTTCGGATGTTTATGCCATGGGAGGAAAGCCTTTAACGGCGTTAAATATTGCCTGTTTTCCTATAAACGATATAGAAAAAGAGGTTTTTAATCTTATACTTATGGGCGGATTAGATAAGATTAAAGAAGCCGGCGCCGCGCTTTTAGGAGGTCATTCAATCGATGATAAAGAAATAAAATACGGTCTTAGCGTTACCGGTATATGCGGCATAGATGAAATTTATTCAAACAGCGGCGCGGAACCGGGGGATATTCTATATCTGACTAAAAGTCTCGGTACCGGATTTGCCGTAAGCGCCATATGTACGGATTTCCTTAATGAAGATACGCTGAACGAGGCGACGCTGTCTATGTCGAAGCTAAACAAATATGCTTCCGAATTAGCGGTTTCTTTAATGTCGCCTAATGCCGTAACCGACGTTACCGGGTTCGGGCTGATAGGGCATCTGAGCGAAATGATGATTGCAAGCGGAACCAGATGTGAAATAGACTTGAATTCCCTTCCCGTTATAAACGGCGTTCCTGAATTGATAAAAAAGGGCATTAATCCGGCGGGAACCAAGCGCAACAGAAAATATTTCAGCGAATATACGTCTATGAAAGACGGGCTTGACGAAAATTTATTATGGATAGCTTTTGGGGCGGAAACTTCAGGGGGTTTAATATTTTCGATTCCGAAAAATAAAGCCTCTGAAACGGAAAAAATATTTAAAATCAAGGGCGAACCTCTTTATAAGATAGGCAGTGTTTTAGATAAAAGCGTAAAAGACGGTATTTATATAAACATAACATAATAATGAAATACTCGCTCGGCGTAGATCTTGGCACGACGACAGTTGCGGCAATTTTAACCGGCGGCGAAAAAACCGTTTTTCCGGCTAAAAGCCTCTTAAATTTTCAGTATCCGGAATTCGGTCTGGATTCCATAAAGAGGATACAGAACGGCTTAGATAAAAATTCGGTTAGAAAACTGCAGGAAAGGGCGGTATCGACTTTAAACGCACTCATAGATTCATACAAAAATGAGTTAGGATTTGATTACGGCGATATAGAAGAAGTTGCGGTTGCCGGCAATACCGTTATGGAAATGGCATTGTGCGGCTACCCCTTGATATCTCTTTCAAAACCTCCTTACAGACCTATGTCCGAACTTTTTTTCCCGGATAGCACCGCTTATTTTCCGAACTTTTATCCTAAAAATAAGAAATTATTTATTTTTCCGATATTAGACGGCTTTGTAGGGGGAGATACGGTCGCTTCTATTTATTATTTAAATATGATAAGGAGCGACAAACCGGTTTTTATAGCTGATTTCGGAACAAACGTAGAGATAGCCGTCGGCTTCAAAGATAAAATATATACTACATCCGCTCCTGCAGGACCGGCATTTGAAGGCGGAAATATAAAATCTGGAATGACTGCTTCGGACGGGGCCATTTCCGAGGTGCGCCTCAAGGACGGCTCATTTAAGATTAAAACTATATCTGATTCGGCTCCATCCGGAATTTGCGGCAGCGGCATAATGAGTCTTATTTACGAACTTTTAAAAGAAGGCGTAATAAATAAAAACGGCAGAATTTTGCCTCCTGAAGATATAGAATCCGAAAGTTTTACCGTTGTCGGAAAAGCCGAAAAAATAGACGAAAATGAAATTATTCTTTATTTTGACGGGAAAAATAATATAAAGTTTTTTCAGGAAGACGTCAGGCAGTTTCAATTTGCAAAATCGGCAGTCAAATCTGCTTCGGAAATACTATTAGATAAATTTAAAATTTCGGACTACGAAGATTTCGACGTATATATTTCAGGGACGTTCGGCAGCCATATAAGACCGGATATTATAGACTTAATCGATATTTTTCCTTTCAAAGAAAAAAATATTAACGTCATAGACGGGTCTGTTCTTTCCGGATGCTTAAAATACATATCGGCGGATTCATTGCAAAGGGAAAGCGATATAAAAGATATAATTAAAATATCGAAAAATTTCCCTCTTTCGGGCAGCGGGATTTTCCAAAAATATTTTATCAGGAATTTATCGTTTTCGCCTTAAGTTGTCCGCACCCGCCGTTTATAGACCGGGCTTTGGAAAATCTTACCGTTACCGTAAAGCCCGCTTTAGCCAATTTTGATTTAAAATTATCGACTTCGGCATCGTCAGGTCTTTCGAAGTTTTTCAGATATATAGAATTTTGCTCTTTATTTAAAGGTATTAGGTTAAATTTTACCTTTGCAGGCGAAAACATTTTAATTAATTTTTTGGCGTTTTCTATGCCGTCGTTTATCCCTTTTATCAGTACATATTCTATCGTTGTTTTATTATGAGTCGAAGGCTTTTTGCCGTTTATCAAAGCGGCTAAATTTTCTATCGGGAATTTTTTATTAATAGGCATAAGCATACTTCTCGTTATATTGTCGGATGCGTTTAAAGACACCGCAATCTTATACCTGTATTCATTGAAATTTAAGCCGCTTAAAACATTCAGCATGCCGCATGTGGAAACGGTTATTTTTCTCGGAGCTATGCCGATAAATTTATCGTTAGATATAATATCTAACGATTTCTCTACTTCTTCTATATTGTCTAAGGGTTCGCCCATACCCATAAAAACAATATTGGTAAGCCCCATGCCGGTATCGTTTTCTACGGTCAATATCTGGGATATTATTTCTCCGGACGTCAGGTTTCTGGTAAAACCCAGACCCGAGGTTTCACAGTAAACGCAACCCATTCTGCACCCTATTTGGGACGATAAGCATAATGTTTTTCTGTTTTTATAGCTTATCAAAACGGATTCTATCGTCCCGCCGTCCGGAAATTTTATCAGATATTTTTTAGAACTGCCGCCTGCATCCGTTTCATATTGCGTATCTATGATTTCCGAAAGGGCTGCATTAAAATTATCCGCAAGATTTTCCCTTAAAGGTTTAGGAATATCCGTCATTTTAGAAAAATCGAAAAGCCTGCAGGAATAAATCCATCTCATAATCTGTTCGGCGTTGTATTTTTTAAATCCCTTTTCGGTGCAGTATTCCTCAAGTTCTTTTTGCGATTTGTCGAATATCCAATATTTTTTACTATTCATTTTATTATTTTTTACGGGCTTTCCGTGCTTGTTTTTAATGATAAAATATGGTAAATTTTATTATAGTATATATCTATTATAACATTTAAAAAATAGGGGATATACAAATAATGAACGGAGCCGCCTTATTTTACGGTATGAACGCAGGCGAAGATATTTACGGAAAAAGCATAGACATTATAGATTCTCTTTTAAAAGACAATAAGCATTTCAACGATTCATATTCGGAAGCCGAGAAGGCGGTCGTAAAAAGGGTTATCCATGCCACAAGCGACATAAGTTATGCCGAAACTATTTTTTTTACAAACGGTTCGGCAGAAAAAAGCATAAGGCTCATTAAAGAAAAAATCGTTAAAAAAGAATCTTTAAAAATTGTATGCGATTCTGAGATGACAAGAGCCGGAATAAGCAGAAACGTTAATAAAAATATAATTTTGGATTTAAACTGTTATATAAATTCCGCCGGGATGCCTCCGGATGCCGGAACTACTAAATCGGCTTTTTCTATAAAAACCGCTATAAGCGAAATATTGCCGGATATAATAATAATAGGCAACGCTCCCACGGCGCTGACCGGGGCAATGGAGCTTTGCGGCGGACTTTATAAAACGATAAATTATAAACCGTCTTTGATTATCGGAATGCCTGTGGGTTTTGTCGGTGCAGCGGAGTCGAAGGCTGCCCTTTATAAAAATAATTTTTATAAAGCTATAGGAAATTTTGGAAATTTTGGCGGCAGTTCATCCGCCGCTTCGGCTATGAATGCTTTATTGCGTGAAAGCTTATGAAGACTTTCTCTGTTTTTATTGCGGCCGCGGTTTTTTTAATAAACATAATTTATCTTAATCCCGCCGCCGCCGATATCTATATGCGCGTCGGCAAAAACGGGACCGTTCATTTTTCCAATGTCCCCGTTTCTAGCGGATACAATCTCTATATGCGCACGGAAGGAAACGGCGGTAATAATCTTAACAATTACGGACATATATTGTATAAAAATATAATACTCAAGGCTTCAAAAAAGTATAACGTAAGCCCTAAATTAATAGAAGCGGTCATTAAAGCCGAATCGGGATTTAACATAAAAGCGGTTTCGGATAAAGGAGCGGAAGGGCTTATGCAGCTTATGCCGCAAACACAGAGAACGCTCGATGTAACCGACCCTTTTAATCCGTCTCAGAATATTTACGGCGGCACCGAATATTTAAAGAGCCTTATAGCCAAATATAGAGGCAATCTGCCCTTAGCCCTCGCCGCTTATAATGCCGGCAGTAAAGCCGTTAAAAAGTATGGCGGCATACCCCCGTACGATGAAACCCGCAACTACGTCAACGAAGTTATGGAATATTATAAGGAAAACAAATAGCGAAAATGAAAAATAAAAAGCAGATATACAACATCCCTAACATTCTTACCTTTTCAAGAATTTTGATTATTCCCGTAATATTTTTTTTACTATTCTTTAAGGAAGAAATCTACGGAATATATGCCTCTATTTTTTTTCTGCTCGCAATTTTAACCGATTTTATAGACGGCTATATAGCCAGAAAAAAAAAGCTGGTAACTAATTTAGGGATTTTTTTAGACCCTATAGCGGACAAACTTCTTGTTATAACGGTTCTTATTATGTTAATACCTATGGAAAGAATTCCCGCATGGGTTGTCGCTATAATAATATTCAGAGAAATATTCGTTACGGGATTAAGGGCGATAGCAAGCGAAAAAGGCATCGTTATTTCGGCGGGAAAAGAAGGAAAATGGAAAACGGCGTTTCAAATGTTCGGAATATTTTGCCTGCTTATTTATTATAAACATTTTTATCTGAATTTTGGATATATAGGTTTGGCGCTTATTTTTATAAGCATAATATTTTCGTTGATTTCATCGTATAAATATTTAAAAAGCGTATCCGCTGTTCTGCTTGGCGGTTAGATTATTCCTTTCTTTCAAATTTATTTTAGCCTCTTCTAAGAGCATATCGTAATTTTTATAGTGTTTCTTTAAATTTAATTCTGAAATTCCGTATTTTAAAACCGGCTTTACATTATCCGGGAATTTTAACAATCCGAAAAATTCATCCTTAATTTTTTTAAATTTTTTATCGGCATTTTCATAATCGGTATGGGGCAGAATGCCGGTAAAGCTGTTAAAATCTATTCTAAAAACCGTATCCGTTTTTCTCAATTTCTGCTTAAAATAAATACCTATATATTTAAGCACCTGGTTAAGTTTGTCGTTTCCAAACGACTGTCCGAAAAAAATTAAATTTTCAAAATAGAATACCGATACCGATAGCGGAAAGCGGTATCTTTCCGACCTTTCTGTTTCTCTGGAAAAAAATTCCTCGAATTGATTTTTTAAAAACATACCGGTTATTTCGTCATAAACCATGCCGTTTTTACCGGATTTGCCGTTTAAAGAGGCGATGTAATCGACTAAAGGCGTGAGGTCGTGAAAAATAAATAAAGTTCCGGAAAAAAGTCCGAATTTGTTTAAAAGAGTTATACTTTCTATATTAAAAAATCTTTCCCTTGTTTGCCCGCCCGCCGTTTTAACGTTTATTTTTTTATTTATCGCTATATGGCTAAGTTCATTTATGCGTTTTGCGTCTTCCGATAATTTTTCGTCGTATGAAACGAATATGCTTTCCTTGGAAGAATTAGAAAGTATTTTCGCAGATTCGTTCATATAAATGATTTCGCCTTTGATTCCCTTTATCGCTATAGGCATACCGGAGGAGGAAAATGATTTGGCATAATCGAAATCAATGGACAAATCAGATATGAACTGCTGAATCTCATTTATATTATCCATAAAATTTAAAAATAAATCATTTTAAAATTGAATTTTTTTTTAATATATTTTATACTGTTTATAATGGGTTTAATGTTAAATTTACTAATAATTTTAATTAAACTATAAATAAATTATACAATAATAAAATATAAATATGAATAAAGAATATGCTTTTTTTTGGGGCTGTACCATACAGGCAAAGTTTCCCTTTATGGAAAAAGCCACGAGATTGGTTCTGGATAGATTAAATATAAAATACAGGGATATCGACTCTTTTACCTGCTGCCCCGAAAAATCTTTGGTGAAAAACATCGATGAAAGCCTTTTCGATTTAACCGGAATCAGAAATATCGCTCTTGCCGAAAATGAAAATGTCGATATAATGTCGGTTTGCACCGGATGTTATTCAAATCTTAAGCAGATAAGGGCAAAGGTCGTTTCTAACCTTCCGTATCAAAAAAAACTGAACCAAACGCTTGAGAACCTGAACTTAAACTTTTCGGGTAAATCGTCCGTGTATCATTTCATAGAACATCTTCACGACGAAGTCGGGCTTGATAAAATCAGGGCAAACGTCAAATATCCCCTTAAAGGTTTAAATATTGCGATACATTACGGATGTCATTTAGTCAGGCCTTCCCATGCCATAAATTTTGATTCTCCTTTCGAACCCCGTAAATACGACAATATTTTAAGAGCGCTCGGAGCTAACGTCGTCGGGTATAAAAATAAAATGATGTGCTGCGGACAGGCGTTGGACAGAGTGGACGAGCATGACAAAGCATTGGTTATGACAAGAATAAAATTAGATTCTATCAACGAGAGCAAAGCGGATGCTATTTCTACGGTCTGTCCTTCCTGTTTTACGCAGTTCGATACAAATCAATTTATGCTTATAAAAGAAGGACTTAGCCGCCAGATACCTGTCATAACGCTGGAAGAACTCATGTGTTTGGCTTTCGGAATAGAAGGCGCCGAAGAGCTTATATTACAGCATAAAATTAAAGCGGGAAAGTTTATCGAAAAGTTTAACGGAATAAAGGCGTTGACCGATTATTCAACCGTTTTCGACAGAGACTCTTTAGTCAGATGCTTTAATTGCCGCGCATGCAAAAACGATTGCCCGATGAGCCTTTCTTTTGAATCTTACGACCCGCCTTTAGTCATAAAAATGATTTTAGACGACGACGTCGAACGGGCGATGTCGTCTAAAATAGTATGGGAATGCCTTGAATGCCATACATGCGTGGAATTGTGTCCGCAAAATTACAGTTGGGAAACCGTTCTTACCACACTTAAAAATCTTGCGATAAAGAATGACGTCGGTCCCCGGAATGTTAAAAAGGCGGAGGAGCTTTTCTTTAAAACATTAAGACTCGGCGACCCGCAGGAGGGGATGCGGAAAAAATTAGGGCTTCCTCCCGTAAAGAAGGTTTTAGATGCGGAATTCAAAAGGATTATAGACGAAAATATTTTATAAGACATATTGTTAAAAAAATGTATATATGTTATATTTAAATCGTAAATATTACACAAATTTATAAAAAAATAGAGGGATTAAAGTGTTCAGGATAAAAAATAAATTTAATGCGGAAAGGGACATATCCGGATGCGGATTATGCGGCATTATAAACGCGAAAAAAGTTAGGACGAACGGCAGCGATATAAAAAAGGCTATATCGGTCGAGCATGACAGGGGAAACGGCTTAGGCGGCGGTTTTGCCGTTTACGGCAACTATCCGGATTACGCCGAATTATACGCCTTTCATATAATGTACGATAATCTTCCGGCTAAGGCAGACGTCGAAGAATATCTTAAAAATAATTTTATTATCGAAAAAGAAGAACCTATTCCCACTTTCAGGACTCCTAAAATATACGACCATCCTTATCTGTACCGCTATTTTATAAAGCCTAAATCCGACAGGCCGGACAAGCTGTTCCATGAACTCGGAGACGACGATTTTGTAGTCAACAGCGTTATGCTGATTAATCAAAATTATGACGGAGCATACGTTTTCTCAAGCGGAAAAAATATGGGGGCGTTTAAGGGGGTTGGCTACCCTGAAGATATCGCCGATTTTTACAAATTGGAAGAAATTGAAGGCTATATGTGGACGGCGCACAATAGGTTTCCGACGAATACGCCGGGCTGGTGGGGCGGCGCTCATCCTTTTACGTTATTGGACTGGTCTATCGTTCATAACGGGGAAATATCTTCCTACGGAATAAACAAAAGGTATCTCGAGATGTATAAATATAATCTTGCGCTCAGGACGGATACCGAAGTAATAACATATATCTTAGACCTTCTTATCAGAAAGCATAAACTTCCGGTTCGCATAGCCTTGTCGGTTCTTGCCTCGCCGTTCTATCAAAAAATAGACAAAATGGACGGCGATAAAAAGGAGTTATATACCGCATTAAGGCAGATTTACGGAAGCGCGCTTTTAAACGGACCTTTCGCCATTGTATTCGGAT
>JAJZJD010000023.1 GCA_021828445.1 bacterium
GGAGCCCTGTTCCTGTTTGTCGGAATGCTTTATGAAAGAATGCACACGAGGCAGATTAAAGATTTTGGCGGTATCGCAAAAAAAGCTCCTATCCTTACGACGTTTTTTATGATATCGGTTCTTGCATCCGTCGGGCTTCCGGGGCTGAACGGGTTTATAGGAGAATTTTTAATATTAATCGGCTCGTTCCATAGTTATCCCGTCTTGACGATTATTGCCACAAGCGGCATTATTTTTGCCGCAGTTTATTTATTATGGATGTTTCAGAGAGTCATGTTTCAGGATATCACCAATCCCGCGGCAGAAAGTTTCGAAGATATGAATTTAAGAGAAATTATTACGATTTTGCCTTTGGTTGCCCTAATGTTTTTAATAGGATTTTATCCTATGCCGTTTTTGGAAAGAATAGATCCTACCGTTTTACATTTTTTATCTATGATAAACCATCACAAGGCTGTTTATAATGCAATTAAATTAAAGGCGGGGTTGTCCAATGCATAATGTGCCTTATATATACGGAATTAATTTCTTGGAAAAAAGTATGCTCGGCATTATACCTGAAGCCGTAATTATAATATTTGCTTTTATGGTTCTTTTTCTTACCTTTTTCGAAAAACTTGCAAAAAGGAAAAATGCTTATTATCTCTCTTTAATAGGTATAGGTTTTTCCATGCTTTACGTATTAATGCTTTCAGGCAGGAATATATACGGTTTTTACGGGTCGATCGTATTTAATAGTTTTGACGTATTTTTATTTATCGCTATTCTTTTTTCCGGCATGTTTACCGTCTTGATGTCGAAAGATTATATGGAAAATTCCGAGATGCCCGTGCCGGAATATTACAGCCTTATTCTTTTCGGGCTCTCGGCGATGATGTTTTTAGTATCGTCCAATAATTTGATAATGGTATTTTTATCCATAGAATTTATGTCTATATGCGCCTATATACTTACGGGATATATTAAGGGTAATACAAGAAGCACCGAAGCGGCGCTTAAATATTTTATACTCGGGGCTTTCGCATCGGCGTTTTTACTTTTCGGCGCGGTTTTTATTTACGCATCTACCGGACATTTAAACTTGTACGGCATACATTCATTTTTAGAAAATATTTCTTATGCAGGTTCGATTAGCCATAGCGGCGGCATGGGAATTAAAGTATATATTTCAGTCGGGCTGATTCTATTTTTAGTAGGACTGGCTTTCAAAATGTCGTTATTTCCGTTTCATTCATGGACGCCCGACGCTTACGACGGCGCTCCTACCCCGATAACGAATTTTATGGCGACGGGAATAAAGATAGCGGCCCTCGCTGTTTTTTTGCGAATTTATTCGCTTATTTATAATTTCAATATTATGAATTTTAACGATATATTATGGCTTCTTGCAGTTTTTTCCATGACGTTCGGAAATATAGCCGCTCTTTTATCTTCAAATATAAAAAGGCTGCTGGCATATTCGTCTATAGCTCAAGCGGGTTATATTCTCGTCGGCATTATAGGAGGCGGGTTTTACGGCTATTCTGGAACGCTGTTTTATCTGTTCTCATATATTTTTATGACGGCCGGAGCTTTTGCCGTTGTCGTTATATTTGAAAATTCCGATATAATTTCATTGGATATTAAAAGATATTCCGGAATAGGATATAAATATCCGTTCATCGCCGCCTCTATGGCGTTTTTTTTATTATCGTTTGCCGGAATACCTGTAACCTCAGGATTTATGGGGAAATTTTACGTATTTTCTTCAGCCGTTAAATCCGGTTATAACTGGTTAGTAGTAATTGCTCTTTTAAACAGCGCTTTTGCGGCCTTTTATTATATTAAGATAATCGTTAAAATGTACATGCCCGATAAAGAGTCTGTAGGCGTTATTCGCGGCGCAATCGATGACGGATTAATGATTACAATTATAATTTGTTTAATTTTAACTCTGCTTATGGGAGTATATCCTCAAATATTTATTAATTTTGCGAATAATTCAGCCGATTCGTTATGGAGAATATAACTTATTATGCCCCGGCTAAGATTAATTTTTCTCTTAGAATAGGCAGAAAAGAGCCCTCCGGTCTTCATAAAATCCATTCCATCATGAGAAGAATCGGTATAACCGATAAAATTTCTTTCAAGATTACGGAAAACGGTTATAAAGTTAAAGTCTTTCCGGGTGCGGTTTTGAAAAATAGCGGGATGGAAGCCGGCTTGCAATCCATTTCAAATGAAAATAATATAGTCGCAAAAGCGGCGAAAAGTTTTTTTAATAAATTAAACATTAAGAATAAAGGAATACACGTATTAATAGAAAAAAATATACCCTTTAATGCCGGACTTGGAGGCGGCTCAAGCGACGGGGCAGGGTTGTTGCTGAAGTTGAACGAAGCCTATAACAATATATTGGAAAAAGTTGAATTACGGAAACTGGCGTTAGAAACAGGTTCGGACGTGCCGTTCTTTCTAACGGAAGGCGATGCGGTAGTATCGGGGTTCGGCGAAAATATCGAAGAAATTAAAACAGGCGCATTACCCAAGTATTATATCGTTTTAATCATGCCTGATTTTGGAATAAGCACAAAAGAAGCGTATGCGGACTACGATGATTTTTTGTTGACAAAAAATATAAATTATTATAATATTCAATACTTAGGCTTTGAAGATTTGAAGTTCGAAAATGATTTTGAGAAAGTAATATTAAAAAAATATCCGGTTCTCAAAGAAATTAAAGAATCATTAATTTTAAACGGGGCTGAATTGTCTCTTTTGTCCGGAAGCGGTTCCGCTATATTCGGAGCATTTAAAACATTTATCGGCGCAAACTCGTATCTTAATAATTTAAAATCGTTTCATTTTTATCACAGGGTGCACTTGAGCTATTTGACAGAAACTTTATAAACTATTACTCAATTTATTTTTTGGAGGGATTTTGTTATGCAAGTTACGGAAGTTAACGTTTTTCCTGTAAATGAAGAGAAGTTAAAAGCTTATGTTACTATTACATTCGATAACTGTTTTGTAGTCAGGGACCTCAAGATAATTAACGGAAAAGACGGGTTGTTTGTTGCAATGCCTAGTAAAAAAAGGAAGGACGGCACGTTTAAAGATACGGCGCACCCTTTAAATAACGAAACCAGAGATATGATAGAATCGGCTGTCCTTGCGGCATACGAAGCCGCTCTGAATAGCCAGGAATAAAAACAAAACCTCTTGTCTTTAGTTTGCAAATATACATTGGGGCGTCGACAAGCGGCAAGTCACAGGATTTTGATTCCTGCATTCGGAGGTTCGAATCCTCCCGCCCCAGCCAAGCAGAATTTAGAACGAAAGCAGTAAAGTTAAAATAATAATGCTGGTCGGTAGACGATCATGAGCTGAAGCGGATGCGAAGCGAATCATCCTCCCGCCCCAGCCAAGCAAAATTTAAGACGAAAACAGAAAAATACTTCAAATATGACTAATAAATTAAAATTATTTGCGGGCAATTCCAATAAAGAACTGGCGGAAAAAATGGCCGATTATCTCGGCATAGCTTTGGGAGACGCCGAGGTTTACAATTTCAGCGACGGGGAAACTTTTATCAATATCAACGAAAACGTCAGAGGTTGCGATATTTTTCTTATGCAGTCCACGTCAAACCCCGTAGATAAAAATCTAATGGAACTGCTGATAATGATAGATGCGATGAAAAGGGCATCGGCAAACAGAATAACCGCCGTCGTGCCTTATTACGGCTATGCCAGACAGGACAGGAAAACGGCATCGAGGGTGCCTATAACCGCAAAATTAGTGGCGGATATTATTACTACGGCGGGCGCGGATAGAGTGTTATCGATGGATTTGCACGCCGGGCAGATACAGGGGTTTTTTAATATTCCGGTTGACCATTTATATGCGGCGCCGGTACTGCTTGAATATATAAAAGAAAAGAATTATGAACCGGCGGATATCGTCGTGGTTTCTCCGGATGCCGGTGCGGTTGAAAGGTCAAGGTCTTTCGCGAAACATTTAGGAGCAAATCTTGCTATTATCGATAAAAGAAGAATTAAAGCAAATGTTGCGGAAATAATGAACGTTATCGGCGACGTTAAAAATAAAATCGCTATTATGTTAGACGATATGATAGATACCGCGGGCACTATTACTCAGGGAGCCGTAGCGCTTTCCAACAACGGCGCGAGCGAAGTAATAGCAATGGCGACGCACGGAGTTTTATCAGGGGAAGCAATGGGCAAAATAGATAATTCCCCCATAAAAGAACTTATAATAACCGATACTATAAACCCGAAAAACAGGCAGGGGCTGTCAAGCAAGATTAAAATATTAAGCGTTGCGAATATTTTAGGAGAAGCGGTTAAAAGGATTCATGACGAGGATTCGGTCAGTTCGCTTTTTATTTAAATAATTTATATAATAAAATAATAATAAAAGGAGATTTTCATTGGAAATAATTAATTTGAACGTTGAGGCAAGAAAGAAGGAAAACAATCTTAAAACCTTAAGGAAGCAGGGTATCATACCCGGAGTAGTATACGGGAAAAAAATGGGTTCGCTCATTATTTTGCTAAACTACAAAGAATTTCTTAAAACCTTTGCAAAACATTCCATATCCTCATTTATCAACATAGTAAGCAAAGAAGACGATGTAAACGGCAAAACCGTCGTTATAAAAGAAATTCAAAAGGACCCGGTGACCGATAATATTATTCATATCGATCTGCACGAAATATCTATGGACGAGAAAATAGAAATAGAAGCGGCCGTCCATTTTACGGGAAAGCCTGAAGGAGTTAAGCTCGGAGGAATTCTTGAACCTCTCATGAGGCATATCGCCATAAAGGGTTATCCCAAAGATATAATCGATACTATAAATATCGATGTTTCAGCGCTTAAAATCGGAGACATTATACACGTCAGAGATTTGAATTTAGGCGAAAACATCGAAATAATGGCTGAAGAAGATGCGGCTATAGTTACCGTCGCCGAGCCTACGGTTGAGGAAGTTTCCGCCGCAGCGCCTGCCGCCGAAAGCGAAACTGCCGCCGCAGCGCCTGCCGCCGGGTCAACGCAGCCTTCTCAGAAGGGTTAAAACTTCTATTTTATTAAAATGCCAGAGGATATATTTATTTTTGGCCTTGGAAATCCGGGACAGGAATACCGGTTTTCCAGGCACAATTTTGGTTTTACGGCGGTGGACTATTTTTTCGAAGAAAATGATTTTCCGCCGTTTATTAATAAAAAAAATTATTTGATTTCCGGTAAAATTATATCGGACAAAAATATATTCTTAATTAAACCGCTTACTTTTATGAATTTGAGCGGGAAAGCCGTAAAAGATGTCCTAAATAAAAACGGTGTTTTTAAAATCGGGGAAAACGAAGCCGGTTCAAACATTATTTTAATTCACGACGACCTCGACCTTGCTTTTGGAAGTTGTAAAATTAAGTTCGGCGGCAGCGGCGGTTCTCATAACGGCGTTAATTCGGTTATAAATTCGCTTCAGAGCAAAAATTTTATACGCATAAAATTAGGTATTAATTCCCCGGAAAGAGTCAAATTTGATACCGGCGCGGACTATGTTCTGTCCAATTTTTCGAGAGACGAAATTAAAAAATTACCCGGCGTATTAAAAATAATAAATGAAATTTTATTCTCGATTATAACGGACGGTCTTGCGAAAACCATGAATAATTATAACATCCGCCGGGCGGCTGAATAAACATAAGGTATAAACAAATATGGGACTTAAATGCGGCATAGTAGGTCTTCCCAATGTGGGTAAATCCACCATATTTAACGCTATTACGTCGGGGGGAGCCGAAGCCAGCAATTATCCGTTTTGCACTATAGAACCGAATATAGGCATAAAACCGGTAAAAGATAAAAGATTGGAAAAACTGCGCGATATATTTAGTCCTGATAAATTTACGCCGACTTATGTGGAATTCGTCGATATTGCGGGATTAGTAAAAGGGGCGTCGGCAGGCGAAGGTCTTGGCAACAAATTTCTTTCCCACATCAGGAATGTCGATTTAATCATACAGGTTATAAGAATATTTAAAGATAACTCGGTCGTGCATGTAGAAGGCGGAATAAATCCGGCAAGAGACCTTGATATTATTAATACCGAACTCGCGTTAAGCGATATAGAAATTCTCTCCAAACATCTCCAGAAGCTTGAAAAAATAGCAAGAAGCGGAGATAAATCGGCGGCGTCCAACCTCGATTTTTTGAAAAAAATCAACGTTCAGCTCTCCGAAACCGGGTCTATAACCGGAAAAGAATTCGACGAAACTGAAAAAAGCCTGTTGAAATCCTTAGGCATAATATCGGCAAAACCCGTAGTATATGTTCTTAACGTCGATGAAGATATGCTGCCGGAAAATTTTTCCAATCAAGATATAAAAGAAATAATGAGTATAGCCGCGCCTAAAAATATACCGGTTATAAGATTGTGCGCAAAATTAGAAGAAGAACTATCCACTTTAGGAGAGGAAGACAGGGATGTTTTTCTTAAAGACTACGGTCTGGAGTCTTCCGCGTTGGATTTCGTCGCATCCGTTAGCTTCAGGCTTTTAGGTTTAATTTCGTTTTTTACCGCCGGCAAACAGGAGGTCAGGGCTTGGGAGATAAAAAACGGCTGGAAAGCGCCTCAAGCCGCCGGAACTATTCATACTGATTTCGAAAAAGGTTTTATAAGGGCTGAAGTTATTTCGTATGACGATTTTATTAAAGCCGGTTCGGAAGCTAATGCCGCAAAAATGGGGCTTCTAAGGCTCGAGGGAAAAGACTATATAGTAAAAGACGGCGATATAATGCATTTCAGATTTAATGTTTAATGGGCAGTATGGGCTATAATGCTTTTTATATAAACAGATATCGTATTTATAATTCCCACCCTCATCATCATTACCGCGTATGCGGCAAGCAAAAGCGCCGCAAGTTTGCCTGCGGCGTTGGAACCTGTTTTCCCGAGATATTTTAAAATAAGCCTTGTATTTTTTAAAACAATATAGACTATCAGAAGATTGATAATTAATGCAATCGTGACGACTAAATATCCGTATATGCCGGTAATTATTAAAAGCGTAGTTAAAACTCCCGGACCGACTATCAACGGTACGCCTATAGGTACTACTCCTAAATCCGCCTTATCTGCGGATGCGTAAAGTTTGGGTTTTTCGGAAAGCAGATTATTTATAGATATTATAAGTAAAAGTATGCCGCCCGCCATTTCAAAATCATATATCGAAATACCCATAACGTCAAAAAGGGATTTGCCAAGCAGAAGAAAGCCGACGCCGACGCTAAAGGCGGTAATTAAAGAGTTTTTTCTTATCTGTTTTTCGTCTTTGAGGGTGGTATCTTTTACGAAGTCTAAATATATAGGGAGTACGCCGAATATATCTATAGCGACAAACAGCGGAATTAAAGCGAGAAATATGTCCTTAAAAAAAATTATAATAACGTTTGCCATAGGTTTTTATATCCCAAATTGTTTTAAATAAATATAATATAGTATTATAATATAATTCCTATGAATAAAAAAAATAAATTTAATATACTTCATATAGACGGCTTTAAAAGCTTCGGCGGAGCGCAAAACGACATTGTTATACTGCTCGGGTTTATGAAAAAATACCACAGCGAATACTTTAATATATACGTTATTCATAATAATAACGAAAGACTAAAGGCGGAATTGGATAAATTCGATATTTCTAATTTTTCCGTCAGAATGACGAATTTTCTCGATATTTTTGCCGTATTCAAAATAAGGCGTTTTTTAAAGCGCCGCGATATAGACTTAGTAAATTTTCACTCGTCTTTAGACCATTATTTAGGGGGAATCGCCGCAGTTTCAATTTTTAAAAAAAAGATAGTTAAGGTTCTAACGCGGCACGTCGCGTATAAAGTCGATTTTTTGAAAGGATTTTTAATATACAGGTTTTTAACGGACGGATTTATAGTTATATCCGATTTCATTAAAAAAAGTTTAGTAAAAGATATTAAAATAAACCCGCAAAAAATTAAAACCATTTACAGTCCGAGGATATACAGCGGATTCGATAGCGGCGATGAAAAAGAAGTATCTTTTTATGAACCGGAAAAGGCTGAAATGAGAAAAGAACTCGGCATTAAGCCTAGTGAAAAAATGATTTCCCTTATAGGAAGATTGTCGGGAGAGAAAGGCCACGAAATATTAATAAAAGCGGCGGAACTTATAATAAAAAAAAGAAACGATTTAAAATTCGTCATTATAGGGGAAGGCGAACTTTACGACCGCATTATAAACTTAATCAAAGAAAAAAAACTAAACGATTATTTTGTTTTAAGCGGTTTTAAGGAAAATATTAAAAAATTTATAGCCGCGTCGGATTTAATAATAGTCCCGTCGGGTCTTGAGGGGATGGGAAGCATTATTATAGAATCCTGCGCTCTGAAGAAAGCCGTGATAGCATCTGACGTCGGAGGAATTCCCGAAATAATTGTTAATAACGAAACAGGGCTTTTATTTAAAGCAGGGGATTTTGCCGAGCTTGCCGATAGAATAATTTTTTTAATAGATAAACCGGAGTTAATTGAAAAGCTCGGTTTAAATTGCTATAATGAAGTTATTAAAAAATTTGACGCAAAAATAATTAGTTCCGAAACCGCATCGTTTTATCTGGATTTGTTAAATAAAATATCCTAAGCGGGACCCAAATTCTTTGATATCCGCATAAGGTTTATAAAATGTATGAGAATAAATGCTTATAAATTGTTAAAAAGTTTTATAGTATTTTTTATTATTTTATTTTTAGCTTATTCAATATTTTTTTCATTTAATATCGCGGCTTTTTCCAGACGGACTTTAAAATTTAAACTTGTTTCTTTTTTAAGATATTCGTCCGTAAAACCCGAATTTTTAAAATTCATAGACCTCAACTTTAACGTTTTGGCTTCCGATTATTTCTGGACGCTTTTCGTTCAGGAGGTTTCGTCCTTTAGACTTGCGAAGATGCATTATCCGTATATGTATAAAATATCGTTTATAACGGTCTCCTTGAATCCAAATTTTAATTATGCTTATCAAGCGGGAGGAACGCTTCTCGGTTTGGCTGGAAAACCGAGAAGGGCGATAAGATTATTAAAATTAGGAATGCGGCGCCTTAAAGGAAACTGGAACATACCGTTCCTGATAGCTTTTAACTATTTTTACAGTCTCGGTAATTACAAAAAAGCCGCATATTACCTAAAATATGCGGTCGATATGAAAGGCAGTCCTAAATACTTAGAATTTTTGTATGCCAAACTTCTCAACAAGTCAGGCAGTCTCAAGAAAACCCTCGGCTTTCTTGAGGATATGTATAAAAATAACAAAAATCCTTATATAAGGCAAATAATAAAATATAGGATAAACGCTGTAAAAAAAGAGATAGCGCTTAAAAAAGAACATAAAAATTATAAAATTCCTTATTCTTTAAAGCTGTTTTTGCCGCATAAGAATAACGCATGAAGGGAATTATGATTGAATTAAAAAACGTAACGAAATATTTCAGGGTCGGGTTTTTTGGAACTAAAAAGAACGCGGTAGAGGACCTTTCTTTAAACATAGAAGAAGGAAAAGTTACGGGTTTTTTCGGCCCGAACGGCGCCGGTAAATCCACGACGATTAAAATGATTGTCGGGCTTATTAATCCGTCAGGCGGGAATATTAAAATAAACGGCTATGATGCTTCGGATTACAGGGCGAGGCTTAAACTGGGCTATTTGCCGGAAAATCCCAGTTTTCCGCGCGGGCTTAAAGGGATAGAAATTATTAATTATTATTCAAAACTGTTGGATAAAAGAATAAATAAAGATGAAATTTACGATGCGTTAAAATTAGCCGGTATTTTTTATGCAAAAAATATTCAAGCCAATAAATATTCTAAAGGAATGACCCAGAGGCTGGCGTTGGCCGTTTCTATTTTAGGCGATCCGGAAATTTTAATTTTCGACGAACCGCTGTCCGGATTAGACCCTATCGGACGAAAAGAGTTTAAGGATATAATATTTAAACTGAAAGAAAGAAAAAAAACCATATTTTTCTCCTCGCACGTGCTTGCCGATAGCAAAGAATTATGCGACAGCATCGCCGTTCTCGTAAACGGCAGATTAATAAAAAATAAAGACGTTGCGGATATCGAAAAAGAGGCGGAAGGCTATGCGGAAGAGAAAAAAGATTATCGTTTGCCGGCAGAATACAGCACTCCCTTAGAAATTTATCTGTACGATTTAATGCTTAAAAACAGGAAAAATTAGAGGATTCTTAATGAAAAAGATTTTATACGGGACGGCGTATTCTTTTAAAGAGATAAAAAATTCCAAAATTTTTTATTCGTTTTTAATATTTGCGTTGATTCTTATATCCGGCAGTTACTTTGTTTCCCAGACGAGTTTTATAAATCAAGGCAGAATTATGGTGGATTTTTCTATATTCGCCATATCTATTTTTAATATTTTTATAGGCATTTTTATAGGCGCTTCAGTAGTTTACGACGATATAGAAAAGAAAAGCGTTTTCCTTACTATTACAAGACCGCTAAAAAGAACGGAATATTTAATAGGCCGTTTTTTGGGGCTTGCGTCGGCAATAATATTTTCGACGATTATAATGATGTTGATTTTTTATGCCGTCCTTTTGATTATGCATAAATTTATCGTACCGGTCGGATACTCTGCCGGAAACGTTAAAGATAAGTTTATCTTTTATTCCCTGCCCCAACCCCTTATTATTCAGGCTCTGTTCATAATAATGGAATCGATATTTATTGCTGCTGCGGCGCTGCTTTTTTCTTTAATAACCTCAAAAGCTTTAGCGTCCATATTTGCAATACTCGTTTTTTTCATAGGCAACATTTCCGGCAGGATGAACGATTTAATAATGCCTGTGAAAAAGATTATAAACGGGAAAATAGTAATAGTTCATCAGGCAAACCATATCTTGGCGGCAATAGTTCATTTTATTTATACCGTCCTGCCCAACTTTTCTATATTCAATATAAGTTCCGAAGCGGCATACAAAGTAAATATTTCTGCAGGCGCAATCTTTTACAGAATTATTTACGGCCTAAGCTATACGGTCTTGCTGTTTATTATATCGTCGCTGATATTTGCGGGGAAGGATATAAGTTGAGTATATTCTTAATTTCCCTCTATTTTAAGAAGGAGGGGAGTTAAAAGATAGAATTTGTGTGGCGGAGAGAGAGGGATGAGCGTCCTTAAGGACGCTAAAAGCGACGAACTTCCCCTTGCGGGCTATCGCCCTTACCGGTGGTTCGAATCCGCATTGCTTTATTTTATATTCTTACTTGACATAGATAAATATTTTAACTGGCGGAGAGAGAGGGATTCGAACCCCCGGATGTTTTAAGCATCAACGGTTTTCAAGACCGCCGCCTTAAACCGCTCGGCCATCTCTCCATAAAAATGTTATCTTAATATTATAAATATTGATTTCTATTATTGCAATATAAAACTGCCGGACGGAATTAAATCATAATGCGGGCGAATATTTCGGACGATAAAAGCACGCCTTTTAAAGTCAGTATAATATTTTCTTTAGAATTTTGCATAAGCCCTTCTTTTATGAATTTATTTATGACTTCCTGACCGGCTAATTCCGATAGCCTTTTTGCGCTAATTCCGGGAGCCGTTCTTAAGGTTAGAAATATTTCCTCGTTTATTTTATCTTTTTCCGTCAGTATTTCGATAAAATCCCGCCCATTTTTATTATTATAGGGGTTTTTTAAGATATTATCCGCATATTTATCTAAATCCGCTACATTGGTTTTCCTGATTTCTTTTCCGTCTTCCGTTTTCAAAAAAGACGAAGCCGAAGGTCCTAATCCTAAATATTCGCCCCTGTTCCAGTAGTTTATGTTATGCCTGCTTTCGTATCCTGCTTTTGAAAAATTAGATATTTCATAGCGGATATAGCCCTTTTCAGCTAACAATTCGCATAATATTTCATAATACTCGGCTATGTTTTCTTCCGGCGTAAATCCGGCGCCGTTTTTTTCATCGTAAATCTTATAGAATTTCGTACCCTTTTCGATGCTGAGCATATAAGCCGAAATATGCGCCGGCTCCATATCCAGTATTGCCCTTGCGTCATTGTAAAAAATATCTTCGGTTTGCCCCGGCAGTCCTATTATTAAATCTATTGAAA
>JAJZJD010000024.1 GCA_021828445.1 bacterium
TATAACCCAGCAGGTAGCAAAAACTATTCTCGTTCCTTATCAAAGAACGTATATTTGGAAACTGAGGGAAGCAATTTTAGCATACAGGGTTGCGGATAATTTATCTAAAAACGATATATTAAATATATACCTTAATCAGATTTATTTGGGCAACAATGCCTATGGAATACAGGCGGCTTCGCTGACGTACTTCGGGGTGCCCGTATGGAAACTTACCCTGCCGGAAGCCGCTATGCTCGGCGGATTGCCGCAGGCTCCGTCTTTTTTAGACCCGTATATTCATTATAAAGATGCGAAAAGAAGACAGAAATATGTGTTGTTTCAGATGGCAAACGACGGATTTATAACGAAAGCTCAGGCCGAACAAGCTTATAAAACAAAGCTTGTTTTTAGGAATTTTTTTCAATATTACGGCGTAGCGCCATATTATCTCGCCTTTATTAAACAGGAAATTATAAGCAAATACGGAAAACCGGTTTATAAAGAAGGCGGCTTAAAAATATACGCTGCGTTAAGCGCAAGGGCGCAGATGTATGCGAATAAAGCGGTTAAAGCCGGTTTATCCAAGCTGTCGCACGAATACGGCTACACGGGACCTTTGCATAAATATTCTTACGGCGAAATGCTTAGTAAAATAAAAGACGAAAAAAACCGGATCGATTATTTATATGAAGGCGGTTTATATAAAGGTTTTGTTACGTCGATTTCTAAAAACGGCCAGGCCGCCTATGTAGCGGTAGGAAAATTTAAAGGAATACTTCCAGTGTCTAATATGAGATGGGCATCCCATTTTCAAAGATACGTTTATTTTGCATACAGAACTATTAATAACGTCAATCAGGCCTTAAAACCGGGTTATGAAATACTCGTCAAATTTGACGGCTGGAACAAAAGCCATATACCGGTTTTTTCTTTGGAAGAAAAAGATGTTATAGAGGGCGCCCTGGTTTCCTTGGATCCTAAAAACGGTTTTGTGCGGGCAATGGTCGGCGGAATAAGCTTTCATCAGACTCAGTTTAATAGGGCGCTTTACGCTAAAAGGCAGACCGGCTCCGCTTTTAAGCCCATAGTTTATGCCGAAGCCCTTACGGAAGGTTATACCCCTTCATCAATTATCAATAATACGCCTGTAATATATCCTACCGGAGTGCCGGGAAAATATTACAAACCGCACAATTTCTCAAGAAGATTTACGGGACCCACTACGCTTCTTATAGGATTGGCGCATTCTATAGACGTGGTGGCGGTCAAACTGCTTAAAAAAGCAGGTATCGATAAAGTTGCGCATCTTGCAAACGAAATGGGTATTCATCACGTAGTCAAAAACTTAACTATGGCTCTCGGCTCTTCAAGCGTTCGCCTGATAGACTTAACCGATGCTTATACGTCGTTTGCAAACGGAGGCAAAGAATGTAAGCCGGTTTTTATAATTAGAATATTGACTCCAGGCGGAAAAGAGCTTTATAGTTATACTCCTAAATGCAGGCAGGTTTTATCGCCTCAAGTCGCTTACGTTCTGACGAATATGCTGGAAAGGGTTATAACTAACGGGACAGGAGTTACCATTGGAAATATTCGGAAAATTACGCCTTACGTAGCCGGCAAAACCGGCTCTTCAAGTCAATATAGGGACGGCGTATTTATGGGATATACTTCTTCTTTAGTCACAGGGGTCTGGACGGGTCTGGACGATTTTCACTCTATGGGCAGGTTTATGGTAGGAGCTATAACCGCGGCGCCTATATGGAACGCCTATATGGCCAAAGCGCTTTATATTTACCCGCCTCAGGCATTTTCTATACCTAAAGGAATAGTTTTTGCGGAAATTAATCCGCATACCGGTTTAATAGCGGATTCCAGCTATAAAGACCCTGTACTTATGCCCTATATTAAAGGCACCGAACCTACTGAAACCGTAAAGAAGAAAAAGATTAAAAACCCGCAGTCGTTTTTTGGATTATTTTAATTAATGCAGAATAATTTTTATAAAAAATATACCGCTAATGGATAAATTGGATAATTTAGTTGACGGATACGGCAGAAGATTAACGTATCTCAGGATAAGCGTTACCGACAGGTGCAATTTAAGATGCGTTTACTGCATGCCCGAATCCGGCGTTTCCCTTATCAATCACGAAGATATTATTTCATATGAAGATATCTTAAGGTTAGCGCGCATTCTTTCAAGGCACGGCGTAAACAAAGTCAGGATAACAGGCGGAGAGCCTTTGGCAAGAAAAGGATTGACCGATTTTGTGAAAAAACTTGCCGAAATACAAGGGTTAAGCGATATTTCCATGACTACAAACGGCATTCTTTTCGATAAGTATGCTCACGGCTTATTCGATGCGGGATTAAAAAGGATAAATATAAGTTTAGACTCCTTAAACGAAAAAAAGTTTAAAAAAATTACCAGAACCGGCAGTCTTGAAACCGTCTTGAAGAACATAGAGCTTGCAAAAAAAATAGGTTATAATCCGGTTAAAATCAATACGGTTTTAATAAGAGGAATCAACGACGACGAAATTATAGATTTCGTAAATTTTGCAAGAAAATTTGAACTTAATTTAAGATTTATAGAATATATGCCTATCGGAGGAAATATAGCGGATGCAGTGTCTTCGCAAGAGATTGAAGAAAAAATAAAATTAGAGTTTGAAGATTTTAAGCCCAAAAAATTAAAAATAAAATATAATAACGTATCGGACGAAAATGTTTACGATAATAAATTAAGCGTTTACGACGGCGTAAGCAGGTTGTTCGGTTTTGACGACGGCAATGATGCGGTTATAGGTTTTATAAGTCCTATGTCTGAGCATTTTTGCGGCGGCTGCAACAGGCTAAGGCTGACGGCCTCCGGAAATCTGAGGCTTTGTCTTTTTTACGACGATGAGTATAATATTAAAGATATTTTAAAAGAAAGCGACGACGAAATTGTTTTCGAAAAAATTTCTAATATCGTTAAGTTAAAACATTTCAAGCATAACTTTAACGAAAAAATGGAAAAAAAAGGAGATATATCCTGGGCTAACGATTTTATGAACGCAATCGGCGGGTAATAAATTTATGACGGGGACAGAATTGAATTCTATCCACGTATTTAAATAAATAAATACAAAGGAGAAAAATTTTGGAGCAAACAAGCATTATCAACATTAACATCGAAGACGAAATGAGGCAGTCCTACTTAGATTACGCGATGAGCGTTATTATAGGCAGGGCGCTTCCGGAAGTAAAAGACGGTTTAAAGCCCGTTCACAGAAGAATTCTTTTTGCTATGAACGAAATAGGCAACGATTTTAACAAGCCGTATAAAAAATCCGCAAGAATCGTCGGAGACGTTATAGGTAAATATCATCCGCACGGCGATGCGGCGGTTTACGATGCAACCGTCAGGATGGCGCAGGATTTTTCTTTAAGATATCCTCTCGTCGACGGACAGGGAAACTTCGGTTCTATAGACGGAGATCCGCCTGCGGCTATGAGATATACGGAAATAAGGATGACTAAGCTTTCGTCTTTCCTGCTCGACGATATAGATTTTGAAACCGTAGATTTTACTCCGAACTACGACGGTTCTTTGCAGGAACCCGCCGTATTACCGGCTAAATTTCCTAATCTTTTAGTAAACGGTTCGTCGGGAATAGCCGTCGGCATGTCTTCAAATATACCTCCGCATAACCTTACGGAGGCCGTGGATGCCGTTCTTTATTATATCGATAATCCGGAATGCGTCATAGACGACATTATGCAAATAATTAAAGGTCCGGATTTTCCTACCGGAGGCATTATTTACGGTTATTCCGGAATCAATAATTATTTTAACACGGGAAGAGGGCTCGTTAAAGTAAGGGCAAAGCATCATTTTGAAAAAGCAAAAATAATTATTACAGAGATACCCTACCAGGTAAACAAGTCTAAAATACTTGAACGCATAGCGGAACTCGTCAAGGAAAAAAAGATAGAAGGAATATCGGATCTTCGCGACGAATCGGACAGGGAAGGAATGAGGGTAGTTATAGAGCTTAAAAGAGACGCAAACGAAACCGTGGTAATGAATAATCTATTTAAACACACTCAGCTTGAAGAAACTTTCGGGGTAATTTTCCTTGCTATAGTAAATAATCAGCCTAAGATTTTAAATATAAAGGATATGCTGGCTCTTTTCGTAGATTTTAGAAAAGAAGTCGTAACGAAAAGAACGATATTCGAACTGAAAAAAGCCGAAGCCCGTCTTCATATCTTGGAGGCATTTAAAGTCGTAGCGCAAAATATAGACGAAGTTATAGAACTCATTAAAACTTCGGCATCTCCTTCCGCCGCTAAAGAACGCCTTATGCAAAAATACAGCTTTTCCGAAATTCAGGCGCGGGCGGTACTCGACTTAAAATTGGAAAAAATCACCAATCTTGAACGCGAACATATCATTAAAGAATATGAAGAAATATTGGATAAAGTAAAAAAATTAAGAGAACTGCTTGCCAGCGAAAAACTTATAAAAGACGTAATAAAAGAAGAGCTTAAGATTATAAGGGAGAAATTCGGCGACGAAAGAAAGACGGAGATAGTGCCGGAAGAAAACGAAACCGAACTGATAGACCTTATTCCGAATGAAGCAATGATCGTTATGATGACCGAAAACGGCTATATAAAAAGGACCAAACTTTCGACTTTCAAGGCGCAAAACAGGGGAGGAAAAGGTCAGACGGGCATAAAATCAAAAGAGGAAGATTTTGTAGCAAGCTCTTTTTGCGCAAATACGCATGATAATATTCTTTTCATTTCTAACTTTGGAAACGCCTATAAATTAAACGTTTACTCTATACCGGAAACTCTTAAAACCTCAAAAGGCAAACCGATAGTAAATCTTCTTAACTTGAAAGAAAAGGAAACCGTTTCGTCCGTGCTTCCCATTAAAAGTTTCGACGTTAATTACTCTATCTTTATCGCGACTAAAAAGGGGCAGATAATAAAAACGTCTTTGGATAAATTTGCGAATATCAGAAAAAACGGTTTAATAGCCATAAAACTTAAAGAAGGCGACGAAGTCATAAGCACGCGGATAGTGGACAATGCCTTAAAAAATCAGCTTGTCGTAATCGCCACGAAAAACGGGAAATCCCTTTGCGCGGACGTGGATAATTTTAGAACGCTTGGAAGGGGAGCTATGGGCGTAAGAGGCATAGCGCTTTCAAAAAACGACGAGGTAGTGTCTATGGACGTGCTTTCTTCGGAAAACGATTATCTTGTCTCTATTACCGAAAAAGGTTACGGCAAAAAAACCATCATGACCGAATTTAGAAAACAGAGCAGGGGCGGCAAAGGGATAATTGCCGTTAAAACCGGAGCGAGAAACGGATTCGTAGTATCCGTCCTTAAAGCTTCCGGAGACAACGATATAATATTAATAACCTCTAACGGTAAAATTATAAGGATTAACGAGTCTAATTTAAGAAGCATAGGAAGAAACACTATGGGCGTAAAATTAGTCAATTTAGACGAAACCGAAAGAGTCGTCAGTGCCGTAATATCGTCACACGATATGATGACGGAAGATTATGAATAAAACCGTGGGAATTATCGGTTCGGGAAGTTTTGGAACGGCTTTAGCCGTTAATTTTTCAAAATTTTCGGACGAAGTTTATTTAAAATGCAGGAGTAAAGAGTTTGTAGAAGAACTAAAAATAAAAAGATATAACGAGTATTATCTTAAGGATGTCAGGCTGGACGAAAATATAACCGTGACCGGCGATTATGGAACCGTCTTTAAAAATTGTAAAATTATATTTTTAACCGTTCCGTCAAAAGCGCTGAAGAATACTCTTTTAGATATAAAAGAAAACGAAGACAGATTCGATTTCGGCTCTTATATATTTTTAAATACGGCTAAAGGGCTTGGAGACGAGTCTATGAATTTGCCGAGCGAGGTTTTTAAAGGCGTGTTCGGCGAAAAAATGCTTGCAAGATACGCAGTTTTAAGCGGTCCTAGTTTTGCGGCGGAAGTCTCAAGGTATCTGCCTACCGCAGTGTGTATTGCTTCGCAAAACGATGAAATTTTAAACGAAATAAAAAATTTTTTTAAAAATGCGGTAAACTTTAGAGTATATACTTTAAGCGACGTTAAAGGGGTAGAACTTGGGGGATCCCTTAAAAACATAATAGCTATTGCAGCCGGAGTTTCCGACGGGCTTGGACTGGGCAATAATGCAAGAGCGGCTCTTCTTACCCGCGGTATCGTAGAAATGACGCGGTTCGGCGAGGCTATGGGTGCGGATAGTCAAACTTTTACGGGACTTTCCGGTATAGGAGATTTAATGCTTACCGCCGCTTCCGACTTAAGCAGAAACAGAACGGTAGGACTCAGGATTGGCAGAGGGGAAAATATAGATTCGATTTTAAGCGGAATGAAGATGGTTGCGGAAGGAGTTGCGACGACAAAATCGGTGCATAATATAGCTAAAGAAAAAAATATTTATATGCCCATTACCGAAGTGGTTTACTCGATTCTTTACGAAGGACTGAAGCCTTCCGACGCCATAATAAAACTTTTGGAAAGAGACATTAAAGACGAGTTTATCTAATAATAAATTGCCGTATCGGAAATCAATTCCGGTACAGCCGCAAATTGTAAACGTATTCGTCATAAATTGGAGGAGGCATCATGGGGATAAAATTAGAATATCTAAAAAATTTGCAGTTTAAGGCCGTTTCCGAACATAATGAAAACTATTCTATATTATTGGATACGTCTAAAGATACCGGGGGCGACGAAGCCGGAATTAGGCCGACCGACTTGATTATGGTAAGTCTTGCCGGATGCAGTTCTATGGACATAATATCAATTTTAAAGAAAAAAAAGCAAGTCGTAACAGATTTTAAGGTTAACGTTACGGGTGAGAGGGCAGATACTCATCCGAGAGTTTTTACAAAAATATCCGTAATTTATGAATTTACCGGCGAAAATATTGATGAACAGGCGGTTCAAAGGTCTATAGAACTTTCTAAAGATAAATACTGCAGCGTCTGGGCTATGCTGAAACAGTGCGTAGATATAGAATGGTCGTATAAAATTAAAAATTGTTAGAGGCGATAAAAATGAAAAATTACGATTTAACGGAAAACGAAAAGTCGGTTTTGCTGAAAATAGCCAGAAAATCGATAGAGGACAGTTTTAACCGCAGCAAAGATTTATATATTAACTCGAAAGACTTAATTTCTTCGTTGACGGATAATCTTAAAGCGGACGCAGGCGTATTCGTTACTCTTAAAACAAAAGGAGAGCAATTAAGGGGATGCATAGGCAATTTTAACTTTAATATCCCCGTTTATCAAAACGTTTATAACATGGCAAAAGAAGCGGCTTTCAGCGACCCCAGATTTATGCCGATCGACGCTGCCGAACTTAAAAACGTCAAAATAGAAATATCCGTTTTGACGCCGCTGCAAAAAATAGACGACCTTGAAAAAATAGAAATAGGCAAACACGGTCTATATATTATAAAAAACGGTCGTCACGGAGTTCTGCTTCCCCAAGTCGCTGCCGAAAACGATATGGACAGGCGGCAGTTTTTGGAGGCGGTTTCGATGAAAGCCGGTCTTCCTCCCGACGCTTATAAGCAAGGCGCCGAAATTCTTATTTTTTCGGCTATCGTTTTCGGTGAAAATTAATGAAATATTATCCCGTCAACCTTAATATTGCCGGAAAAAAAGTCCTCGTCGTCGGCGGCGGTTCGGTCGCTTCCAGAAAAGTCGAAAGGCTTAACGAACGCGGAGCCGATATAACCGTTATAGCTCCTGAAATATCGGAAGAAATTAAAAAACTTGCCGATAAAAGCGCCATAAAAATTATTGAAAGAGGATATGAGACCGGTGATGAGGAAGGAGCGTTTGCCGTTTTTTGCGCAGTATCGGCAGGAGAAGAAAATTCCAGGATGGAAAAAAAACTTTACGAAAGATGCGTTAAAAAAAATATTTTAATAAATGTCGCCGACAAGCCGGATTTTTGTACTTTTACCCTTCCGGCGCTTGTTTCGAGGGGCGAATTCGATATAGCGATTTTTACGAGCGGACACAGTCCGAGGCTTGCCAGAAAAATCAGGGAAGATTTAGAAAAAGTTTACGGTGAAGAATACGATACTTACGTTAAAATCCTCGGTTTTATAAGAAAAGAGATTAAATTAAAAAAATATCCTCAGAGTAAAAATCAAGAACTTTTTGAAGAACTAATTAATTCTGACCTTTTCGAGCTTATAAAGGATAAACGATTTTCCGAAGCAAGTCTTTTTATAAGCAATTTTATTAAGAGGGCATAAAAACGCAATGCTTAAAGAACTGTATTTAATTCCTTTAATTATATATATTTTTTCTTATATTGTTTTTGCGTTTAAAGACAAAAAATATTATAAACTTTTTATCTATTTAATTTATGCAGGTTTTATATGCCAGAGCATAATTTTTTTAACATTTTTGGGAATTAAAGGGTTTGCGGTGCCTGTCCATATAGACAGATTCGTTTTTTTTAATGCATGGATTTTGATGTCGGTAGTGGTAATATTCGGCTTTTTTTATAAAGTCGAATATATTTTACTATATATTACCCCTTTAGTCGCGCTAAATTTGATAATAGCTTTTTTTGTTCCGCATGTACATGTAAGACCGGTTATGGAAAATACGGACAGAATTATTCTCCTCACTCATATACTGCTGATATTGATAGGCGATTCCCTTTTTGCCCTTGCTTTTATAGTTTCTTTAATATATATTTTTCAGGAAAGAAAAATAAAGAGTAAAAAGAATTTAAAAATCTTAGATATGCCTTCAAGCGGGGGCTACAATTTAGAACTGCTGGATAATATAAACTATATTTGTTTAAAAGTAGGTTTCCCGTTTATAACTATAGGAATAGTTATGGGGATTTATCTGTCGAGTTCCTTGTTTAAAACATTTTTAGTCGTCAAGCCTATCGAAATTATATCTTTGATAACGTGGTTTATTTATGCGGTTTTGCTGCATGAAAGAATGGCGAAAGGTTTAAGAGGAAAAAGGGCTGCAGTATTTAGTATTATGGGTTTTATGCTTATATTGGCCAGTTTGAGTTTCTCTTTTTATTTTTTTCCGGCTTTTCACGGATTTGAATAATTAATAAATTTAAGAAATATTATAGTATAATAAATTTTATGGATATTTTAATTATTGGGTTAAATCATAAAACCTCAAATATAAGCGAAAGAGAAACGGTTTCAAAAAAACTTCTCACGCCGGAATTGAGGCTGGAGTTTACATCAAAACTGCTTGAACTTAAAGATGAAACCGGCAGACAGCTTATAAAAGAAATAGCCGTTCTTACGACATGCAACAGATCCGAATTTATTATGAATCTTTCTTACTGGACTCAGGGAAAAGGCGGACATGCGATTAAAAATTACATCGCTAAATATTTTTTCGACGATTTGGAAAAGGAAAAAATTTTATATATGTATCTTAACGAAGATGCCGTAAGACATCTTTTTACGGTAGCGTCAAGTTTAGACTCCATGATAATAGGCGAACCGCAGATACTTGGACAGTTAAAAGGAGCTTATAATGAGGCGTGCAAGTTTAATACCAGCGGCCAGTTTTTAAATAAACTGTTCCATAAAGCTTTTAACTGCGCAAAAACGGTCAGAACGGAAACTAAAATAGCGGCTTCTCCCGTGTCGGTCAGCTATGCCGCCGTAGAACTGTCCCGCAAAATTTTTAACGGTTTGGAAGATAAAAAAGTGCTTCTTCTCGGTGCCGGCGAAATGGGCAAACTTACCGTAAAACATTTTATAAAATACGGCGTAAAAAATATCAATATAGCAAACAGAACCCCCGATAAAGCGCTCAGGTTCGTCGAAGAATCTTTTGAAGATAAGGAAAAAACATATTTAAACGTAATAGATTTTTCGGAATATTATAAAAACTTGCCGAATTCAGATATCGTTTTGTGTTCGACCGGTTCGGAAGATTATATATTAAAGTATGAAGATATATTACCTGTAATAAAAATGCGCAAACAGAAACCTCTATTTTTAATCGATATTTCTATGCCGAGAAACATAGATCCGGAAATAAATAAAATACCCAACGTTTATTTATTCGACATCGACGACATCGGGAAAATGATAGAAAACAACATCGAAATCAGAAAGCATGAAGCCGATGCGGCTGTAGATTTGATAAATGCCGCGGTAGGCGAGTTTATGAACTGGAAAGAATCGTTGAATACCGTTCCGGTTATAATATCTTTAAGGAATAAAATTAAAAATCTGCTTGAATCCGAATTGTCGAGATATATAACCGACGAAAAAGAAAAAGATATAGCAGTTAATTCTTTAACCAACAAACTGCTTCACGAACCGACCATGCTTATTAAAAAGTCGTCTTTAAACCCAGACGGAATAAATTCTATTAAAACCGTCAAGGCTCTTTTTAATCTTGATGCCGAAGATTCCCCCGATATTTCTAAAGATGTTTCCAAAAAGCATACCGCGGAATCGGAATCCGGATTGGGATCGGAGACGTTATATAATGAAACTAAAATAAAACTTGTAAAATAAAAAGGCGCATTTTGAAAATCAAATTAGGAACAAGAGGAAGCAAACTGGCTTTATACCAGGCAAATCTCGTTAAAAACAGGCTGGAATCGCATTGCAAAAGTTCAAATGAGAATATAAGCATAGAAATCATCACGGTAAAAACGACCGGAGATAAAATTTTAAATGCTTCGCTTAGCAGTTTCGGCGGAAAAGGTTTGTTCGTCAAAGAAATAGAAGAAGCGCTTTTTAGCGGAGATATAGACATTGCCGTCCACAGTTTAAAAGACGTGCCTCAAGTAATTCCGGAAGGCTTGGAAATAGGCGTAACCCTTAAAAGAGACGATCCAAGCGACTGCATAATACTTAAGGAAAAACCGCAATCGCCTTTAACGGGTTATATCCAAGATTTAACTGGACTTTTAAAAAAAGGCGCGATCGTCGGCACTTCAAGTTTAAGAAGGCGCTCTCTTTTGGACAGATATTCCGAAGGGCTTATATTTGAACCTTTGAGAGGCAATATAGATACTAGACTCGAAAAAGTTAAAAAAGGTTTTTTCGATGCGATAGTTTTATCGTCTTCAGGATTAGCCAGACTTAATCTTCAGTCTTATATAGACGCTTATTTAGACCCTTCTATATATATACCCCAGTGCGGACAGGGGGTAATAGCAGTAGAATATAGAACAGGCAGAGACGATATTAAAGAATTTATGAAACCTTTAAACGACGAAGACACGTTTAAGGCGGTTTTTGCGGAAAGGGCGTGCATTAGGGCATTGGACTGCGGGTGCGCTTCGCCGGTAGGTGCATATGCTTACATTAAAGACGGTGAAATTTACATAAAAGGTTTTGTTTCAAATACGGCAGGGGAATATTTGGAAGACGAATTTAAAGGCAAGAAAGAAGATTATGAAAATATCGGTAACGGCTTAGCCTTAAGGCTTATCGAAAAAGGCGCTATTGGAATACTCGGGAAAAATAATTTGTGAAATAAACAAAACAAAAATATTAATAATAAAATAACTAAATTATAAAAGGGATTATAAGAACATATGAAGACTGAAGAAGTTAAAAAAACGGGCAAAGTTTATCTTGCAGGAGCCGGACCCGGAGATCCTGAACTGCTTACGCTTAAAACCAAAAGAATTCTCGGCGAAGCCGACGTAATAGTATATGACAGCCTTATTTCCGAGGAAATTTTATCTTACGCAAAAGAAGGATGCGAAATAATTTATGCAGGGAAAAGATCTTCAAACCACACTCTTCCTCAATATTCCATCAACGAACTTCTTGCGGAAAAAGCTAAAAACAACAGCGTCGTTTTAAGGCTTAAGGGCGGCGACCCCTATCTTTTCGGAAGAGGCGGGGAAGAAGCAGAAAGGCTGTTTAAAGACAATATCGAATTTGAGGTAATACCGGGTATTTCTTCTTCCTTTGCCGTTCCGGCTTATGCGGGAATACCGCTGACCCACAGGGATTACGCTTCTACGGTAGCCATCGTTACGGGACATGAGGGGGAGCATAAGGAAAAAAGCACGATAAACTGGAAAGGATTGGCGGGAGCCGATACTATAGTCATATTAATGGGTTATAAAAATTTAGATTCCAATACTAG
>JAJZJD010000025.1 GCA_021828445.1 bacterium
AAACTATTGCGGCAACCTCGCTGAGTTCGACTATCGCAACCGAAAATACGGCTATAAATATAAGTATGCTGAAATTCATACGCTGTATTATATCAGATAACAATCGGAAAAGACAATATAAAACCCCAAATCCCGATTTAGAAAATATTTAATAAATTCCAATATCCCGTCATTGCGAGCGCAGCGAAGCAATCTCGTTTTAGATTGCTTCGCTGCGCTCGCAATGACGTTATTAAGTAATTAAGGTAATTCATATATAAAAATTTCTAAATCGGGATTTGGGCGCTAAAAAGAAGTTGACAATATTATAAAAACCTATTAAAATAATTTATTCAAGTTTAAACATATCGGATATATTTATTTAATTATATAAATCAAAGAGGATCAGTAATGAACAATTACGCCGTTATAACTTCCGGTTCGAAACAATATGTGGTCGCGCAGGGAGATACTATAAGAATAGAAACTTTATTTAAAGAAAAAGGCGAGGAAGTAACTTTTGCGCCTATAGCATTGAAGAACGAAGGCGTTTTGCTGACGGACAAAGAAGTTTTAAAAAACAAAAGCGTTACCGGCACGGTAGTTAGAAACGGAAGGGCTAAAAAAATTATAGTATTTAAGATGAAACGCCGTAAAGACGAAAGAAAAAAAAGAGGGCACAGGCAGAACTTTACGGAAGTCAGAATAACGGGTATTGCATAAAAAATTTATTATATTAAATTATATATATTAGGGTGATATTATGGCGCACAAAAAAGCCGGCGGCAGTTCAAGAAACGGAAGAGACAGTCAAGGACAGAGAAGGGGAGTTAAAAGATTTGGCGGTCAATTAGTCAAACCCGGAGAGATTATAGTCCGTCAGGTAGGGTCTTCTTTTCATCCCGGAAAATACGTCAAAGCAGGCAAGGATTACACTCTTTATTCCATAATAAAAGGCTTTGTTAAATTTCATGCCGGAAAAAATAATAGAAGATTCGTCAGCATTATCCCTGCAGAAGAACAATAAATTATTCCGGTATCGGTCGCATACAAATTAATTATATTCCCAGAGTATATCCCCCAGAAATAAATTCATATGAAATTTGTCGATAATGCTCTGATAACCATTGCTTCCGGCAACGGAGGCAGAGGCGCGGTCAGTTTTAGAAGGGAGAAATTTATTCCGAAGGGAGGACCTGACGGCGGCGACGGAGGCGGGGGCGGAGACGTCTTATTTAATGCCTCTCATAACATAACAAGCCTTCTCGATTTCAGGTATAAGCCGAGATATATCGCCGGAAACGGCGGCAACGGACAGGGAAACAATAAAAAAGGCAGAGACGGAAAAGATATCGTTATAACGGTACCGGTCGGCACGACGGTCGTTGATTTCGATTCTAACGAAGTTATAGCCGACCTTGCGGCTGACGGCGAAAAAGCAGTGCTGTTAAGAGGCGGCATCGGCGGTAAGGGCAATTCTTTTTTTAAGACCTCCACAAACAGGAGACCGCGTTTCGCCCAGCCGGGAACTTCCGGTAAAACCAAGAAAGTACGGCTTATTCTGAAAAGCATAGGCGACATCGGCATAGTAGGCCTTCCAAATGCCGGAAAATCCACTCTTATTTCTAAATTAACAGGTTCCCGCCCAAAAATAGCTTCCTATCCGTTTACTACTAAAACCCCTAATCTTGGAGTTTTTTTCGATGACGGAACAGATAAAACTTTAACTTTGGTTGACATACCGGGCATAATAGAGGGTGCTTCGGAAGGAGCGGGTATGGGTTTGAAGTTCTTAAGCCATATAGAAAGATCTAATATTCTTCTGCACTTAATAGAAATTGGAACTTTAAAAGAAATTGAGGATAGGTATAAAATCGTCGTTAAAGAAATAGCCGGATACAAAGAAGAGATACTCAAAAAAAAGCAAATAGCCGTGATAAACAAGATAGATTTAATAACCGATACGAAAAAATTAAATAAAATTATGAAAGAAGCCGAAAAATTTTTTGAAAAAGAAAATATTCCGGTATATTTTATATCTGCATATAACAATGCCGGCATAAACGAGCTTAAAAATATTTTAAATGCCTCTTTGAATAAAAAAGAGATTGCGATATAATTGACAAATATAATTAATCTATTAATAATATAAAACAATTAAGTGGAAGAACTTAATAATTTTAAAAAATATTTAGACTCTAAGAAGAGAATTGTTATTAAAATAGGCACGCAGGTGCTTTTAAATAAAGACGGAAAACCGTCTTTATCCGCCTTTAAAAATATTTGCGACCTTTCTTTTTCGTTAATCGGTCAAAAAAAAGAGGTAATACTGGTTTCTTCCGGCGCTATTGCCGCCGGAAAAGATTTATTGAATATAAACCCGGAATTGAATAACTTTTCGATTCCGCAGAAACAGGCGTTTGCCGCCTGCGGGCAAGCTGTTTTGATGAGAAATTACGATTCCTGCTTTAAGCGCCGCGGACTTAAAACCGCCCAGATTCTTTTGACCAAAGAAGACATATCAATCAGGAGAAGATTTACAAACGCAAGAAATACCATATATGAATTGTTAAAGAACGGCGTCGTTCCCATAATAAACGAGAATGATACCGTTTCATACGAAGAAATAAAATTCTCCGATAACGACCATCTGTCCGCTCTTGTTTTAAACTTAGTATGCGCCGACTTGCTCATAATTCTTTCCAACGTGAAGGGAGTTTTCGATAAAAATCCAAACCTCTATAAAGATGCAAAACCGGTAAGAATAATAAACGATATAAAAAATTATATTAAAAATTTTAAAGAGACCTCTAAAAGCCTGCACGGTACCGGAGGAATGAAATCTAAGCTTTATGCATCTTTCATTGCGTCGAGCGCCGGCATAGATACGATAATTATGTCCGGAAAAGACAAAAAAAGCCTTAATTCTTTGATAGCCGGAAATTTAAGCGGAACTTTAATAAATTCTTCTATTAATAAAATAAATAAAAAAAAGCATTGGCTTTTATTCGGCATGGAAAAAGCCGGTGAAATAGTTGCGGACGAAGGAGCTATCAGGGCGATTACTTATGAAAACAAGAGCCTTCTCGCAGGCGGCATTATTAAAATAAAAGGCGATTTTAAAAAAGGCGACGGTATATATATAGTAAACGAAAAAGGCGCCTTATTTTCTAAAGGCATAGCCAATCTTGATTCCGGAGATATAAAAAAAATAAAAGGATTAAGCTCCGAAGAAATAAAATTAAAATTCGGCGAAGACAAGATATCCTCTTTAGTCGTCCATAAAGATAAAATGGTAATTTCCGTATTATAATTATTATAATATAGATAAGCTGGAGCAATAATTATGAAACAAAACGACAGAATGCCGCCCATAGAAGAAATTGCCGAAAAGGCTTACGGCGCAAGCAGTAATATTGCAAGCGCGGGTTCGGAAACAAAACTTAATATACTCAGAACCCTTAAGGGACTTTTAATTAAACATAAAAAACTGATAGAAGCCGAAAATTACAAAGACGTCGAAAACGCAAAATCGGCCGGTCTTAGCAAGCCTATGACGGACAGACTTTTTATATCCGAAAAAACTTTCGATTCCATGATTGATTCCATAGAAGACGTAATGAAAATAAAAGACCCTGTAGGAGAAATAGAAAATATAACGACAAGACCCAACGGTCTTATGGTGGGCAGGATGCGGATACCTCTCGGCGTAATCGGGATAATTTACGAATCAAGACCGAACGTTACTATCGATGCATCCATACTATGCCTGCTTTCGGGAAACGCCGTAATTTTACGCGGCGGTTCCGAAGCCATTAATTCAAACAAAATACTCGCTTCTATCGTTTCCGAAAGCCTTGAGATTAACGGACTTCCTCCCGAAGCGGTTTCGATGGTTCCATATACCGACAGGTCGGCGATAAAAGAATTAATATCCCAAAAAAAATATATAGACCTGATAATACCGAGAGGCGGGGAAGGCCTTATTTCGTTCGTAACGGAAAATTCCAAAATTCCGGTGATAAAACACGATAAAGGGGTATGCCATATATACGTCGATAAATATGCGGACGTCTCCGAATCTATAGGCGTAATTATAAATTCTAAGGCGCAGAGGCCTTCCGTCTGCAATGCCTTAGAAACCCTTTTAGTCCATTCCGAAATATTGGATAAATTTATGCCCCTGATGCTTGGCGAACTTAAAAAAAACAACGTAGAAACCAGAGTTGACGGAGAAATCCTGCATATTTTCAAAGATAAGTTTAACTTTATAACTCCGGCGGCTGATGCCGACTGGGATACCGAGTACCTCAATCTTACTCTGTCGGTAAAAGCCGTTAAGAATATGGATGAAGCTATAAAGCATATAAAATTGCACGGTTCCAATCACACCGAATCTATAATGACGGAAAATTATTCAAGGGCATTAGAATTTATTAAGAAAGTAAATTCTTCATGCGTTTTGGTTAACGCTTCGACAAGATTTAACGACGGCTTCGAGCTGGGACTCGGCGCCGAGATAGGCATATCCACCTCAAAAATTCACGCGTTTGGACCGATGGGCGCCAGAGAACTTACGACGACCAAATTTATAGTGCTGGGAAATTATCAGAAAAGATTATAGGTTATATAGATTATGAAAATAGGAATTTTCGGCGGCACATTCAATCCGGTTCATTTTGGGCATTTGAGGGCGGCGGAAGAAGTTGCGCAGACGTTTTTAAATAAGGTTGTATTTATCCCTACCAATATAACTTCTAATAAAAAAATGCCGGAGATTAATCCCGAAAAAAGAATGGAAATGATAAATATAGCAATAAAAAATCATAAAAAATTCGAGGCGTCGGATATTGAAATAAAAAGAGGAGGATTTTCTTATTCCTATGATACGATTGTTCAACTGGAAAAAATATATCCGTTAGACGAACTGTATTTTATTGCAGGAATGGATACTTATTTCGATATGAGAAATTGGAAAAACGCCGGAGAAATTTTCGATAAAATTAATTTTATCGTCGTCAACAGGTCAAATAAAAAATCAGATTTAAAAAATTTAATAAAGCTTATTGATTTTTTACCCGATAAATTAAAAGAAGGCATTAGAATCGATTATGCGGAAAACAGGCTTATTACCGATAAAAACAGGTTCATATATTTCTTTAAAATCACAAGGCTTGATATTTCTTCGACCGACATAAGAAATAATTTTAAAAATAATATTTCCAATCTCTTTTTGTTGCCAAACGAGGTTATTAATTATATAATAAATAATAAGTTATATTAAGGCGGTACAGACAATCGATACTTCTAAAAGCGGCAGAAAACCGCTTAAAAGAACAAATAAAAATATCAGATCCGTTATAAGCCTTCTCTTGGAAAAAAAGGCGCATAATATCTTAGTCCTTGACGTCAGGAAAGTGTCGGGAATAACCGATTTTATAATTATAGCCGGCGGCTCGTCGGACAGACAGCTCAATGCGATAGCGGACAATCTGCTCAAATCTTTCAAACAGAAGCCTCTCGGGCAGGAAGGTCTTTCCACCCCCGGCTCAAGATGGATTGTTATAGATTACGGCAGTATGATGATACACTTAATCCACGACGATTTAAGGTCGTATTACAATATCGAAGGGCTGTGGCCGGAGGCAAAAGAATTAACGGTTGAAGATTCTATCAATAAAAAAATTTAACCTTAAAGTGAATTAATCTCTCTATGTATATAATTACTATAATTATAGCAATACTTATACTTATAGCGTTCTTCGAGTATCTTTATGCGCTTAACCCGCAGAGAGTTCTTTTGCATTATGCCCCCGGACAGCATCATATACTTAACAGCTATCTTATAATTTACGTATTTTCGGCATTTTTAATAGGCATTGCGCTTATATTAATTATAAACATTTTAAAGGACTCCATCTATCAGATAAAAAATTTAATATACAAAAGAAAGCAATACATAAAAACGGAATTGGACAACTCTGTTAATAAAGCGTTCGATGCGTACATTAAAGGGCAGTACGATAAAGGAATCGACCTGATTAAGAAATATCTGTTAAACTATCCTAATAATCTTAGCGCTTATCTTCTCCTTGCAAAGATATATAAACATAAAGGAAAAGTTAAAGAATCGGAGAATGCCCTTAACAAAGCCTTAGAAATAGAAAAAGAGAATATAACGGCGCTCAACGAAGCCGGAAATCTTTACAAACTTAATAAAGATTACGATAAGGCTGTTTTTTATCTGAATAAGGCGCTGGAATATTCTCCTGACAATCTTTATGCCATAACTCAGCTGAAAAATATATTTATTCAAAAAGAAGAGTGGAAGAATGCTTACAAAATGTCGAAGCTGTTTCTTTCGCAGTCAAAAGACAAAGAGATTAACAAAAAAGAAGAACAGGTTATGCTTGGGCTTAAGTATGAATTCGGAAAATATCTTCTGGAATCGGAAAACGATACCGAGAGGTCGGCAAAACGCTTTAATCAGGTGCTAAGCCAGCAGAAAAATTTCGTACCCGCTTATATATCGCTTGGAGATGTATTTATAAAAAAAGGAAAAATTAACGAAGCCTTTGAATTATGGGAGAAAGCATTCATTAAGACCGGCAATCTTGCTCTAATTATAAAAATTGAAGATGTCTCTATAAAAACAAACCACCCCGAAAATATAATCAGATTTTATCAAGAGCTTATATACGATAATCCCGAAAGATGGGAATACAGGCTTTTTCTGGGGAAATTATATATAAGATTAGAAATGATAGACGAAGCTATTTCGAATTTATCTTTAATCCCCCAGTCGATATTTAAAGATGACTCTCTAAATATGCTGCTTGCGGAATGTTATTTTAAAAGAGGAAAATACAACGACGCATCCGTAAATTTCAGAAAAGCCCTTAAAAGCAAATATCCCGTTAAACTGCCTTTCGTGTGCTCGAACTGCGGGTTTGTTTCTTATAGTTATTCTTCAATATGCCCGTCATGCAATCTATGGAACACTTTTAATATAAAAACATCCGGAACTCTCTATGAAACCGGCGCTAAGGACGAAATCAAAAATATATCGCCTTTAATCTCCGAATAAAAACGATATGAAAAAATTTAAAAACGCCGTCTTAATTATTTTAGACGGTTTCGGAATGTCTTCGAAAATTGAAGGAAATGCAATAATTAATGCCAAGCCGGAGTTTATAAATTCACTCTTTAAAAATTATCCTTTTACCTCTTTAAAAGCCCACGGATTAGACGTCGGTCTTCCCGAAAACACTATGGGGAATTCCGAGGTCGGCCATTCCAATATAGGCGCCGGAAGAGTGATAATGCAGGATTTGACAAAAATAGACCTGCTTATAAAAGACGACAAGCTTAAAGACAATAAAGTTTTATGTGAATTTCTAGAAAAAATTAAAGCAGGCGGTTCGGTCGTCCACCTTATGGGATTGCTCTCGGAAAGCGGGGTGCACTCCGAACTGCCGCATTTGTTATATTTAATCGACTTTTTTTATAACAACGGAATAAAAAAAGTTTACATTCATCCTTTTTTAGACGGCAGGGATTCCCCGCCGCAGAGCGCGCCGGTTTTTATGGATAAATTAACCGGACATATAAAGCCTTTTGCGGGCAGAGTGTTTATTTCGACTCTTTGCGGAAGATTTTATGCAATGGACAGGGATACCCGTTGGGACAGAATTGAAACCGCTTTTAATTTACTTACGCGATTAAAAGGAGAAAAATTTGACGACCCGGTAAACGCAATTAAAAAATTTTACGGAGATAATATAACGGACGAATTTATGCCTGCGGTAGTTATAGATAACGGCGCGGAAAATGACGGCAGGATAAAAGACGAAGACGGCGTATTATTTTTTAATTTCAGGGCGGATAGGGCAAAACAGCTGACTATGGCGCTTACCTTTAACAGTTTCGATAAATTTTCACGAAAGGATTTTAAACCGGTTAAAAATTTCATAACGATGACTAAATACGACGATTCGTTTGAAAATAAATATATTATAGAACCTCAAAATTATTCCAATATTTTAGGCGAGGTTATATCTGACCGCGGTTTTAACCAGTTCAGAATTGCCGAGACGGAAAAATACGCCCACGTAACTTATTTTTTTAACTGCGGCAGGGAAGAGCCGTTTAAAAATGAGGACAGGCTTTTAATACCTTCGCCGAGAGAATTTAAAACATATGATTTGATACCGGAAATGAGCGCATTTAAAATTAAAGACGCGCTCATCGAAAGAATAAAATCGGGAGCATACGAATTAATAGTCTGCAATTTTGCAAACTGCGATATGGTCGGACATACGGGAAACTACTCAGCCGCTATAAAGGCCGTTCAGGCGGTTAATTCCGTTATAAGCGAAATAATACCGGTTGCCTTAGGCCTCGACTGTGTTTGCATTATAACGGCAGACCATGGAAATGCGGAAACTATGAAAGGCGATAACGGAGAGCCTATGACCAACCACACCTTAAATCCGACGCCGTTAATTATAGTATCAAACGATGCAAAAGAATTTCCGCCGCTAAAACCCGGCAGGCTTGCGGACATTGCGCCTACTATCCTTAAACTGCTCGGTTTAGATATACCGGAGGAGATGACCGGACGCGTTTTATGGGAATAATTTCATTTGCTTATACCGGTAAAAATATAAGATTAGATCTTTTTTTGACGACGAAACTGCCCGAGAAAACAAGGTCGTTTATTAAAAAACATATATTAAACGGCGCGGTCGAAATTAACGGCGCGGTCGTAAAAAAATCCGCTTATACATTAAGAGAAGGCAGTATAATAACTTTTAAAGAGCCGGAGATAATAAAATCAGGCATACAAGCCTTTGATTACGATATCGAAATAATTTACGAAGACGATTATATCGCTGCGGTAAACAAACCGGCGGGGATTCCGGCCCACCCCGGGAAGGGAAATTATAACAATACGCTGGTAAATATTTTAATAGGAAAGATATCCAACCTTTCAGGCATAGGCGGCGTTGAAAGGCCCGGAATAGTACACAGGTTGGACAAAGATACGTCCGGCATAATGCTGATAGCAAAAAACGATTTTTCGCATAACGCCCTTGCATATAGCTTTAAAAACCGCGAAATTAAAAAAACTTATTTTGCCGTAACTTACGGCATTATTACACAAAAAGGCGGATGTATCGAGGGGTTTATAAAGAGAGACCCCAAGAGCAGGATTAAAATGGAAATGAATAAAAAAGAAAACGGAAAACATTGCGTTACCCGTTTTGAAAACGTAAAATCTATAAGAGGCGCCGCAACCCTCCTTAAAGTAATGCCGGAAACGGGGAGAACCCATCAAATCAGAGTTTCTCTTTTTGAAAACGGATATCCTATCGTAGGAGATAAGATTTACAAAAGAAAAGATATTGAAGGCAAATACAAAAGTTTAAATTTTGTTAAAAGACAGATGCTGCACGCATATATGCTTGAATTTCCGCATCCTGAAACAAAAGAAAAAATAATTTTAAAGGCAAAAGTTCCGGATGATATGCTCTGGGCTTTTGGTTCGGATTATTCGGATGCCGTCTTATGATTTACCTTTGCGGAGGCTTAGATAAGAAAGACATTGAAAATGCCGGTATTGTTTATGGTTTTATGGATGGTTCCTTAGATTTTAATCCCGGGAATTTAACGGCAAGAAAAGAACTTTTAAAAAAAACGGTGCATTATTCGTACGAAGTTGAACAAAGCCACGGTATCAATATAGCCGTTTTAGATGAAAAATTTAAAGAAGCGGCAAAAGATAATTACAATGTTTTTGATATAAACAATGCGGACGGAGTTTTTACTAAGGAACGAGGCATAGCGCTGTGTATAAGAACGGCGGATTGCGTCCCGGTGCTTTTTGCCGATATTAATAATACCGAACGTGTTATAGGAGCGGTCCATTGCGGCTGGAAAGGCGCTTACGGCGGGATAATAAAAAATGCAAAAAATATTTTAACGGATGAATTTAAGGCAGATATTGGCGGCATCTTAATAATAATAGGACCGTCGATCTGCAAGAAATGCTATGAAGTTAAAGAGGATTTTTTAAATTTATTTTTAGCAAAAGATACCTTAAATAAAAAATTTTTTGATAAAACCGTAAATGAAAATAGAATTTTTTTTGATTTAAAAGGTTTTATAAGAAACGAATTGATTTCTAACGGATTCAGCGATAAAAATATTTACGATTTAAATATATGCAATTTTGAAGATGCCGGTTTTTTTAGCTACAGGCGCGATAAAGACGGTAAAAGGCAGGTTTCTTTTATAGCGGTTTTATGAATTAGAGGTGTTTTATAAAATGATTAAAATCGGATTAACCGGTTCTATAGGTTCCGGTAAAACTTCCATCCTTAATTTATTTAAAAATTACGATTTTTTAACCTTAAATCTTGACGAAGAAGCAAATAAAATTATAAACAAAAATAGTGCGGAATATAAAAAAATTGTTGATTTTTTCGGTAAAAACATTTTAAATAATGATTATGAGATAGATCGCAAAATTCTTGCCGGTATAATTTTTTCCGACGTCTCAAAAAAAAAGGTTTTAGAAGATATAATCTATCCGCCTTTGAGGGCAGATATAGACCGTATAATTAAAATAAGCCGGAGACCTGCCGCAATAATCGAAGGAGCGGTTATTATAGAATCGGGATATTATCTTAACTTAGATAAAACCATCCTTGTTGCCTGCGATTTTCCGAGAAGAATTAAAAGAACGTATAAAAAATTCGATTTTGAAGATTTTATTAAAAGAAATAAAAATCAGTTAAGCGAAAAAGAAAAAATTAAAAAATCCGACTTTATCATAAACAATAATTACGGGTTTAAATTCTTAATTCCTCAAATTAATTCGTTTATACACTTTTTAAATAGATTATATAAAATTAATTTTCCCGTTCCGGAATAAAAATAAATAATTCAATAATATTGGACGGGGACAGACTTATATATAACGGGGACAAACTTGAGTCTGTCCCCCGACAAAGGGGTATTGTTTATGGAAGAGTATATAAAATGTGAAGATTTGGGCTACAAATTTATAAAAGAGTTATTAGATTTTGCGTATCAAAAAAAAACGATCGAGGAGGTGATGCATTTCGTTAATATCGCGTTTGAATTTACGTTCGGAGCAACGGCGATAATGTTTATATACAGAAAATACAACGTCGAAGAAAGCGTCGAAATATCCAGAGGTTTTTCGAACGAGTTTATTAAAAGAACTAATGAAACTCCGCCTATGGCTTTACTGCAAGAAATAGCGCCGTTAAAAAACGGACTATATATAGATTTTAAAAAAGAAAGCGACAAATACGATAGATACCGGAATTTATTCGAACATGAAAATGTTTCCGAGCTGTACGCGTATGAACTGAAAACCGCCTATACGGATTCGTATTCCGTGATAATATATTCGGTACCGGGATTTAATAATTGCGGCGCCGGTAAAATTGAAGTTTTCGACACCATTTTTTCGGTAATCGCTTATATTTTAAACTCAAATAAATGCATTCAGACTATGAGAGACTGTTCGCAGGTTGATTACGTATCGGGACTCAATAATTTTAAATATTTTCATGAAAAGCTTTTTCAGGAAATGCAAAAAGTAATTAACGACAAAGGCCGGTTATCCGTTTCATCGATTTCCATAAATCAATTAAATAAATTAAATTCTATGAACAGTCACCAGGCGGGTGATAAAAATATCGGAATCATTGCAAATATTATTAAAAAAAATATAAGAGCATTCGATACGGCTTCGAGATACGGCAATAAGTTTGTAATTTTATTTCCCAATATGGGAAAAGATACGGCAAAGGATATTCTAAATGTTATATTGTCGGAAACCGAAGACGTATTCAAAAAAGAAAATCAGACCATATTATCTCTAAATGCCGGAGTTTCGACATTTCCGGACGACGGCAATAA
>JAJZJD010000026.1 GCA_021828445.1 bacterium
GTTCTATCAAGGTATTTTTTTAACGCAGGATTTAACGCAAAGACCGTAATTCTTGCGGAAAGCGGCTCATATAAAGGGATTGCAAAGGAAAATTTAGATATATTAATAAAACTCGGTGCAGGCATAATCGAAATATCCGAAGAGGGTAAAATCCCGCTTTTAGGCGAAATTTTAGATAAAACGGATATTCTGGCGGATGCAATTTTCGGCGTAGGGCTAAACAAGGAAGTAAGCGGTTTTTTTAAAAAGATTATCGAAACCGTAAACGAAAATGGCGATTACGACGTAATCTGCATAGACGTTCCAAGCGGTTTAAACGCAGATACCGGCGAATTTATGGGCGCATGCGTCAAAAATAATATAAAAAAAGTTTTTACATTCGGCGGATTAAAAACCGGATTTTATATAAACGACGGCGAAAAACTGCTTTTAAGCGAAAAAACAGTTTTAATAGATATAAACCAGCCCGCTCAACTATTAAAAAAACACCGTCCCGGAATAGAAATAATTACGCGGGAAGAAATAGGAGGATGTTTTAAGGATAGAAAAAAAACCGGAACTAAATTCGATTACGGACATCTTCTCGTTATAGCCGGAAGTTCCGGTAAAAGCGGCGCGGCTTTTATGGCGTCTTATGCCGGATTAAAAGGCGGCGCTGGTCTGGTGACGGCGGCGGTTCCCGCTAAACTGAACGACGTTATGGAAGCAAAAACCGACGAAATTATGACCTATCCCGTTTTTGACGATAATGCCGGTTTTTTTATGGAAAACGCCGCCGAAATTATAAAAGAAAATTTATTAAAAGGGAAAAATGCGGCGGTTATAGGACCGGGCATAGGTTTAAAAGAAGAAACCAAAATATTTTTACATAGGCTTCTACCGGAAATAAAAGTTCCGGTTGTTCTCGATGCGGACGCATTAAACATTTTATCGGAAGATACGGATTTTTTAAAGAAAACCGCAAATAAAACCGATTTAATACTTACCCCTCATTTTAAAGAAATGGAGCGCCTTGCCGGCATAGACAGAAAATCCATAGAAAAAGACCCTATAGGCATCGGAAAAAACTTTGCGAAAGAATTCGGCGTCTATCTGGTACTTAAAGGCTCGAGCATATTTATTTTTGATAAAAACGGCGGGCATGTTTCCGTGCAATGCGGGCACAGCCCTTTACTTGCAAGCGGCGGAAGCGGAGACGCTCTAAGCGGACTTATCGGCGCTTTTATCTGCGGCGGCATAAGCTTGTATATGAGCATGAAATGCGCGGCCTTTATATTGGTTTATTCGGCTCAAAACCTTGAAAACGAATACGGAGATTTTGGCGCCGGCGCAGTAAAAATAACGGAAAATATTCCGAGAACAGTTAATTTAATTAAAAAACAACAAAAGGAGATATAACAAATGATGACCGCAGGCGATATTATGACCAAAAAAGTAATAGTTCTAAGCGAGGAGGACGAAATAAAGAAAGCGGCGGATATTTTTCTTAAAGATAAAATAAACGCTATTCCCGTGGTAAATGCCGATAAAAAATTATGCGGAATAGTTTCCGAAACCGACCTTGTGTATCAGGAATCTAATCTTCATATACCTACGGTTTTTACTATTTTTGACAGCATATTTTATCTTGGAACCTCAAAGCATTTTAAAGATGACGTAAGCAAAATAACCGCGACTAAAATTAAAGATATTATGAATAAAGACGTTTTTTACGCTAAAAAGACGGACGATATTTACGGTCTGGCAACGGTAATGGCCGATAAAAAATTCTACTCAATTCCGATAGTAGGCGACAATAAAGAAATTATAGGCGTAGTTTCGAGATACGATATAATTAAAGCGATGTCTCAAGCAAAAGAAAAACCGGAAAAATAATTTCCTATGCCGACGGTTAAATTGCAGAAGTTTGAATCCTTTGAATCCGGTTCGCCGGAAAACACGGAATTAATTGCGGCGGAATTCGCAAAACAATTAAAACCTTCCGATTTTGTCGCGCTTAACGGTCCCTTGGGCGCGGGGAAAACAAGATTCGCATCAGGGATAATACGTTTTTTTTGCGGGAATACTGTTGCGGCAAGTCCTACTTATTCTATAATGAATAATTATCGGTGCAGCGGTATTGCCGTAAACCATTTCGATTTTTACAGACTGAAGACCGCCTTCGACCTTGAAAACTGCGGATTTTTCGATTCGCTCGAAGGCAAAAATCTGACCATAGCCGAATGGACGAATATGGTCGAAGTAGATTACGGGAAATATGCGGCAGGAAACTATTACTCGATAAATATCAAAATAAGCGGCGCCGAAAAAAATAAAGAAATAAGACATATAGAAATAGAAAAAATTTTATAAATAAAATATAATTATACTTTTGGAGGCTTAGTTTTGGAAAAGTTCGACGTTTGTATTATCGGAGGCGGTCCCGCCGGATACGTAAGCGCATTAAAGTGCGCGATTAACGGGTTATCGGCGGCGATTATCGAAAAAGAAAGGTTCGGAGGCACCTGTCTAAACAGGGGATGCATCCCGACGAAAGTTCTTTATTCTAAAGCAAAATATTTAAATAAGATTAAAAAACCGGAGCGGGGGTTCTCTATAAACGGATTTAGTTTTAATTACGGCGAGATAATAAATTATAAAGATGAAGTCGTTTCGACTCTTACCGGAGGAGTGGAAAAATTATTAAAGGCGAGGAAGGTTAACATTTTTTACGGCATGGGTAAGATTGCCGGTAGAGAAAACGGTGTTTTTCGGGTCGGAATAAACGCAAACGACGGTTCCGACGTCCAAATTTCGGCTGATAACGTTATCGCCGCTACGGGCTCCGTTCCACTTATGATACCGGCTTTCAATATAGACCATAAAAATATAATAACCTCGGATGAAGCCCTTTCATTGAGGAATATACCCGAGTCGCTGATTATAATAGGCGCAGGCGTCATAGGATGTGAATTTGCCAATATTTTTTCGGAATTCGGTTCCGCGGTAAAGATGATAGAACTTCTGCCGTCTATTCTTTCTACCGAAGACAAGGAAATTTCTAAATTTATCAATAAAAATTTCAAATCCCGCAATATAGATATTATGACCGGCGTGGAAGTTGCCGGTATTAAAGCTTTAGGATTAAACGGCAAAAGCGGCGCGGAAGTCGAGTTGAAGACCGGCGATAAATTTGAAACGGAAAAAGTGCTTGTTTCAATAGGCAGAAAATTGAATACGGCCGCTTTGGGACTGGAAGAGATAGGAGTTAAATTAGACAATAGAGGGAAGATAGAAACCGATACGCATAACGAAACGAATATTAAAGGAATTTACGCCTGCGGCGATATAATAGACGGACCTATGCTTGCGCATAAGGCATCGTACGACGGGATTATTGCGGCGGACAATATTGCCGGAATTGTTAAAGAAAAAGATTACGGCGTTCTTCCATGGTCTATCTATACAAATCCGGCTATAGGAACGATAGGTTTAAAGGAAGGAGACGCCGCCCTCTCCGAATTAAATTATAACGTGGGGCGTTTTTCTTATGCCGCAAGCGGAATGGCGCTGGCTATGGAAGAATCGGAAGGATTCTTAAAGGTTATCGTGGACGAAAAATCTAAAAAAATTTTAGGAGCAACCGGAATCGGCGCGGACATTCCCGAACTGATTGCCGAAATAGCTTCATATATGCATTTCGGGGGAACCGTTTTCGATATAGAATCGACTATTCATTCACATCCGACTCTTTCGGAAATAGTTCCCGAATCGGCTCTCGATTCTATAGGCGAAGCCGTTCATAAGTTTAATCCGAGAACGGCAAAAAAATAAATAAAAAACAAAATAAGGAAATATTTATGGCATTGATAGTTCAAAAGTTCGGCGGCACATCAATGGGAAGCATAGAAAGAATAAAACAGGTCGCGGGACGCGTAATAAAAGAAAAACTGACGGGGAACGACGTCGTAGTCGTCGTAAGCGCTATGAGCGGAGAAACAAACAGACTTTTAGACCTCGCCGTTAAAATGGGCGGTCGTCAGGATAATATGGAAACAGATCTGATAATATCCAGCGGCGAACAGATAAGTTCGGGACTTCTATCGCTGGCATTGAAAAATGAGGGTTACGATGCCGTTCCGCTTTTAGGGCATCAGGTGAGAATAGCTACCGATGAATCTTACGGGAAAGCAAGAATATCCTCGATAGATTCGGAAAATATATACAAAATGCTTAAAAACGGGAAAATCGTGGTAATTGCCGGATTTCAGGGGATAGACTCCAACGGGTTTATTACTACGCTCGGAAGGGGCGGTTCGGATACTACGGCTGTTGCCGTGGCGGCGGCGATTAATGCCGACAGGTGCGACATATATACCGACGTGGACGGAGTTTACACCGCAGACCCGAATATAGTTCCGGAAGCGCATCGTTTAGACGTAGTTTATTTCGACGAAATGATTGAAATGTCGAGTCTCGGCGCAAAAGTCCTGCAAATCAGGTCTGTGGAATTTGCAATGAAATACGGCGTAAATCTGTTTGTTAAATCGACTTTTGCGGAAGGGAAAGGAACTCAAATAAAATTTTTAGGAGACGATAAGAATATGGAAGAATTGCAGGTTTCAAGCGTCGCATGCGATAAAGACGAAGCTAAAATCTCTATAAGGGGAATCCCCGATAAGCCGGGTATTGCGGCAAAAATTTTCTCAAGAATATCAGATGCCAATATAGTCGTAGATATGATTATCCAGAATATTTCTGTTGAAGGGCATACTGATTTGACTTTCACGGTATCTAAAAAAGATTTAAAAAAGGCTCTGGAAATAACCGGCGGCCTCGCAAAAGAACTTGACGCTAAAGAGGTAATAAGCGACGACAAAATTGCCAAAATCTCAGTCATAGGAGTCGGTATGCGAAATCATTACGGAACGGCTTCCATTATGTTTGACGTTCTTGCAAAAGAAAATATAAACATTATGATGATTTCCACATCCGAAATTAAAATATCGTGCGTTATAGACGCCAAATATGCCGAACTTGCCGCAAGAATACTCCACGATGCGTTTAATCTCGGCAAACTTAACGGTTAACGAAATCATACAGTTAAAAAATATGAATGCAGACAAAAATAAAAATTTGAATAACGAAAAAATCGGTTTCGTCGAGGTTTACGATACTACTTTAAGGGACGGAACTCAGGGTGAAGGATTTTCTTTATCTATAGACGATAAATTAATGATAACGGATATTCTCGACGAACTCGGCATTAATTTTATAGAAGGCGGATTTCCGGCTTCCAATCCTAAAGATAAAAAATTTTTCGCCGCCGCGTCGAAAAAAAAATTAAAAAATTCTAAATTAACGGCATTCGGAAGCACAAGAAAGAAAAATATTAAGGCAAAAGACGATGCCGGATTAACCGTTCTCGGCGAAACGGCTGTTGAGCACATCACTATTTTTGGCAAATCATGGGATTTGCATACCGAAAGCGTTTTAAAAATATCTTTAAACGAAAATTTAGACATTATAGCCGATTCTGTGGAATTTTTAAAATCCTGCGGAAAAAAGGTATTTTTCGATGCGGAGCATTTTTTCGACGGATTTAAAAATAATGAGGATTATGCCGTAAAAACGATAAATGCCGCGTTTAAGGCAGGAGCCGATAAAGTCGTTTTATGCGATACCAACGGAGGCTGTCTGCCTGACGATATTTCTAAAATAATAGATAAACTTAGGACCCGTCACGGGATAAACATAAAGCATCTGGGAATCCATACTCATAACGATACCGACTGTGCCGTAGCAAACACTATTGCCGCAGTTTTAGGCGGCATAAGACATGTTCAGGGAACGATAAACGGTTACGGAGAAAGAACCGGAAACGCAAATCTTTCGTCTATAATTCCAAATTTAGAATTAAAAGCCGGATTTAAAACCATAGGAAAGGAAAAACTTAAGAACATTCTTAAAGTAAGCAGGTTAATCGACGAAATTTCAAACAATACTCCGGTTAAGAATATGCCGTATGTCGGAGAAAGCGCATTCGCGCATAAGGCGGGACTTCACGCAAATGCGGTTTTAAAAAACCCTTCTTCTTACGAACATATAGACCCGGAGGTAGTAGGAAACAGCAGGAGATTTTTAGTTTCGGATTTATCGGGAAAAAGCAATATCGAAGCCAAAGCAAAAGAGCTCGGATTAGAGATCGGCGTTCTTTCGGCGTCCCGGGAAACGGAGCTTTTGAATAAAATTAAAGAGCTTGAAAGTTTAGGATTTAATTTCGAGAGCGCGGACGGGTCTTTTAAAATCCTTTTGAATAAATATTCATCCGAAGACTATAAAAATAAAGAATATTTTAAACTTATCGCGTTCAGGGTAAATATAGAAAAAACCGTAGATAAAAATATCTTTAGCGAAGCCGTCGTAATGATAGAAGTCAAAGGCAAAACAGAGCATACGGTTGCCGTAGGAGACGGACCGGTAAATGCTTTAGACAACGCCCTGAGAAAAGCGTTGATGAAATTTTATCCGGTATTAAACGAAATGAAATTGACCGATTTCAAGGTAAGAGTAATAAGCAATAAAACAAAATCAGGAACGGCTTCTTATGTCAGAGTATTGATAGAATCTTCGGATAAAGAAGAAAAATGGACGACGCTCGGCGTATCGGAAAACATAATAGAAGCGTCTTATATAGCTCTTGCCGACAGCATAATTTATAAATTAGATAAAGAACGGACGGAATAGGAGCAACCTAAAAATGACTGATTTCGACGATATAAAAGAAACGGGATTTTTTAAAGCATTATTTTCGACATGGAAAAAATCTCTTTTCAATCCGGAGATATTCTATAAAGAATTAAACAATACCGGAGAAGATCATGACATCAAAGCGCTCGCCCATCCTTATTTTTACGCGATAATATTTACCTATATAAATTTAGTGTTTTCATTCTTTTGGGAAGTAATGTTTTTCAAAATAGGATTTTATAGAAATTACGCTATTCTGCCCAAAATACCTCTTTTTTTTACTAATAAAAACTTTATAGATTTATATATAGTTATAGGCGTTATTTTTCTTTTACTGCTTCTGGGGATATTATATACGATTTTCCTATCGCTTTTAACCGTTATCATACACGGATTCGTGATGCTTATGGGAGGGAAGCAGGGCATAAAAAATACTTTCCGAATAATCGGTTATGCTTCGGGAGTGGGGGTTTTTTCGATATTTCCCATATTCGGATACAACATATCCGCCGCTTGGTTTGCGGCGTTATTAATCATAGGCATCAAAGAAACCAACGGACTTTCGACGCCGAGGTCGATTATGGCTCTTCTCCTGCCTTTTATTTTCATATCTCTTATACTTGTAGTCTTCTTTATAAAAATTTTAGCCGCAAGGTAATAATGCGGTATTGCAGTTTTAAACCCTGCCGGAAGAACCCAGTATTTTCATTCTTTCTCTTATTACTTCTATAACGTAATCTCTTGCGGGACCGAAAATCTTTCTCGGGTCTATCTGCGATTTATCGCCTGCGACGCTTTCCCTTACTTTTGCCAAAAAAGCAATGCGCAGATCCGTATCCGTGTTGACTTTATTGATGCCGAATTTTACCGCTTCTTTTAAGACATCGAACGGAACTCCTTTTGCGCCTTTTAAATCGCCGCCGAATTCTTCAAATTTTTTAGATGCGGGTTCCGGAACGGACGAAGCTCCATGAAGCACAAGCGGAATGCCGGTTAATTCTTTAACTTTTTTTAATCTTTCAAAATCCAGCTTTGCTTCTCCTTTGAATTTAAACGCTCCGTGTGAAGTGCCGATTGCGGGGGCAAGGAAATCGATACCCGACGATTCTACGAAATCGTGCGCTTCGGCGGGGTTGACCAGTACGGCATCTCTTTCCGCAACGGAAACGTTGTCTTCTACGCCCTGAAGTCTTCCAAGTTCAGCCTCCACGGAAATTCCGACCGGGTGACAAATACCGACTATCTGTTTAGTCATTTTAAGATTTTCTTCATACGGAAAATGCGACGCGTCTATCATAACCGAAGTAAAACCGGCTTTTACCGCCGTCATTACGGCTTTTATGTTTGAACCGTGGTCAAGATGCAAGGCTGCGGGTATTCTAGGATGCGCATCCGAAAGAGTTTTAACCATGGAGTAGAGCATTTCCGGGCCGGCATATTTCATAGCGCCTTCGCTTGCGGCAATTATAATCGGAGATTTTTCTGAATCGGCGGCGGCGAATATTGCCTGCAAAAATTCCATATTATTGGCGTTAAAGGCTCCGACGGCATAACCGTTTTTATTCGCATCGTCAAGAATTGCTTTCGCAGAGATTAAAGGCATTTTAAATCCTCCTTATTTATTATAGCTTTTGTGAGCATAAAATAATAAAAATAACGGTTTTAGCGTTAAACGTCTATAGCGGCGGAAGCGTACGGGAATCGAACCCGCCTTGCCCTTATGGGGACAACTATTGATTTGAAGTCAAAGAGAGGCACCAGCCCTCAAATCGCTTCCGTATTAATTGCATCAATAAAATTATATTATACAAACACATATTATTCAAGTTCAAAACGTCCGTCCGTTCAAAACTTTAAAATCTTTATGTTTTAGTTAAATTTTGTATTTTAAATGATGTTTTTATATGATAAAATACTAATAAATCGCTTTATATTTTCTATTGCAGGTTAAGGGTAAATATGGATAACTGGAAATTAGGAGAAGAGGAAGACAAACTCTTTAAGGATAACAATGAATCTACGAAGGGTTTTTCAATAGGAAAAATAGATAATGAAGATTTATCCGAAATTATATTCAACAAAAAAGAACAGGATAAAACCGAAAAAGAAATTCCTCCTAAAAAAGAAAAGATAAGAAACGGCGGAGAAAATAAAAGCAGAGCCGGACTTAAAAAAATATTTTATCTGTTTTTAGGAGCAGCCGCGCTGTTATCGGCGTATTATTTATTTAAAACGTTATTTCCCGGTAACGGCACGAATATAAAACTATTTGAACTAAAAACCATTGTTTACAAATCTAAGGCGCTTCCGGAAAACAATCTGGCTATTACCGGTTATTTAGTAAATAAAAATAGATTTCCGGTAAGTTACGTCAAGCTGAACTGTAAACTTTACAGCACGAAAAATATCGTCCTTTTAACCAAGCATGTATATGCGGGAAATTTTATAAGCATAAAAAAACTCAAAAAGATGTCCAATGTTGCGATAGATATGGAGCTTGACAATAAAGACGGGAAAAATATGTCGGACGTAGAAATTTTGCCTAATCACCCTGTAAGGTTTATGGTAGTTTTTTTCGATATAAATCCAAACTCAAAAAATTACTCGGTTTCAGTCAGCCATTTTTACAGAATAAAAAAATAATCAAGCCTTTTTAGTCGTTTTGACCGTTTTTGAGCCCGTCCGTTTTGTTTTTCTTGCGGATGCCTGAGGTGAACTTGTCCTTGCTATCTGTTTTTTTTTGGGTTTTGGGTCGGGCGTAACGTCTATTTCGTCTTTCCCTGAAACGCTGTTTTTAAAGTTTTTTAGGGCTTTGCCCAGCCCGCTGCCTATTTCGGGAAGTTTGCCTGCTCCAAATATCAGAAAAACGACTATAAGTATAACGATTATCGTTATCGGCGACCATCCAAACATATTTTATTTACCTCCGTAATTAACTTTGTTTCATAACCGGCACCGTCTTTTATTCTATAACTGGCGGAGAGAGAGGGAGGAACTTTTCTTCGAAAAGTTTTAAAACGTACGAACTTCCTCTTGCGCGCTCCGCTTTCGCTTCGCGCTATCGAGGGTTCGACTCCGTCCCTATTCTGCCTTAACTAAATAATTTATCAAATTCGTTTCATAACTGGCGGAGAGAGAGGGAGTCGAACCCTCGATAGACTTACATCTATACATGATTTCCAATCATGCTCCTTCGGCCTCTCGGACATCTCTCCTGAAAATTATTGCTTGCAATATTATTGCTAATATATAATTTATCATTATTTCAAAATATATTCAAAGATTATTTTTAAAATATTTAAAAAATAATTTAAAAAGATAAATTTTTATATTGACAAAAAAATATATATTTTGGTAAAATAAGTTTAGTAATTCTTTTCTCCATTTTCCCCCTGATATATGCCGAATATGTCAGGGGGTTTCTAATTTATATATATTATATATTTGCCGGGGAAACAAAAACTGTTATGGAAAACGGAAAAATAATAGAATCTGGCAATATAAAGCAAGAATTATCCAAACTAAGAAGGAAATCTAAAAAAATCGTATTTACAAACGGCTGTTTCGACATTATACATGCCGGACATATAAGCTATCTGAACGAGGCAAAAACTCTCGGGGATATTCTTATAGTAGGATTAAACAGCGATAAATCCGTCAGGCGTTTGAAAGGCGGAGACAGACCGGTAGTAAGCGAACAGGATAGAGCATACGTCCTCGCAAATATTAAACCGGTGGATTATGTCGTTATGTTTGACGAAGATACTCCTTATGAACTTATAAAAGAAATTAAGCCCGATGTTTTGGTAAAAGGCGCCGACTATGAGGGGAAAAACATAGCGGGGAGCGATATCGTCGAATCTTCGGGAGGCAAAACGGTTTTAATAAATTTTATCGAAGGAAAATCCACAAGCGGCATAATTAAAAAAATAAAGTCTAAAGCCGATATATAATAAATATCAAAAATAATGAAGGACTATTATTCTATCTTAGGAATAGAACAAAACGCAGGCGAAACATTAATTAAAAGCCGTTATAGAAACCTTGCCGCAATATACCATCCGGACAAAAATCCAGACAGCCAGAGTAAATTTTTAGATATAAACGAAGCATATAAGACGCTTATGGATCCCGTTTTAAGAAATATATACGATAAAGATTTAAAAGAATACGAAAAATTTAAGAACGCTCTTCCGGAAAACAAGGTAATACCATACAGGTCAAGACTCAGGGATGGCGGAAACGTAAATATAAATATAGATTTTACTAATGAAATAAAATCGGGAGCCGGTGAATTTATCGAAAAAACCGTCAATATAGAAAGATATATAAAATGTCCGGCTTGCGCAGGGGAGGGCAGGGATAAAGGCACGCTTGCAACGGATTGTTCTTATTGCCGCGGTACCGGAACCGTTAAAAACCGCGGAACCAATATTAACGAAGCATGCGGAAATTGCGGCGGATACGGCGATATATTTTTATATAGATGCAAAGTATGCAACGGCATGGCAAGAATAAAGACGTCCGAAAAAATAAAATTAAATTTTGCGGTAAGCGAGCTTTTAGGCGGCAAGAAAAATATAGTATTCGAAGACAACGGCGATGAGGGGGTTTTTGGAGGAAAAAACGGAAATCTTAATGTTGCCGTTAAAATCGACGAAGATGTTTTTGGTAAAACTAGTAACGGCGGAAAAGGTTTTCTCAATAGACTTTTATTTTTTAGAAAATAATTCTTGATAATTAAAAATATTTTTTGTAGAATTAAAACAACCTATTATTTTTATATAAATTATAATATTAATCAATATAATTTAATAATTTAAAAAGGAATTTTTAAAAAAAGGAGATAAAATATTGGTCTGCGCCGAATTTAACGACTTAGAGCATGATTTATTCGAAAATATAGAAATTAAAAATTTGCTTAATTCTTTGGATGAAGGAGCATTTGTTATAGATAACAAGGATAATCTGGTTTTTTATAATAACAGCGCTCCGCTGGTTCTAAAAACAAATCTGGAAGAATTTTTAAATAAAAATATAAAACTCATTTATTATTTTGAAAATCTGTTTAAAGAGCAGATAATACCGGCGCATATCAGGGACCTTGCTTCCGGATACAAGATATCTAATATTTATATAATCGACGAACAGAGCCGCTATTTCGAAAATG
>JAJZJD010000027.1 GCA_021828445.1 bacterium
GACATTATAAAATCCGTTAAAATTCCAGTAGAGGTCGGCGGAGGCATCAGAGACGGCAAAACAATAGAAAATTATTTTAATGCCGGCGCATCTTATATTATTCTCGGTTCTGTATTATTCAAAGACATTAATTCCGTCAAGGCTTCCCTGTTAAATTATAAAGGAAGAATCATAGCCGGAATCGATTTATACGATGAAAAAATAGCAATTTCAGGTTGGAGAGAATTTGTAGAAACCCCTTTTGGCGAAGCGGTGGAAAACTTAAGGGACCTTTACGGAATACAAACTTTTATATTCACAGATATTAAAAAAGACGGGATGCTCGCCGGGGTTAATTTAGAACTTATGTCGAGGCTTGCAAAATTAGGCGTTAATGTTATAGCGTCCGGAGGAGTTTCGGGGCAGGGCGATATCGTAAAACTGAAAGAGCTTAATCTTCCGTTTCTCGAAGGCGTAATAGTCGGGAAGGCTTTATATGACGGAAGACTGGATTTAGGAAAGGCAAACGCTTTATTATACAAGGATTAAGGCAAATTTATGCTTGCAAAAAGAATAATACCGTGCTTGGATATTAAAAACAACGAGGTTGTTAAGGGTATAAATTTTGAAGATCTGCGGAGCGCCGGCGATCCCGTAGAACTTGCAAAAAGATACGACGGAGAGCTTGCCGACGAGCTTATGTTTTTGGACATAACGGCTTCTCATGAAAAAAGAAAAACTATTCTGGAACTCGTCAATAAGATTTCCGAAAATATATTTATTCCCTTCAGCGTAGGCGGAGGCGTTTCGGAAATAGAAGATATACGGGATTTGCTGAACAGCGGGGCGGATAAGGTCTCTATTAATACTGCGGCAGTGTTAAAACCCGGACTTATAGACAGCGCGGCAAAAAAATTCGGTTCATCCACGATAGTAATAGCGATAGACGCAAAAAAAATAGGGGATGAGTATATTGTTTTTACGCATGGAGGAAGAAAAAATTCCGGAATTAATGCTATAGATTGGGCAAAAGAGGTTTATAACAGGGGCGCCGGAGAAATACTGCTGACAAGTATGGACAGGGACGGGACAAAAAACGGCTATGAAATAGAACTTACCTCGTCCGTCGTCAAAGGCGTAAAAATTCCCGTGATTGCTTCGGGAGGCGCAAGGGACGCTAAGGATATGGAGGAGGTTTTTATCAAAGCAGACGCAAGCGCCGCTCTTGCCGCTTCGATATTTCATTATGAAAATTCAGGCATTATTCCTATTAAAAAATATTTAAAATCCAAAGGGATTAACGTGAGATTATGAATAATTTTAACGATATAACCGTTGACGTTTTTGACGAGAAAACCCTCGGTTTATTTTTAAAAAAAATTGATTTTTCTAAACTTAACGGTCTTATACCCGCAGTTGCGCAGGATTATTTTTCGAAAGAGATATTAATGCTTGCGTTTATGAACGAAGAATCATTGAGAAAAACCGTCGAAACGGGCTATGCCCATTATTTTTCCAGGTCAAGAAACAAATTATGGAAAAAGGGAGAGACTTCCGGTCATACTCAGCATATAAAAGAAATTTTTTTTGATTGCGATAACGACAGTATTTTATTAGAAGTTATTCAGAAAGGTCCGGCGTGCCACACCGGACATAAAACCTGTTTTTATTCAAAAATAAATAACCGTCTTCCCGTAAATAGCGGCAACATAAATGAAAGCGAAATAGATAACAAAGATGCCGCCTGCGATAAGGAAAAATTTTATTCGCTTAAACTGTTATACGATCTTATCGCCGGACGGAAAGGCTCCGACCCTGAAAAATCGTATGTTGCAAAGCTTTTAAACGAAGGGCCGGAAAAAATAGGTAAAAAACTTCAGGAAGAATCTCTTGAGGTTATTTTATCCGCCGTAGGGAGCGACGGGGATAAAGATAAAATAATTTACGAATGCGCGGATTTGATGTTTTTTTATATAGTTATGTTAATTTATTCGGGGATTGATTTTTTTAACGTGATAGACGAGTTAAAAAAGCGGGAAGGAGTTTCGGGATTGGACGAAAAAAAATCACGTTAAAATTTATAGGTTGACAAATTAATAGAAAATATATGATACTATATAAATAGTATAAAATATAAAAATGCAAAAAGGAGGCGAATTTAGGTTTTGTCTATCGTAAAAATTAAAGAAAATGAATCTTTCGAAAATGCCTTAAGAAGATTTAAAAAATCCTGCGAAAGAGCCGGAATACTTTCCGAAATCAGGAAAAGGGAGCATTACGAAAAGCCGAGCGTTAAGAAAAAGAAAAAAGCGGCGGCTTCCAGAAAAAGAAATTCCAAAAAGAATTATTTCAGTTATTAATATTATTAATAAAAACTTTATGAGCTACATAGATATAGCCTTTTTAGTTTTATTTATCGCAATAATGATAAGGGGCTTTTTTAGAGGCTTTATAAAAGAGGCTATATCTTTGCTCGGAGTTTTTGTTGCCTATTTCGGCGCAATATACTTAAGTTCAAAGGCAGACGGAGCTTATTCTTATTATATCGCCAAACTATTTTATAATGAAGATATAGAGAAAATTATTATATTTTCCGGAATATTTATCGCCATTATAATTGTTTTTGCCTTAATTTCGCTGATAATTACCAAAATTATAAACTTGCTTCAATTGGGATTCTGCAACAGGTTGGGCGGTTTTTTTTTGCCGGAATTAAAACTTTTTTATTGTTAAGCCTAATTTTATATTTTCTTTTTTCGTTTCAGGCTGTAAATAAACGTTTTGGATATTACAAATCTAAAAGTTTTTTACCTTATTTTCTCAAAGCAGGCAAATTTTTATCCCCCTATATCGGCAAATTTTATTAGAATTTTCCTTTCCAAAAGACGACTAATATTTATAGCGTTTATTACTAAAAATTATGGACAGAAATATTGAAACCGTATTATCTTATGTAAATATAGTCGATGAAGTGGCAGGGTTCGTCAAACTTAAAAAAGTAGGTCAAAATTATTCGGGCTTATGTCCTTTCCACTCGGAAAAGACCCCTTCATTTCACGTCAACGAATCAAAAGGCCTTTATTATTGTTTCGGATGCGGAAAAGGCGGCAATGTTATAGGATTTCTTAAGGATATAAAGGGAGAATCTTTTAAGGAGGTCATAGATTATCTTAAGAAAAAATATAATATCCCCCTCGAAGATACAAAATTATATAAATCCGATAAAATAAGGGAAAACGAAGCGCCGCTTAAAAAAATTCTAAATCTTGCCTTAAACTTTTATTACGAAAATCTTTTCGTTTATATGTCAAGCAGCGGGCATATAATCAAATACCTTAACGATAGAGGCATAGACGAAAATACCGCAAGGGATTTTAAATTAGGATATGCTGGGTTCGGAAACGGATTAGCCGCTCTTTTGCTGAATAACAAGGTCGATTTAGATATCGCCGTAAATGCCGGATTATTAATTAAAAAACCCGAATATAACAGGGGATACTCTGACAGATTCGTCAATAAGCTTATTATTCCCATAATGGATAGAGCGGGAGAGCCTATTGCGCTTGCATCCAGAATAATTTTAAGGGAGGGCGAAGCATCCCCCCTCAATTTTCCTAAATATATAAACACTAATAACTCTGAAATTTTTGTAAAAAATAATACCTTATACGGTTTAGACAAAGCCCTGCCTTTTATTAAAAAAGAAAATGCCGTTTTCGTGGTAGAGGGCTATTTCGATATGATAACGCTTTATTCTAAAGGCATTAAGAACGTGGTTGCGACGATGGGCACGGCTCTTTCTAAAAATCATATAGTTAATTTATCGAGATTGAGCGATGAAATTATCCTCCTTTACGACGGCGATAAGGCCGGCATAAATGCAATTAATAGAGGGATGGAATTATTCGGGAGTTTTATGGAGAGCCCCGACAAAAATATATATGCGGTATGTTTGAACGACGGCAGCGACCCGGACGGCTATGTTAGAAAGTACGGATGCGGAAGTCTTATTAAATTAATACGGGACGGCAAAAAAACGCCGATAGAGTTTGCACTCGATTACTATATTGAAAAAAGCGAAAATGACGGTATAATTAAAGATATAAAGGATGAGAGAAATGAGAAAAATCTTAAAGAAAAAATATCGGCGATTCGTGAAATAGCTCCATTTTTAAAGAAAATAAATAATAATATTATATTTTCGCATTATATAAATATACTGGCTAACAGGCTCGGATTGAAAGAAAACGTAATAAGAGAATATATAAATTCAAATGAAACGGCAGGGGCGGATGTTCGCGCGGCGGGCAACGATTTTACGCGCAGCGCAGCGGGCAATTCGGCTGCCGGATATGCGAAAGAGGATTTAAATATAGAAGATTTAATAGTAGGTAAAATATTTTGCAACTTGCTATTGACAGAATACATAAGCGATGATATAATGAATGAATTTTCCGATAAAGATGCCGTTTTTATAATTAAAGAGATAAAAAATGCATTAAAAAACGATATAAACAAAGAAAATAATATTAATAATAATGGGAAGATAGAAGATATAGTTTTAAAAACGGAAAATAGTTTTAAATGGAATAAAATATATTATTCAAGTTTATTAGCCGAAAATAAAAACGTGAATGATGATTTTAAAAAACTCCTTATTAAATTAAAGATTGACAACATAAACAAAATTTGTAAAGGAATTTTGAACGAAATCAGAAGCGGGTTATTGGATGAAAGCGGCAAGCTTCTTAAATTTCAAGAACTTAACAGGTTGAAATATATTTCTGAAAAATTTCAGAAAAAAATCTGCAATATATGAATAAAAAAAATATAAAGAATAAGAATAAAGAAAATGTAAAAGCGACTATTAAAACTGCCGCTAAATCTAAGGCGGTCGTTGCGGATGTCCTAAAAGACAAAGAATTAGAAAATCAGATAATCAATAAGAGCGTCGAAAAGCTAAAGGAGCGGCACGGCAGATTGAGCTATGACGACTTTAACGATATATTGCCTCAGAATATAGTATCCCCCGACCAGATTGACGATCTGATAAGCATGCTTGGAGAAAAGGATATCGACCTCGGAAGAGATACATCCTCTATTTTTACAAAAGCCGGACATCCAAAGTTTGCGGGTGACGAAGCTTTTAATGAAGAGGCGGAAGAAGAAGATTTGTCTCTTAAAACAAATGATCCGGTCAGGATGTATCTGAAAGAAATGGGGTCTGTTTCTTTGCTTACGCGCGAAAGAGAGATAGAGATAGCAAAGAGCATAGAAGAAGGAGAGGAGGAGATTTTTTCTTCGGTTCTTAACTCCGATATCTTGATAAGATGGGTTATATCGATAGGAGACAAATTAAAGAGCCAGGAGATTAACATTGCCGGTATAGTTTCCGATTTTGACGACGTTGATTTTCCAAGCGATAAAGATATCGAAAAATCTACAAACAGGTTTCTGTCCATTATCGAAAAAATTAAAAAAGAAGTAAAATTTACGGAGAATAAGTCCAAAGCCGATACGTCGGGCAAAAAGCGGAAAAAAGAAAAAATAAGGGTTGAAGAAGATAATTCTAGCGCCGGCGAATCCAATATTGAAGATAATATCGAAAATATAGACGCCGGTAATATAACAAAAGTTTTTTCATGGGCCGCCCCTAAAAATTTAACCAATGAAACAAAAAAAAAGATACTCGGTTATATTAAAGATTTAAGGCTCAAAAAGAAAATATCGGACAAAGTCATAATGAGGCTTAAAAACCAAAATGTGAAAATCTTAGAATTCGAAGAAAACATAAAAGAGCTTGAATCTACGTATAAAAAGAAAAATGAAAGAAGCGAACAGTCCAAATCGCAGGAGAATAAGCGGTTAGAAAGCATAAACAAGCTTATAAACGAATATAAAACTAAAATAGCCGCATCCGAAAAAGAAGTAGGCGTTTCTAAGAATGAACTTAAAAAAATAGTCGAAGCTATAAAAATCGGCGAAGAAAAATCAAAAGTTGCTAAAACAGAGCTTGTCGAAGCAAATTTAAGGCTTGTCGTTTCTATTGCAAAAAAATATTCAAACAGGGGACTTCAATTTTTAGACCTCATTCAGGAAGGCAATATAGGGCTTATGAAGGCGGTAGAAAAGTTTCAGTATCAAAGAGGATACAAATTTTCTACATATGCGACATGGTGGATAAGGCAGGCGATAACAAGGGCAATTGCCGACCAGGCAAGAACTATAAGAATTCCGGTTCATATGATAGAAACCATAAATAAATTAATAAGAACTTCAAGAGCTTTAGTTCAGGAAATCGGAAGAGAGCCCGTTCCGGAAGAAATTGCCGAGAGAATGGACCTCCCGATAGATAAAGTCAGAAAAGTTTTAAAGATAGCTAAAGAACCTATTTCATTGGAAACGCCTATAGGCGAAGAAGAAGATACGCATCTCGGAGATTTTATAGAAGACAAGGCTACGGTTCTTCCCTTAGAAGCCGCAATCAATTCAGACCTTGAAGAGCAAACGGGAAGGGTTTTGTCGTCCCTTACCGAAAGAGAAGAAAAGGTCCTAAGAATGAGGTTCGGCATAGGTATAAAATCAGACCATACTCTGGAAGAAGTAGGGCAGGAATTTGGGGTTACAAGAGAAAGAATAAGGCAGATAGAGGCAAAAGCCCTCAGGAAGCTCAGACATCCAAGCCGTTCCAAAAGGCTTAAAACATTTGTAAAGTAGTGGATTTAGGGCCTATAGCTCAGCTGGTAGAGCGGCCGGCTCATAACCGGTTGGTCCCTGGTTCGAACCCGGGTGGGCCCACCATTTTAAAAATGTCATTATTTATAAAAGATGCGGTAGGTAGATTAGAAGACCTGATACCCCTTAATTTTCAGGAAGAATGGGATAATTCAGGTTACCAAATAAAACTTGCAAACGCTGCACTCTCAGGCATCGTAACATCCTTAGACCTTACGGATAAGTCGGCAGATTTGGCTGTAAGCAAAGGCTTCAATCTTATATTAATACACCATCCTCTTTTTTTTCGCCCTTTAAGTTCGATAAATTTAGATTCCAACGACGGAAAACTTGTCGGACGCCTCATAGAAAATAAAATTTGCGTTTACGCAATGCATACAAATTTCGATTCGTCGGCATATTCGATGAGCCGTTATATTTTAAATAAGCTTGAAATAAAAGAAATATTTCCTTTAATTCCGAATAAAAGAAAACTTTATAAACTGTCGGTCTTTATTCCGAAAGGTTATATAAATGCCGTAAGGGACGTTCTTTTTAAATACGGAAATCCTAAGATAGGCAATTACGAAAACTGTTCATTTGAAACAAAAGGGAAGGGGTCGTTTAAGCCGCTCGAAGGCTCAAATCCGTTTATAGGCGAATCATTGAAAACAACTTTTACGGATGAATCCAAACTTGAAATTTTAATAGAAGAAAAATTTATAAAAAAAGCCATAGACGAAATGAAGGCCGTCCATCCTTATGAAGAAGCCGCCTTTGATTTATATCCGCTATACGACTTCGGTGGCAATAAAACCGAAGGCATGGGCGCTGTCGGGAATTTTGAAAGCAAAATCGCATTAGGAGACCTTCTAAGTAAAATGCAGAGATTATTTTCTCCTATTTTTATAAACTACTGCGGAAATTTAAATAAAAAAATAAAAAAAGTTGCAGCCGTTTCAGGAAGCGGTTTTTCTTATATAGATAGTGCGGTAAAATCAGGTTGCGACGCTTTGATATCCTCGGAATTAACGCACAGCAAAGCAATAAAAGCGAACAAAAGCGGGATATGTTTAATAGAAATGTCCCATTTTGACACTGAAAAATATTTTACTTCCATAACAAAAGATATATTATCTAAAGAATTCGATACTGAAGTTATTGAAAATATCTATGAAAATAACCCGTTTTTTAAATACAAAGGAGGAGAACTTTGAACGAACAGATTTCTTTTATAGTGGAAATTCAAAATATCGACGTGGAGCTGTTAAAATTTGAAGAATCGCTTAAAAAAATTTTTAACGAAATTGAAGATTCGCAGAATAACCTTAAGTTAAAAGAGTCGGAACTCGAAAAGCTTAAAGAGGACTTGGCCGAGGTTAATAAAAAAATCAGCGGTTCCGAACTTGACATAAAATCTTATGAAGACAAGATAATAAAGATGAAAGACACGCAGAAGCTTATTAAGACCAACAAAGAATATAATGCGATTCAAAAATCCATAAAAGATAACGAGGCATTAAAAAAGAAGTCTGAAGACGAACAATTGGAATATATGGAAAATAAAGAGTCCATAATCGGCAAAATAGCTCTCATCAAAAAAGAAACGGAAGAGCTTGCCGACGGGTTATCGGCTAAAAACACGGAATATAAAAAAAATGAGAAAGAATTAGGGGCGGTTAAAAAAGATTTTGTCGATAAAAGAGAGACTGCCAAAAAAAAGATTAAAAAAGATTATATCGATGTATATGAAGCCGTAAAAAGAAACAAAGGATTTCCGGCAATTGCTCCGGTAATGAAATCGGGGGCATGCACCGGGTGCTACAGGATGCTCCCGCCCCAGCAGTTTAACGAGCTTATATCGGAGAACGTATTTATGCAGTGTCCGGTGTGTTCGAGGATACTTTATATAGATACGACTTTACCGGAACCTGCCGCTCCTGCCGGCAAAGTTTCGAAAAAACTTAATAAAAATAAAATATGAACTTAACGGTCTATACCGACGGGGCATCCCGTGGAAATCCCGGCAAGTCCGGAGCGGGAGTACTGATTCTTGACGAGAATAAACGAAAGGCTGCTTCCTTAAATAAATATTTGGGTATTTCGACTAATAACGAAGCGGAATATAAAGCGCTTATTATTGCGCTGGAATTTTTATCGGGTATGCCAAATGCCGCCGGTATAAGCGAAATGAGCTTCGCTGAACTTGACGTTCTTTTTTTATTGGATTCCCAATTGCTCGTCAATCAGATGAACGGAGTTTATTCCGTTAAGAGCGCAAATATTTTACCTCTTTATAATAAAGCGCAAAAACTGCTTAAAGATATAAAGGCGGCTTTAAAACTTAGAGGAAGTTTGTTAAAAGTAACATTCAGGCATATTCCGAGAGAACTTAACAAGGATGCCGATAAGCTGGCAAACCTGGCGATAGATACCGCTGATGCCTGATAAATATATATATATTGACGAACAGACGCCAAACTGCTAAAATGTTTTTGTAGCCGCAAGCAAAAACAGTCGGTCGCGGAAGACTTTTATGTCTTTCGAGGAAAGTCCGGGCTCCAAAGAGCATAACGCCGTTTTATAGCGGTGAAGGCAACTTTAAGGAAAGCGCAACAGAAAATATACCGCCTTATTTAATAGGGTAAGGGTGAAATAGCGAGGTAAGAGCTCACTTGGACATTATGCAAATAACGTCTATGGCAAGCCCCGTTAGGAGCAAGAACAAATAGGAAGACTTAAGGCTGCTCGCCTTGCATAGTCTTCGGGTTGTTCGCACAGAGAAATGACCGACCTTGACAGAACCCGGCTTATGTTTTTGTTTGCGGCTGCAACTCGCCTTTAACTATTTAATTTAATCCAAATGGAAATCAAAAACATCAGGAATTTTTCTATTATAGCACATATAGATCACGGAAAATCTACGCTTGCGGATAGATTTCTGGATTTTACCGGAGCAATTACCGCAAGAGAAAAAGTTTCCCAATTTTTAGACAATATGGAGCTTGAGCGGGAAAGAGGAATTACCATTAAGGCGCAGACCGTAAGATTAAATTATAATTACGACGGCAAGGATTATATCCTTAATCTGATAGACACTCCCGGACACGTAGATTTTTCTTATGAAGTATCAAAATCGTTAGCCGCATGCGAGGGCGCTATTCTTATCGTCGATGCGACTCAGGGCGTCGAAGCCCAGACTCTTGCCAACGTCTATATAGCTTCCGATATGAATTTAGCCGTAGTTCCGGTTATAAATAAAATAGACCTGCCCAGCGCCGATCCTGAAAAAACTAAAAAAGAAATAGAAGAAGTCGTGGGCATCGAAGCGGATAATGCTATTTTGGCAAGCGCAAAAGAAGGCATCGGAATAAAGGAAATACTTGAGGCTATTATAAATAAGATTCCTTCTCCGAAAGGAGACCCGCTTTCTCCTCTTAAGGCTTTAATTTTCGATTCTTGGTTCGATTCATATCAGGGCGTCGTTGCGCTTATCAGAATATTTGACGGCAAGGTTTCCCCGGGCGATATTATTCTGTTGATGAATTCCGGAGTTTCCTACGAGGTCCAAAAAGTAGGCGTTTACAATCCGTATATGAAAGAATTAGACGGGTTAACCGCCGGAGAGGTCGGGTTTATTATTGCAAATATAAAAGATTCGGGCAGTTTTAAAATAGGGGATACTATTACTTTAAAAGCCAATCCCGCAAAAGAACCTCTGCCGGATTTTAAAGAACCGAAGCCGATGGTGTTTGCCGGTATTTATCCCATAGATTCCGATGATTACCCCGAGCTTAAAGATTCCATAGAAAAATTAAAACTCAACGATCCTTCGTTTTCTTATGAACCGGAAAATTCGCTTGCGCTGGGGTTCGGCTTTAGATGCGGATTTTTGGGGCTTCTGCATATGGAAATAATAGTGGAAAGGCTGGAAAGGGAATACGGCTTAAGCCTTATATCTACTTCCCCTACCGTTCTTTATAATATAACGACGATTAAAGGAGAAATGAAATCCGCGCTTAATCCGATGAAATTTCCTCCTTCCAAAGAGATACCCATGCAGGAAGTTGACCATATAGAAGAACCTTTTATCAGAGCAAATATCTACGTCCCATCCGAATTTCTGGGGAAAATAATAAACCTGTGCGTTGAAAAAAGGGGTCAGCAGGTCGAACTTAAATATATAACTAAAACCAGGGTCCAGCTTGTTTATGAATTGCCCTTGTCAGAGATAGTCCTTGATTTTTACGACCAGCTTAAATCGCTTTCCAAAGGCTATGCCTCTTTTGATTATGAATTCAGCGGGTATCGGCCGGCAGATATGATAAAACTCGAAATATTGGTCAACAAAGACCCCGTTGATGCTCTCTCCGTAATTGTTCACAGGGATAAAGCTTACGTTAGAGGAAGAAATATAGTCGAAAAGCTCAGGACTTTAATACCGAGGCAAATGTTCGAGGTTGTGCTTCAGGCGCAAATAGGTTCAAAAATTATTGCAAGGGAAGAGATTAAAGCATTGAGAAAAAATGTTCTGGCAAAATGTTACGGCGGCGATATTACAAGAAAAAGAAAACTTTTAGAGAAGCAGAAAGAAGGAAAGAAAAAAATGAAAAACATAGGCTCGGTCGAGATTCCACAGGAAGCCTTCTTATCGATATTGAAGGTTTAACCAAACAGATTGCTTTGCTAACGCTCGCAATGACATTATTAAGTAATTCAGGTAATTCATATATAAAAATTTCTAAATCGGGATTTGGGTTTCGGTTATTTATTAGACTTAAGAGAAAAAAATTGGTATAATTAAAAAGTTTATAAATAAAAATAGTTTCGATTCGTGAAAATTAAAATATGAGCAAGCATACTTTATGGGATTATTTTAAGGCTATAGTCATAGCTATAATTATCGCCTTAGTTTTCAGAACGTTTGTCGTCCAGGCGTTTAAAATACCTTCCGGTTCTATGGAGCCCACCCTTATTCCGGGCGACCATATACTTGTCAATAAGTTTATATACGGCATACATATCCCTTTTACCAAGTCTTACATTTCCGTATCCCATCCAAAGACCGGACAGGTAATAGTTTTTAAATTTCCTTATGCCGGAAAATATAATCTGCACAGAGGAATAGATTTTATTAAAAGAGTCGTCGGA
>JAJZJD010000028.1:0-550 GCA_021828445.1 bacterium
CACAATTAATTATACACTACCTTTCAGATTGTAAATAGTCAAAAGTAACCTAAAATTAACCTATAAAGTATTAGGAGGATTAAAATTATGAATATTTCTTTAATTAAAGATGAAAATGCTTTAAATGAAGTTGATTTGCGTAGGTCGTATATTCCTTTTATTCCTAAATCTAAGTTTGCTTTAACTAATAAAAGGATTTTAGCGGAATTTATTAATGTTCTTTTATGGATAATACCTATTGGAAAAAATGAAGTTACATATCCATTAAATCAAGTAGCAGGGGTTAGGATAGACACAAAATTTAACATAAAAGCCTTTATTCTGGGAATTGTGTTAATTGTTTTAGGTATTGCGTCGCTCAAATTTATAATAGGAATAGTGCCAATAGTTTTAGGTGTATTAGCTATTCTTAGTAGTTTTGAAACACTTATAGTCATCCAAAGTGCGGCAGGCTCTGGAGCCTCAGCACAGATTATAAAGGCGGTACTGTCAACTACTTTGTGTAAATTTGATAAAACGGCAAGTTTGAATGCACCGTCCCTACTGGAGT
>JAJZJD010000028.1:560-11837 GCA_021828445.1 bacterium
TTTATACGAGGTGCATCTATTTTGCCATAATGAATTTACACAATTAATTATACACTACCTATAAAGGCTGATAAAAATAAAGCAAGAGAATTTGTAAATAATGTCAATAATACTCTTGCCGAGAGGTAGTATTCTTTGGCACGTGGTACGAATATAATCTAACCATTATCGTTATTAGTTGCTTTTTTTATACTGGTAAGTATGTTCGTACCTATCTACCCAATTTTAGAGTTTTCACCTTGACTTTATAAACCGATATGATAATATTGTAGTATGAAACAAAAGCACGATAAAATCGAAACGTTAAAATTATTTGCTTCGGCTTTTTTATTCGCTTTAGTTATAGCGGGGTTTTTTGCAATTTCTAAAGCAGAAGCCGTTTCCTATAGTAATTTCGTCCGTACGGTAAATAACGACAGACAGATAGGAAATCCCGACGCCGCCGTTACGATTATAGTATATGCCGACTTTCAGTGCTACTGGTGCAGAAAATTTGAAGAAAACGACCTGCCCCGCATTACCGAAGATTATGTCAAAACAGGAAAGATTTTTATACAATTCAGGGATTTTCCTCTTACATTAATACATAAATACGCTTTTAAAGGCGCCGAATATGCCGACTGCGCCGCCTTTCAAGGAAAATATATGCCGGTGAGAAGCCTGTTGTATAAACACCAAAAAGATTGGACCGAGATAGGAGATTTATACTATTTTCTTAAAACTCATGCAAAAGGCGCAATAAACCTTAGAAAAGAAGAGATATGCGTAAAAAGCGGATTGGCTAAGAGGCTTATAAAAAGCAACATATCGTCCGGTATGAGCGCAAAAGTAAGCGGAACCCCGACGTTGTTTATATATCAAGGGCTTATTCTTTATAAAAAAGTCACGGGCTACAGGCCTTTCCCCGTAATTAATAAAATTCTGCAGGGCGCTTTACAATAATCTTAATTGTTTATATATTCCCGGTAATATATATATTTTTTTCCGGGGTATTATCCGGTATTTTTTTAAAACCCCGTATAATTTTAGAAACAAATTTTTCCGTTTCCACTAAAGCGTCTTCAGCCTTAATCCCCCTTGCAAGCAAAGATGTCAGGCAGGCTGAAAAAGCGCATCCTGTTCCGTGAATTTCTTTATCGAGATTTAATTTTTGGGTTTCGGATACAAAAAATTTATTTTTAGAATCAAGCATTATATTGAATATTTTTTTTCCGCCGGATTCTTCGGAAATATGGGAACCTTTTATTATTATATTTTTAATGCCGGTATTTTTTTTTCTTATAATTTTTGCCGCAAGTTTCATTCCTTTTAAGTCTTTGATTTCCGTTTCCGCAATAAGCTCCGCCTCTTTAATGTTGGGAGCAATAACCGTTGCATATTTAAATAATGGAGTTAAAAAGCCGGGGTAACCGGACTTTTTCGTCAGCATCTTTCCTGAAGTCGAAACGTAAACCGGGTCGATAACTACCGTTTTTGGGCTGTATCTTTTAAGAAAACTGCACAATATCAGACTCTGATTTTCATTGAATATTAAACCGGTTTTTACGGCGTCCACCGAAAAATAACCGAATACGGCATTTAGCTCCGCCGAAAAAAAAGCGTCGGAAACCGGTTCTACCATATAAATATTATCGGGGTTTTGGGCGGTCATCGCGGTAACGGCGGATAAGCCGAAAATTTTAAACTTGGAAAATACTTTGGCATCGGAAGTTATTCCCGCCCCTCCGGAACCGTCGAATCCCGCAACCGATAAAATTTTTAACGTCATATTTTTTTCTTCTTATAGTCCCTTATACCGCTCAAAACATTGGAAACTTCCGAAACGTTTCCGGTGTTTAGAATATCCGATTTTCTTGCCCACCCTTTTCTTGCGATGTTAATGCCGTAATTAACAAAATATATGCTGGACGAATTATGAGCGTCCGGATTTATAGAAAGTAAAACATTTTTGGATATCGCTTCTTTAATATACCTCCAGTCTATATCAAGCCTTTTGGGATTGGCGTTGAGTTCTATAATGGTTTTATACTCGGAGGCGCAATCTAAAACTCTGGATATATCGACCGCATATTCCTTTCTTTCCAAAAGAAGCCTGCCGGTAAGATGCCCTATCATGGTGGTATAAGGGTTTTTAACGGCATTCATAATCCTTTCGGTCATAAGATTTTCCGCCATATTGAACTTGGAATGGACGGATGCTATCACAAAATCAAGCTTCTCCAGCGTTTTTTCATCATAATCGAGACTTCCGTCCGGCAGAATATCCGATTCTATGCCTTTAAAAATTTTAATTATGCCCTCATATTTTTTATTAAGCCTGTCTATATATTCCATCTGGGATTCAAGTTCCGAGGTAGAAAGTCCTTTTGCGTAATGCGCCGAAACCGAATGGTCGGAAATGCCGGCATATTTATATCCCTGTTTTACGCAGGCTTCTATCATTTCTTCCAGACTTTCTTTTCCGTCCGTGTATGTCGTGTGAATATGAAAAACTCCCTTCAGGTCTTTTTCTTCGACGAGACCCGGTATGCTATGGCTTAACGCCGATTCTATCTCTCCCGTCCCCTCCCTTAATTCCGGCGGAATAAACTGCATTCCGAATACATCGTAAAATTCGGCTTCATTGCCGACCGTTATTTTATTACCGTTGCCTGCAAATATCCCGTATTCGTTAATCTTGTAGCCGCGTTTTTTTTCTATCGACCTCAGCTCCTCGTTATGCAGTTTTGAGCCGGTAAAGTGATGAAGGGCATAAACGAAATCTGCCGGTTGAACTATTCTTAAATCGACATGTATCCCGCTTTTTAAAACAACGCTGATTTTAGTCTCCCCTGCAGACTCGACCCTTAAAATTTCGGGATAACTTAAAAATCTTTTGGAAAATTGCCCTTCTTTCCCCGCTATAACGGAAGCCACGATATCGATATCGCCTACGGTTTCCATTTTTCTTCTTAAAGAACCGGCTATCTCAATTTCGTCGATAAGTTTTTGCGGAGTATTTTTTAGATAGGCTTCAAATAGAAACGCCTGATTAAAAGCATCTATATATAAAAATCTCTGTTTAAAAACTTTATAATCTTCTATGGATTTTTTTAAATTTTCTACTGTTTTTTGCCCTAAACCACGGATTCCGCTAAGCCTATCAGATTTAATGGCATCGTCCAGCTCCCCTATTCCTTTTATATTAAAATTATTATACAAAAGATTTGCTTTTTTAGGCCCTAATCCGCGCAGTTTTGTAAGTTCGAGCAGTCCTTCCGGCACGGATTTAACCAGCTCGTCGTAATATGCAAGCCTGCCGGTATCAGCAAGTTCTTTTATTTTCAAGTAAAGGTCTTTTCCGATACCCGGAATGCTTAAATGCTCTCCGCCTGAAACGATATCCGATAAATTTTCGCCGAGCCTGCTTATAACGATAGCGGCATTTAGATAAGCGCGTATTTTAAAAGGGTTTTCTCCTTTTATTTCAAGAATTTCCGCAATTTGTTGAAAAACTTCCGCAATTTCGCTGTTCGTCATAATTATTGTATATTCTCGGATAATTATGTTATATTATATATTAAATTTTAAAAAAACTAACGATGAATCTTTTATTTATCAACTTTATCCAATATTTTTTCGATATATTATACACGATTCTAACCGTATATATGTGGATAATTATTATAAAAGCTCTGCTGTCGTGGGTAAACCCCGACCCTTATAATCCAATTGTCCGTTTTATAAACGACATCACGGAACCGGTTTTAAATAAGGCAAGATTAATACTTCCTATAGGAAATACCATTGCTTTTGATTTATCGCCGGTAATAGTTATTGTAATAATCTGGATGATTATAACGTTGTTAAAATTTGCGGAATTTAATTATATTCTGCCTTTTATTATGACTTCATAAAACGAGGTAAAATTATGGAACTCTCTCCATTAGAAATTAGGTCCCAAAAATTTTCGAAAAAGATTAAAGGGTATGATGTAAGCGAGGTAGATAATTTTCTAGAAATAGTATCTAAAGACCTGGAAAAACTTTACGGCGAATACTACGGCCTCAAAGAAGAACTCGTCAAAAAAAATCAGGAAATTACGGATTACAAAGAAAAGGATAAATCGATCAGCGAGGCGATACTTATGGTGCAATCCGTTTCCAACGATATAAAAAAAGCCGCGGTAATGGAAGCTGAAGCTATAAAAAGAGGAGCGGTTTCCGAAGCCGAAAGCATCATAAAAGACGCAAACAAAAAATATTTAGAAATAACCAAAGACATAGACGACTTATTAAATAAAAGAATCGTTATGATAAATTCAATAAAAAACCTCCTTCAGACAAATACCGACTTAATAAACAGGGAGGCGGATAAAAATATGGAAATTTCTTTTCCGTCAGAGCGAGTTAAAATAGACGTATCCGGCGGCGCAAGCGACAAAACGGAACCCGCTGTTTCGAAAAACGCCGAAGAAGAAAGCGCATCCGATGCATCAGGGGACGTTTATGATTTGGCCGATTTTTTAAAAAACGATGCGGCTACTTTCGAGGACAAGAAAGAAAATAGCGGCGGAAAAGAAGAGGCTACCGAGAAAAAAGACATGAAAGACATGGATGAACTGTTAGGGGATATCAATAAATTTACTCTTTAGTCCATCCCAAATTTGTAATGGTTATTATATATTTATTGTGATATACTTATTTTACGGGCGTATCGTATATACATATACCGCGCATACCGTATAAATAAAACTTAGCCATACCAGAGTATAAAACAGATATGAAAATATTACTTGTTCAGCCGAATAACACAAGCGTAATAGGACTTAATAACGTATCTTTAATAGAGCCGACCGGTCTTGAAGCAATAGCCGGAAGCCTTCTCAGGGACGACCATACGGTAAAAATAGCCGACTTAAGAGCCGTGGATTGCTGCCCCGACGCATATTTAGAATCAGCAATAAAAACATTTAAACCTGATGCCATAGGCTTTTCGTGTTCTTTTACTCCCGACGTTTACAGGACTATCGAGCTTGCAAAAAGAGTAAAAAATGAATTAGGGGTACGTTATGTTTTTGTCGGCGGACATCATGTTTCCGTATATCCTTTAGACTTTAACGTTAAAGAAATAGATGCGGTCGTCGTCGGTGAAGGGGAATATACCGTCAGAGAACTCGTTAACGCATTTTCCTCTAATTCTCCACTGTCGAATGTAAAAGGCATCATATATAATGAAAACGGAAACCAGATAAAAAACCAGCCAAGGATTTTGCTTAAAAATATAAACGACCTTCCTTTCTTCGCGAGGCATCTTACCGAAGAATTTAGAAAAAAATATTACCTCGGCATAAGGACGTCGCTTGCATGCTTAGAAACCGCAAGGGGCTGTCCGTTTAAATGCGATTTTTGCAGCGTCTGGAATTTTTACGGAGGGTCTTACAGGTCTAAATCTCCGGAAAGAGTTATCGCCGAGCTTAAAGAAATCAAAGAAGATTATGTGCTAGTTACCGACGATAATTTCTTCAGCGACGTAAAAAGAGCAAAAAAAATCGGGGAACTCTTAAAAAAAGAAAAGATACGTAAACTATATACAATACAGGCCAGAAGCGATACCATAGTCAAACATCCGGAACTTATTTCGCAGTGGAAAGAACTGGGGCTGTCGAATATTTTTATCGGATTTGAAAGCGTCGATGACGATAAGCTCAACAGTATAAACAAAAGCAATTCTTCCTTAAACAATGAAAAAGCTTATTACATCGCAAAAAAAAATAATGTTGCCGTAACGGCGTCTTTTATAGTATCGCCGGATTTCACAAAATTGGATTTTAAAAAATTAATCGACTTTGTGAAAAGGCTTAAAATAAGCGTCCCTGTGTTTTCCGTACTGACGCCTCTGCCCGGGACAAAACTTTATAATGAACTGAAAGATAAATTAACCGTTAAAAATTACTCGTATTACGATTTATTTCATCCCGTTTTGGAAACTTTTTTATCGAAGAACGATTTTTTTAAGGAATTTTCAAATCTTTATAAGACGTCCTACAAAAGCCTTAATTTGAGGGCAAACGATATTCTATTCGTAATAAGATATATGCTGTCGAGAAAAATGCCCATGAACCATATGTTTAAACTTAAAAAGTCTATGCGGTCTATTTCAACCGCCGAAACATATATAAATTCTTTACTCTTAGAAAGCAAAAATTAATTATTGCAAAATTATTCTTCAAATATTATAATATAAATTTTATATTAATAAGTATAAGCATACTTTTAAGGAGGGCTGTATAATTGGTCAAGAAAAATTTTTTAAAAAAAATTGAACATCAGTTTCCAAAAAAATACGAGACGCTGATTATTCTTAATCCCGATATAGAGGAAAACAGGTTCAATCAGTTTCTCGATAAAATAAAGGATATTATGTCTAAAAACGGCGCAGAATTCTTAAATTTTGAAGACTGGGGCGCCAGAAAACTTTCCTACGATATAAAAAAACTGAACAGGGGGAAATTTATATTGGTGCATTTTTCGGCGAAAGGCTCTTTTATACAGGAACTTGAAAGAAATTTAAGGATTTCCGACGACTGCGTCAGATTTCAAACAGTGGTATTTACAAAGGATATAGAACCAAAAAAGGAAAATAAGGAGGAAGCAGTCAATGAATAACTATCAGCATAAAAAAACCGCAAAACCTGCCGGAATGGGTTTTATCCGCAGGACATATACCAGAAAAAAAGTATGCAGATTCTGCGCGGATCAAAACTTAAAAATCGACTATAAAGATTCAAGGCTTATGAGAAATTTTGTCTCCGAGAGAGGTAAGATTATGCCGAGGAGAATTACGGGAAACTGCGCCTATCATCAAAGAAGGGTATCAAAAGCTATTAAAATTTCAAGAATAGTTTCGATAATGCCCTATACGTCCGTTAATATTTAATGTTTAAAACAAAAACGGTATTTTTAAGTTTATTGCTCTCCGTTTTATTGTTTTTATTTGTTATAAATTCAATATACGAGGGGGCGTATTCTTTTATCAATCCTTTTTTCTATATATATTACGACATTACCCTAATACTTTTATTTTCTCTTATCGGACCCGCTTCGGCTGTACCTATACTGTTATCCGTTGTTATTGCCGTCGGTTTTTTAATGAACTATAACGGCGGGGCAGACTTTAGCGGCTACTTTAATCATGCCGCTTTCGGACGTTTTTTTATATCGGTAATAATAATTCAACTTTTGATATTTATCGTTATACCGTATGCATTTTCCTATTTAATTTCAAAAGGGTCCGGCGTGGCAAAATCTATTTGCTTTCCCGTGTCAGCCGTATTCGCAGTATCTTTTTCTCTTGCGGCTCTTTATATATTTGCCGGCAAAATAGATATGGTTTCGTCTTTGAATTATTTCTCCGGTAATATGACTGAAAAGCTCATAAACACTTATAATAAAATGGGGATGGAATATTTTACGACTTTGAAAATGAAGACTCTAATTTCTAAGCTCCTGAAAATTATCTTTTTACTTCTGCCGGCAATATTAATAATTTTTTCATGGATGAGCGCATGGATAAGTTTTATATTTTTGAAAAAAATTTCAAAAAAGAATAATGCTTTTTTTAACGGCATAAAGGAAAATTTATCGCTTTGGAAGTCTTCGGACTATTTTTTATTATTTCTTATAGCGGGAATAATAATTTCTATTTTTTCGGTTGGCATATTCAAATATATAGGCTATAATATAATTTTATTGTCTTCTTCGGTTTATCTGGTTCAGGGGTTAACAATAATTTCTTTCTTTTTCAACAAGTTAAATATAAATATATTTTTAAGAATACTCGGATACGCAATTATTTTTATTTTCAGCAATCCGATAATTATATTTATTATAATGACCGGAATTTTCGATATGTGGTTTAATTTTAGAAAAATAGAAACTAACAAAAAGGGGGTTAGTATTTAATATGAAAATCATACTTAAAGAAGATGTTCAAAATTTAGGATTTATGGGAGAAACCGTCAATGTTGCGGACGGTTACGCAAGGAATTTTTTAATGCCTAAAAATCTTGCGATACCTGCGACGAATTCAAACGTCAAAACAGTAGAACACGAGAAAAAGATAATAGATAAAAAGAAAGCGAAAATAGCCTCGGAACTAACGGAAATTAAAAATAATCTTGAAAAAACCGAAATTATTATACCGGTTAAAGTCGGCGAAAACGAAAAAATATTCGGAAGTATTACATCGATGGATATCGAAAATAAACTTAAAGATTCCGGCTTTAATATCGACAGGAAGATAATTAATCTTGACAATCCGATAAAAGAACTCGGAATACAGACCGTTAAAATTAAGCTCTCTAAAGATATCGTCGCGGAGATTAAAGTCAACGTAACGCCGGAAATTTAAAAATTAGAACATTATTTTTATGTATTTATGCAAAGCGAAAGACAAAAAAAAGGGTCTACCGATTTTATAAACATTGTTCCGCCTAATTCCATAGATGCCGAGAAAGCTTTGCTTTCCTCGATATTAATAGATAATTCCCAGATAAATTCGGTACTGGGAATTATCGCTCCCGAAGATTTCTACGATAGCGTAAACTCGAGAATCTTTAAGATAATTGCAAAATTAAGCGAAAAAAATGAGCCTGTAGATATAATTACGATTTTAAACGGTTTAGAAAAAGACCCCGATTTCTCGAAAGGTTTTTCCGATTTTGATTACAACAACTACCTGTCCTCCCTCTTTGAAATGCCTGCCGGACTTTTTAATATCGAACAATATTCAAAAATCGTAAAAGAAAAATCCACCCTGAGAAATCTTATTAACGCCTCGAATAAAATCAGGCAGAAATGCTACGAACAGAATGACGACGTCGAAAATATAATCGATTTTACCGAAAAAACTATATTCGACGCAACCGAAAAGGATTCCCCTAAAAATTATGTAGAAGTTTACCCTTTAATAGTCGATTATTTTAAAAAACTTACTTCAAAAAAACATGAAAACGATGTTATTACGGGCATTCACAGCGGATTAAACTATTTGGACGAATACACCAACGGTTTTCAGCCGTCCGACCTGATTATTATAGCAGGAAGACCTTCTATGGGAAAAACGGCTCTCTCTCTTTGCGTTGCAAAAAATATCGCCGTTAAAAAGATTCCGGTTGCGTTCTTTTCGCTTGAAATGTCTAAAGAACAGCTCGCCACTCGTCTTCTGGCTATGACGGCTAAAATAGACTCTTCCTTTCTGCGAAGAGGTAAAATTCATAATCCCGATATAGAAAACATACACAAAGCGCTTGAAATACTTGAAGATATCCCTATATACATAGACGACAGCGCAGGCATAACGGTAACGGAGTTAAGAGCCAAAACCCGCAGATTAAAAAGAGAAAAAAATATCGAAATAGTTATAATAGACTACCTTCAGCTTATGAAAGCTTCCCATAACATAGAATCGAGAGAACAGGCTATAGCGGATATTTCCCGCTCCTTGAAAGGTCTTGCAAAAGAACTTAATATTCCGGTAATCGCCCTTTCCCAGTTAAACAGAATGGTCGAATCGAGACAGGACAGAAAACCCCAGCTTGCAGACCTCAGGGAATCGGGAGCGATAGAACAGGATGCCGACTTAATTATGTTTGTTTACAGGGAAGAGGTTTATAAGAAGGATACGGAAAATAAAGGCATCGCCGAATTGATAATCGGCAAACAGAGGAACGGTCCTACCGGTATCGTTAAACTTTCTTATATCGACAAATATACGTCCTTCGAAAATCTTACATACGAAGACGGAGAAGCATATATCTAACAATAGCGCATAGCGGCTAATCCTGCGGCTCCGATAATTCCGGCATCTTTTCCTAATGCCGCTCTTAATATCCTGAGGCTTAATACCGATGCTTTAAGCGCTCTTCCGTCCACCTCGCTTTTAACTATATCGAACAGGTCGGGAATACCGTCTATAACTCCTCCGCCGAGTATTATTACGCAGGGATTCAATAAATTTACCGCGCTGATTACGCCGTCGGACAAATAACGTCCCGTTTCTTTAATTAACGCGGCGGCATTTTTATCGCCTGCTTGATACGCTTGAGCGACCGTTTCTGCCGATACGCCTTCGATACTTCCGCCTGCCGCATTTATAATATTTTCAAAACTCTTATTATCTGCGGCCGCTCTTTCTTTAGCTATGTTTGCGATTCCAAGGCCTCCGGCATACGCCTCGAGACAGCCGGAGTTTCCGCAGGCGCATTTCCTTCCTCCCGAAACAACCGTTATATGCCCTATCTCCCCGGCGGCATTAGAACACCCAGTATATAAAGAGCCGTTAATAACGATTCCTGAACCTATTCCCGTTCCCGCAAAAATACATATAATATTATCTTCGCCTTTTCCCGAACCGAACTTCCATTCTCCGTAAGTAATAGCGGTTAAGTCGTTTGTTATATAGGCGTCTAAGCCGGTTTCCTTTTCAAGTATCTTCTTAAGCGGAACGTCGCGCCAGTTTAGGTTTGGAGAAAACATAACAGAGCCTGTCTTATCGTCTATCTGCCCCGCTATGCCGACGCCTATAGCTTTAACGCCGTATTTTCCGTTTGCCGATAAAAATTGTTTTATATTTTGTATTACGAAATCTGTCTGCCTTCCGGCTCCATTCAGCGATTTATCGAGCGGAACGGACATACGGCTCTTTACCGTTCCGTCTTCGCCGGAAATTCCACATCTTAAATTTGTGCCGCCTATATCTATTCCTGCCGTATTCATTTCCATATTATTTTAATTCAAAATAAAGACTACCGTCAGGAATTATCGCTATCGTCGTCTCCCGCTATCTCGACCTTTTTCCCTTTATATTCCCCTATTATCCTGTTCCTGCCGCTCTTTTTAGCCTCATAAAGGAAATCGTCGGCAATTTTTAAAATATCGTCCGTGCCGTTTATTCTTTCATCCGGCATAGCGGCAATTCCTATGGAAATGGTAACTTCACCCGGCAACTGCATAAATTTCTGATTTTTTATCAGATTTTTTAATTTTTTAGCTGAAAGAACGGCTCCGTTAAAGTCGGTCTGAGGCAGAATGATAACAAACTCTTCCCCGCCGTATCTTGTGGCTATATCTATATTTCTGATATTGTTCCTTAAGATACCGCCTATCTGCGATAAAACTATATCGCCGACCTTATGTCCGTAAAAATCGTTAACGTGTTTAAAATGGTCTATGTCTAATATCATAACGGATAAACTGCTCCCGTATCTTTTAGCCTTGTTGAATTCAACTTCCAAAA
>JAJZJD010000029.1 GCA_021828445.1 bacterium
CGGTATTCCCGGAACAAACTCTACCGGAACTTTTCCGGTAAGGGATTCTTTGTCTATAATTTCGAGTAAAAGGCCGCTCATGCCGTAAATACCCGCATCGCCTCCGGAAACAAGCGCGACCGTTTTACCTTCCAAAGATTTTTTAACGGCTGTTTCGCATCTTTTAATTTCGTCTTTCATATTAAACGGCATTTTCTCCTGATTTTCATTTAATATACTGTCTATTTGCTTTAAATAAGAGGAATAGCCTATTACTATTTCGGCTTCTTTTATAGATTCCAGCGCTTTTTTACTCAAATGGTCCGCATCTCCCGGTCCTGTGCCGATAACCGTTATTTTTCCGTAATTGTAATGCATAACTCTCCTATTAATTTATAGTGGCGACAGCCATTGTAACGTTTCCTTTTTTTTGCTTCGGGATTAACAATTCTTTTGCTTCATTCTTTGCCGATAAAAGGGCGCACGGCTCGCAAACCGAATAGGCGCCCGTATATTTAAAACTTACCGATTCCTTGGTTTTAGCCGTTTTATTTGCCATTTTACCGGAATCCATAAAAGTATTTATTTCGTCTTTTGAATAAAAATCTATAAATCTACCGTATTTAAATCCAAAATCAAGAAGTCCTATTTCGTCTTCTTTTATATCTATGGAAGCAATATTTCTTATAGAGTTTAGCGATAAATTATTTTCTTTAAACACCGACGATACAAATTTTTCTATTTCTTCAAAACTTGTTTTTTTATTACATCCTATTCCCACCACAAAGCGTTTGGGTCGTAAAATAACTAAATTTGGGGCGGAAAATAATATTTTTGAATCATCCTTTGCCGAAACTAAAATTACTTTAGCTTTATTTAATTTTATTAAATCAAATGCCCCGACGACGTTTATATTTTCGGCATTGCTAAATTTACCGATATAAGATTTCACTTCGCCGAACCTAAACATATTTTCAAGAACTATTTCAAATTTTTTGCCTTCTATAGAGGACATATTATATTCTAAAATCTTTTCTTTTTTGTTCTCTATAACTAAATCAAATTTTTCCGCAAACATATCAAGAGAAAAACAGTTCACGGTATCCGTTGCCGTAGTAATTACCGGTATCGATCCTTCAATAGACTCCGCAATATCTTCGGTAAATCTATTTGCTCCGCCTATATGCCCCGAAAGTAAGCTTACGACGAATTTACCCGCTTCGTCTATCGCTATAATCCCGGGATCCGTAAATTTATCCTTTATATAAGGCGTAATAAGTCTGACTACAGCCCCTACGGCAAGAAAAAAAATGACATAATCGTATTCGCCAAGAAGTATTTTAATAGTGTAATTATCGGATAATTTTTTATATAATTTAATATCCAGTATTACACGGTTTAAATCTTTGTTAAATAAACCTTTCGATCGGTTCGTTTCTTCATTAGTTTCTCCGATAAAGTTGAAAGTTTTGCCGATTAGAGCATTTTTTTTATCTTCTATGAAAAAATGAACGTTTATAATTTCGGAAAATTCCCGTATATTGCCTGCAGCATTTTTTTTTACAATATTTTTATAAATCTTTTCCGCATTATTTAACGAATTTTCTGATAGTATTACAAAAGCAATATTTGTAATCTTATAAATTGAATCAGGATTAATCGTCCTTATTTTTTCTGAACCCGTGCGAAAAGCTCTTATCATAAAGTTTTGACCTGTTTTCTTTAAAATATTTTCCTTTTAAAGCTTCTCCGACTATTAAAACCGCCATATTTTTAACGGAAAAATCCCCGGCTTTTTTGACCACGTCTTTCAATTCGCAATTTATTAACATTTGACTTTTAAGCGATACGTCCTTGGCAATAAGGCACGGCGCATTTTCAGGATAATATTCCTTTAAATCCCGGACGACCGGCTCTATAAGCCCGAAACTTAGGTATATAGCCATCGTAGCCCTGTGGCTCGCAAGACTCTTTATATCCTGTCCTGCAGGCATTTTACCCGTTCTTCCTTCCCCCCTGCAAAATATTACCGTCTGCGATACGTCCGGCATAGTCAGAATAGACAAGTTGGCGGCGCTTGCGGCAAATGCCGCGGTAACCCCGGGTATGATTTCATATTTTATCCCCATTCTTTCCAGATAATGCATCTGTTCGTTTATTGCGGAATATATGGAAGAATCTCCGGCATGAAGAATAGAAATTATATCTTTTTTTTGTTCCGGTTCTAAAAGATTTTCTAATTTTTCCTTGATCTGCTCGAAATCAAGGATTTTCATGTCTATTAATTCCGCTCCTTTTTTTATAACTCTTAGCATTCCGGGATTAATCAAAGAACCGGCATAAAAAACGGCATCAGACTTTTTTAATATTTTGGCGGCTTTTACCGTCAAAAGCTCGGGGTCGCCCGGACCCGCCGATACAAAATAAATTTTGGATTTGCCGTGTTTTACCATATTATACAAAAACCCCTATAAGAATCGAAAAATAATCGAAGTTCAAATCTTTCTTTTTCATAAAATCGTTTACAAGGATAGATTTCTCGATTAAATAAAGCTTTAGTCTTCCCGCTTCTAATTCTTTGCCGCACGACTCTTTAAACACATTTAAAATATCTTTTACATAACCGCCGGCTTTCATAAAAACTATAACTTGAGGCTTAAAAATCTTACCCGCAATAAACTTTATTTCGTTTTCTATTTCGGCTAAATCTTTCTTTACCGGAACGGATATTAAAACCGAACCGTTTTTTATGATATACGGCTCTCCTATTAATCCCATCGAATAATGAAAAGACGAAACGCCGTTGACGATGCTTATGCTTATGTTTATGCCATTCCCCTCGGAATTCAAGACTTCTTGAATGGCATTGTGCAGCCCCCAGTATGTGCTGTAAAACATAGGGTCTCCAAGCGTAACATAGGAACAGGAGCCTTCTTTTAACTTTTCGATTATTTTAACGGCGTTTTCCTTATATAAATTTTTATTTCTTCCGCTTGAACGCTTCATTTCGACTTCCAAGGGAATAAGTCTTTCTTCCGCAAAATCCGGCGCGCCCGCAAATTTCACGGCATTTTTTACGATATCGTATGCTATTTTATTTTTCCCCCCGCAAACATCGGGATAAAATATAAAATCGCTTTTAATAAGCGCATTAACCGCCTTTACCGTTATCAGCTCCGGATCCCCCGGACCTGCGCCTACGATAAATAATTTTTTTTCAATCATTTTGGGCATTATCTATGTTATCTATGCTTCCTTTATTTTCGCCGTTATCTTTAACGCTATCTACTTTAATAGCTTTATTTCTTATCTTCACGTTAGGCTGATATGCGCTTTGGCCTTGTTCAATCTTGAAAGTAAGCGCCCTGCCTCTGCCGGAGATTTTCCTGTCCGTATTAGATGGTTTATTTAACGGTTTAACGGTTTTTATAATTTTAACGATATATATCTGATTCAATGCCTGAAAATATGAATCTTCTTTGACGGATTTTAATCTTGACACGTTAACGGATATAATTTCGTATTTTATTTCTATATTTTCGTCCCCTTTCAAACCGTAATCTTTAATAAACGTCAGAACGCCGTTTAACGAATCTATCGTTATAACGTTCATAACTATAACGCCTTTGTTTTTTAAAATATGAAGGGATTCTTTCAAAATCTTTCTTACATCTTTACTCCCTCCGCCTCCGATAAATATCGAATCCGCCTGTCCCGCTTTTCCGGCATGTTTCATTGCTTCGGGAAGTTCGCCTAAAATAGGCTCGATGTTATGCCTGCCGAATCTCTTTATATTATTTTTGAGGTTTTCTATCTTAAATTCATTTTTATCTATTGAATAGACAACTCCTTTATGGGCTATCGCGGAAGCTTCTATGCTTACGCTGCCGCTGCCGCATCCCGCGTCTATAATTACGGAATCCGCTCTTAAATCCATTAAGGACAGGCTTACCGCCCTGATTTCTTTTTTGGTCGGTTCTCCCGCCGCATGAATATATTTATCGTCGTCTATTCCTAAAATAAGGCTCTTTAGTCCGTCGTTGGAAGCTGAATCAGAGCTTTTTTTATTTTTACCGTTTAATACTACTATATTCTTTTTACCGCTTATGTCGTCCAAAATTTCTTTTGTAAAACTTTTGTAAATTTTTTCATTTTTAGTGCATAACTCCGTCAACGCATAAAATTCAAATTCTTCTAAAAACCCTTTTTCTTCAAGCTCGTTATATATTTTACCGGGCGTATTGATATCGTCCGTATATATGCCGATCGTATGCTTTCCTGAATGCAGAGCCTCGTAAATATTTTTGAAATCTCTCCCGTGCAGGCTTATTATTAAAGCTTCGGTCATAGGAATTTTTAATCTGGAAAAGCCTGCCTGCATAAAACTAACTGCGGGATAAACTTCTATAAATCTTTTTTCATTTTCTTTTAAGAGGCTTAATATCGTTCCGCCGATGCCGAAAAAATTAGGGTCGCCGTTCGCCAGAATTAAAATATTTTTTTTACCGAGGTTCTCTCTTATATAATCTGTTATAAATTTTATCTTGCTGTCGTAAAATATTACGGCATTATTTAAGCGGGTTACATTCCCGTTGTTTTCGAATATTATGCTTTTATTTATGGAAGAAATTTGCTCCCTTGCCCAAGAAAGCAGGCCTAAATCTTCTTTCTTCGCAAAAACGGCGTCTATTCGGTTTTTTTTATCGGTAAATAAATCCAAGATTTCTTTTTTTGCCGCTTCTAAAAAACATTGGGATATTCCCACTATATGAACTTTTTTTGCCATTTATAAAATTTATCCTCCTTAGTATCTCATGCCTTATATTTTAAGCGCTTTAAGCTCGATTTTCTTTATCGCGTTTCCGTCGTAGGATATCAAAATAATCTTTATATTTACGCCTTCTCCCGCAATTTTAGCTAAATTTTCGGCTGTAATTTTTAATATATTTCCCAAAATAATATCTGAATAAATTTTAAACTCGTCCGACGTTATATGTCCATATGCCTCTCTCGACGTGTTGGAATTAACGATAAGATTATATATGTATTCGCCCTGTTCTGCGCCTTTGCCGCCGCCGCATATGCCTTTAACCGTTTCTCTAACTGTTTCTCCAAGAAATTTTAAATTTAAACTGCTGTATTTTGCGTTTGTATTTCTTGCCCCCTGCGCTATTTTTATAATTTTCCCGAACTGTCCGGCTAAAATGATATTTTCTATGCCGGATTCTACCGCTTTTCTTATTGAATATGATATAAAATCGCCTATTTCTATAAAACTTTCATACGGCAAATCCTTAATAATTTTTAACGCTATTTTTTCGCTGTACCTTCCCGGGGTATAAACGCAGGTATTTATCTTATTTTCCGATAAAAATTTCAAAGACGCCTTTATGGTTTCGAGCCATGCTTTAGTCGATACCGGTATAACATAGCCGGTAGTGCCTAATATGCTTATTCCACCCTCTATGCCTAATCTCTGATTTAAAGTCTTCTTGGCCGTTTCCTCCCCTTCGGGTATATACAATATAGAAATAAATATTTTATTATTTAACGAATTTAAATTTAACGCGCCTTTTTTTATCCAAGAGCATAACTCTTCCCTTGCGGCAAGTTCTATCATCGCAAAAGGGACGGGGTTAACGGCCGGAGAACCGGCTCTCACCGGCAACCCGGGTCTTGTCGCCTTACCGACGCCTTTTGACGCCGCAAGTATCAGAGTAGCGGTTCCGCCTTTCAATGGACATTTTATTATATTATAAACGGACAATTTTTCATAATATTTTTTCAGACCGAGGATTTCGTTTTTATTGTTTTTATTTATAACGGTAAAATCAGCGCATATTTTTATGCCGCCGGTTACGTCGGAATCGTCGCTTCCCGAATCTTTAACTGCAACGGCTTTTGAAACAACCGTTCCGTTTCCGTAGAGTCTGCGGCTTTCTAATCCGGAAATATTTAAGCGCGCATTTTCGCCTCCGGGCATTTTTATTTTTATGGCTGAAAATTTTTCCGGTTCGAAATAATACCTGATAGACGCCTTTATAGCGGCGGTACTTGTACTTCCGGTAGAGAACCCTTTTCTCAGCCTGTTTTTAATATCAATATCCGACCGATTTATTTCGCCGCTCATTTATCTTTTATTTTTTAAAATGACGTCCCTACGGTAAAATTAACCCCGCCCGCCGGCCAATAAGGCTCTCTCGTAAGTATGAAACCATAGGAAAAACTTATAGGCCCTATCGGAGACAAATACATTATACCTGCCCCTACCGATTTATACAACGCTAACGGTCTGATATCCTGAGTATTCAAAAATACGTTGCCTCCGTCCTGAAAAACAAAAAAATTAATATTATTATAAACCGGAACGTTAAGCTGTAAATTATAGTTTTCCATAACATCCCCGCCTATCGGATAACTGTAAGGATTCAAATTAACGAGTCCGATAGAATCCTGAGGAAAACCTCTCACCGTCGTTCTGCCGCCCAGAAAAAATCTTTCGTTTATAGGCAGCTGGGTCGTCGGCGAGAGAGGCTTTATATAGCCGAATCGCAGAGAATACAAAAAAGTGGTATTGTAAATAAAAGGGATATATTCTTCCGTATGAAAAAAAATCTTAAAAAAATTGACCTGGGAATCGATTAAAAAATTTGAATATGTAAATCTTAACGCCGTCAAATTTCCGGAGGTCGGGTTAAATATATTATTTTTAGAATTATATATGACCGAAGTCGAAGCGGAACTTATCCTCGTAAAACCGGCGTCCCTCGGCGTTATTTGCGCCCCGGGGTTCAACCCCGAAAGAAAGTCGTAAAACATTCCATAGGAAAGGAGGCCTTTTAACCGGTCGTTAAACCGCCTGATAAGAGAAACTGCGCCCCCCTCTTTATGCATAGTATAATTAAGGGTAATTATATCCGTATCGAGCCCCTGCGCGTTAAAAGCAAGTCCCCTGTAATTATATATGGCACGGTCGTAATAATTTAAAAGAAGGTTGGTGTATATTGCGCTTTTCGAAAAGCGGGCGGATAGAGACTTGCCGGTGCCGAAAAGATTATTGTTCTCGAGCTGAATAAACCCCTTATATCTCGTATATGTGCCGTAGCCTGCGCCGAAGCTGAGGTCTAAAGGTTTTACGTCTTTCACGCTGACTATTATGGTTTTATCAGGTTTTTTATTTTCGGGATTATCGACCTTAATGTTCACGGAATTAAATATTCCCGCCCTATAAAGCCTGCTCTGCGTATCTATTATTTTTTTCTGGCTGTAAAACTGCCCTTTTTTAAAAAGCAGAAGGCTCTTTATGTAATATGTTTTCGTGACGGTATTTCCTATGATTAAAATATTTTTTATACGGACCCTCGGACCGCTCTCGATATAATAATAAAGGACTGCGTATTTCTTGTCCTTAGAATATTTAATATCCAGCCTTACTTTAGAAAAAACAAAGCCGGAATCCGCCAGCTTAGTAGAAAGCAGGTTCTTTCCGTTCTCCGCCTTAATTATATAAAAAGGCGATTTTTGCATTTTAAAAAAATAATCCGTCAGTTTTTTATCCGTTTTTAAAAAGACGGGGAGACCTTTGATATAAACATTCTTTACGATGGTCGGCATCCCCTTATTTATATTCAAGGTAATAACGACGCTTTTTTTATCGGCGGCAAATTTTAGTTTATAAGAAGCGGCGGCGGAAAGCCAGCCTTCGTTATTGTAATAATTCTCGATATTTGTTATATCGCTTTTAAGCCTTTTTTCGCAGAAATATTCCCTGTTAAAAAAAGACGTTATGCGGGTTTTCATGAGCGATATTACGGTTTTTTTGCGGACGGGTTCGTTTCCGTTTATGGCTATCCTCTTTATTGCTACCTTATGCCCTTTTTTAACTTCATAATATATATTTATAGTTTTAGCAGTTGCATCTTTTTTTTCCTTAAAAGAAACTTCGGTAAAAAAATAGCCTTCCTTTTTAAAGAAATTTATCAAGACTCTCTGAAATGCCCTGAATGTCCCTTCATCGAAAATTAACACGTTTTTTATTTCAAGTACGGAATTTTCGATAAAATTTTGTTTCAGGGGTTCTGCGCCTTTAAAATGGAATATTATTTTATAGCCCGGGTGGATATCGAAAGTTATAACCGCTTTATGTTTAGAAATATAGGTAATTTTCGGTTTTTCTATAACAGCGTTAAGATAGCCTTTGTTTTTATATAAATCCCAAATTTTTTTTCTTAGTTTTTGCACCTCATATTGGTTCAAGGGCTTTGATAGCATTTTTTCGATAAGGGTCTTAACTCTTTTTTTAGGATAATATAATTTAAATTGAACTAATATATTGGAAATTAAAATCGGTTTACCCGGAATAATTTCGATATTCACGGCATATTTATTTGAATTCCTCGGTACATAGGGGCTTATGTTAATTTTTGCGCCGGGATATCCTCCTTTAAGCATAATTTCTTCTATTTTATTTCTGCTTAAAGTCTTATAATATTTCAATAAACGGCCGTTCTTTTTTATAGGAATAGAATCCAGTATTTTTTTAGCGGATATCCCCGTTCCATTAAGTCCTCGGATATTTACGGATCCGATATAAATTTTAGGTAAAAAAATAAATTTTAAATAAATAAATTTTTGTTTTATATTTATTTCGGAAAATACGGAAATGTTGGAAAAATAACCGGACGCATAAAGCATTTTAACGGTCCTTTCAAGAGAATGCATAGAGAATCTCTTTCCTTTTTTTATAAAGAGAAAATTCTTTATATCTTTCATCGGAATGCCGGACGGCATTTTATATGTTATAGATTTTATTACGTATTCTTCTGCGGGAATACCGTAAATACTCGAGGGGCTTTTTGCGTAGGAAGTTCTTGCGCAGGCCGTCCTAAAAAGGCAGACCGTTATTACTAAAAGAAATAAAAAAACGGTTTTTTTTATTTTTATATTATAATTAGTCTTCATAAAACGCTTTAAATTTAATATATTTTAATAAAATCTGAAATGAAAAACAATGTTGCCGCCTACCTCGCTGTATATATTGGAATTATTCGGAGCAAGTTCGTTGTTTTCCCATACGCCTATTACGGAAACATGGCGGCTCAGACTGTATGTAAGGGTTACCGACTGGGAAGACTGAGAAGATACTATGTTGCTGTACGAAACGGAAAGCCTTTTGGTCAAGGTTTTGGTGACCGTTACCTGCGGAGCGGCGCTGTGGGTCACGACCGAATACGAAGGCGACACGGACAGGTTTCTAAACCCGAAATAGCTTGAAATTGCTCCGGTAATGCCTTGTTCGACGCCTCCTCCTATAGCCGATGCCGCTTCCGATGCCGCAATTCCGCCGGCAGAGCCGGCATATACGGAAGTCGAAGGCGCGCCTAAAGCCAGCATGGAAACAATATCCAGTTCCGAAAGCGGAGGCGTCGATGAAAGATTAACGTTAAAGTTTGACAGCGAGCCGTTTGCATTCATCCTTATAATGTATTGATTTATATGGGTTGCCGCCGCTATGTCGAAAGAAGGGTTTATTCTGTACTGGTTATTAAAATCTAAATTTGCGTAAGACAGCTTAAATTTTGTTCCCCTGAAATATATTTCTCCTTCTTCGGCATTTGCCGTTCCCATTATAATCGGGTCATAGAGCGTTCCGATAAGATGCAGCCTCGTGCTGAAATCCGTATCGACAATATTATTTTTAATCGCGATTCCTTTATTTGACGTTATTCTAATATTTAACTTCGGGTTGATGGTTCCTTTTCTAACGGAAGGCCTAGCGACATTATAATTTTTATAGCTTAAAAGAAACGACGAAAGATCTATTTTTTTATCGTACAAAGCCTTTTTTATATCTATATCCCCGTATAAAACAGGGTTATCCGCATTGCCGGAATATCCTATCTTTCCGTTCATTTTTGCGTAAAAATAGTTAGATTCCCTGTAAATAGCCGAATTAAAATCAGTTTCTATGCCGTAGTAAGACGGCATAAAGTTATGCAGTCTTACGATTCCATGGGCGGAAAAAATACCGTTAAGCATTCTAAATCTTGCCCTTTCGAGTAAAATCATATTATTATTAAATGTAAGCCTGGCAAAAATTCTTGAAGCGGCAAAGGAGGAATAGACGGATGGTTCGATAAGTCCTCTATTGATATCGGCAAAGCCGTATATTTGGGGAGCGGCAAACGGTCCGAAAACAACTGCGGAAGCGGTTATGAATCCCGACGAATTCATTATTTTATCCGATAAAATTCCTAGAACCCATAAATCAGTTTTGTCGTTTAATATAATATGGTATTTTTTCCGGGTAATATATCCTCTAAGCTGGACGTAATTGTTGCCGCCGGTCAGCTTAAATCCGCTGAATTCCAAAGTTCCGTCTATATAAGATATTTTGATATCTTTAACATTTTTTAAGAAAAAAGGTCCGTGCCTTAAAAAAACATAATTTAATTTCGAAAAAATATATGAATTTTTAACATCGGATAGCTTACCGTTCCCTAAAACGCTCCCTGATAATTCAAACAAAGTTTTGCGGTAATTAACGCTTAACGAATTTATATCCGTTATAAAATTATACGGATAGCCTTTTTTAAGCAAAATAACCGCTTTTGTTTTTAAAGCGTTTTTTAAAGCGGAAAAATTTAAAGTCATTTTGCCGCTTGACGAATAGGCGCCGACGTCCGCGTTTCCCAGTAAATAATCGTTTACGTATGCGTTATCTATCGCGGCATTCCCTGAAATATTAGGCAGATTGAACGAGCCGCCTATATGCAGATTGACGCCGGCGGTTCCTTTTACATGATATTTTTTCAGCGGCTTAAAATTTAAATTAGCCAGATTAATCCGGTTTGAGATTATCCTGAGGTCGTAGTTATTATTATTGCGTCCGAAATTCAAACTTCCGTAGCCGTTAAAAATTGCGCCGCCGTAGAAACCGTCTAGTTTTTTGATATTCAAAGCGCTTTTGGTAAGCAAAAATACAAAATTAACTCCGGAAACGTATTGATTGTATATTTCGACTTTTTTAGAATTTGCCGCTACTTTAAAAACAGGATTTTTAAGTTCTCCCGAAATCGTTCCGTTAGAATTGAAAGCTAAAGAAAGCGGCGTCGAAGGTTTTTCGGAAATTAAATGAATATTTGCCGCATTAAAATTTCCGTTTATATATTCTTTTTTTGAATTTTTATTCTCGAATATTTCTCCGCTGAAATCAAACGTTCCGTTTTTATTAAATTTAGCGCTTTTTTCTTTTAAACGGACGTTTTTAAATAAAACCTTTCCGCTTCCGGTAATATCGA
>JAJZJD010000030.1 GCA_021828445.1 bacterium
TCATAACGCCGCCGGCATCGTTATCGGCAATCATAACGAGTATTCCCGGACCTATCAGCGCCATTAAAAGGCACAGGCGCGAAAAATACCCGTATTTCTGCCTCATAAGATGGATTTTAAGCCTATCTACGGCTCTTAGTTTTATATCTACGGGAAGATTTTCAAGCTTATTTTTATAATCTTGCATTTTCTGTCTCCTTCTTAATAAATAGCTTTAACTATTTATCAGAAAGAGAAGAATATTAAAAAGGCTATATAAAGAGGGAATTATCGGCGGAGAATTTGTTTGCGTTATTTAATATTAAACTCTTTAATAATGAGTTAAAGCTGTTTTCGGTTTTTGTTAAATAATAGCTGCTACTGTCCGGTTCGCTTCGCATAAATAATCTCCTGTTAAATTTAAATTAAATATATTAATAAAAGTATGCTATTTTAAAAAAAATAAGTCAAGAAAAATGTTTCACCCCAAAATTGCCGATAGAAATTATTTGCTCCTATCCCTGCCCCTGTTTAAGGGATTTTTTTAAGTAAATAAGACATAGTCTTCCCGTCGTTTCTAAATATACTAAAAATTAATGTTTAAAATACCGAAATCTATGCAAATATAAAACAGTTATCCCTCTGTTGGAAGCAGGAAGAGGCATATATTTATCTACCATGGAATCTATACCGAGACTTTTAAGGACTTGAGCGTAAATTGCAATGCCGGACCTCGGGGTTATTTTTTCTTTCGTGATTCCCAACTTGAAATTTAATCGCATTTGTTGTAACATATTTATTAACCTCCTTATTTATTTTGTTTTCACCTTGAGGGTGAATATAATTAGCAATAATTACAGAAACGGCATATTTTTCCGCTAAAAAAGGCGTGCTTTTTTAAGCCTCGCGGAAAAATATATGTTTCTATGACTGAAAAACAGATAAATAAAGGAGTTTTTTAGTTTTTATTAAGTTTCTATCGGCAAATTATAGTTTAATCATGATATTGTAACCCGTTAAAACCTTTAGATAATTATGGTGCAACTGCGTAAGCGCGGCATTCCTTGGGCGCGTTAACCGGCGACGCGGGATATATTTAGACAAGCGACAAAAAAAGGAGGGTTATAGATGAATATAATTCAACCAGCTCTGCGGAAGCGCCGTCATTATTCCCAAAATCACCATTACCAACCCGAGTATGCCCACAGCCGCTATAGATTTTTTAGAATAGGCATATTCTCCCAGTATTCTTTTGCTTCCGGCAAGCGCTATCAAAAATCCGAGAACTATTGGAAGAACAAATCCGTTAAACGCTTCGACGCCAACCATAATCGTTACAAGCGGTATGCCCGGTATAAGAACCAACATAGCCGATACGAAAATTAATACTATATATATGAAATAAAAAGGTTTTGCCTCGCTAAAACGATGATTTAAACTATGTTTGTATCCCCAAGTTTCTCCCGCCGCCCACGTAAACGCCATAGAAACGACGAAAGCCGCTAAAAGGCTGGAACTGTAAAGACCCACGGCAAACAAAGCTCCTGCATATTTTCCGGCTAAAGGTATTAAAGACTGACCGATAGCTTTTGCGGTTGACGGAACTATATGGGCTTTATACAGAGTAGCGGCGGTCATAACTATAACCGCAATCATAAGAACCTGCGTTGCGATACTCCCTATAAGAGTATCCGCTTCCGCCATCTTAATGTCTTTTTTGCATAAATTTTTATCGACCGTTGCGCTCTGCTGGTAATAAATCATCCACGGCATTATAACCGCTCCGGCGTTTGCCGCAATAAGCCAGATATAATCTTTATTGCCTAGAGGCTGAGAACCGAACAAGCCTTTAAAAACAAACTCATGAATATCGGGATGCGCAACTATAGCCGCAGGTATGAATACAAATCCGATGAGGGAAAAAATAAGCGCAATATTTTCCGCCCTGCGGTAACTTCCCGTAAAAACGACAAACAGAAGTATTAAAAAACTGATGCCCACGCTAAAAACCTTAGGTATGCCGAATATCTCTCCGCTTGCCGCAATTCCGGAAAATTCCGTGATAAGAGCCGCAAACACGACGAGAAACAGAGTAACCGTAGCAAACGCCGCCCATTTACTGCCGAAATATTCTTTTATCAGTTCTCCGTGTCCCTTTCTGGTAACGCACCCGAGTCTCGAAGTCATGGACTGTATTAAATATAAAATAGGTATCAAGAGTATCTGAAGAGGTATGAGCTTATATCCCCACTGAGCTCCCGAAACGCCCGCCGTCGTGACGGAACCTGCATCCATATCGGCAACCATAACTACAAAGCCGGGTCCTAACACCTTAAGAAAGTGAAGCCCTCTGTATAGCGAACGCTTGTTAAACACGGGGAATCTTCCTTTTCCCCGTCCTTTGCGCCTAATTTTTGCGCCGTGCAGATTTTCTTCTTTGGAATCTTCGGACTTTAACGGAACGTTTTTCATGAGCTCAATAAAACCTCTTTCAGTTAAAGTTAAATTTTTAGTTTTTTTATTATTATAATGATAATGATTTTTATTATCATTATAATAATAAAAAAATCTTACGGTGTCAAGCGTTTTTTAAATAAGGCGTTACAGAGGTATTATGACGATTATGAAAAACGCCGCAATAAAAACAAAGAATATATAAAATATATAAAGATTTAAAGAGCCGTTCTGCATTAGTTCCGTTGTTACGGAAGATATTTTTTCGAATAATTTTATCAGCGGCAGATATAAATAATATTCGATTAAAGGAAATATATAAGAGCCGTAACCGCTCGAATTATGGTAATAAGAAGAATAGGGGAAGGGATTTTTAAGTTCGTGCGGCTGTTCGGCAGACCTGCTTCCTTTTTTATAAACAATATTAAACATTATTCTTAAAGCATTTGAGAAGCCGAGTGCGGATACCTGCGCATGCCGGTTTATTATAGGCTTTTCGCCTCCGCCTCCCGTCCACGCATAATCCACGAAACGTTTTTTAGGCTTCACTATTAATTTATATAAAATATAAAAAACTAATATAAATAAAATCGAATAGAAAAACAGATAAACGGGGCTTGATGCTGAAAACGAGCCGTAATAAGGAATAAATATATAATTTTTAAGTATTTTGCCTGCGATATTTATATGATATACGGATTCCGAAACTTTCGATAAAACCGGAGTATATAGATACATAAAACCGGCTAAAGATATGCTTATAAGCACCGGTATTAAAAGGGCTATATTCATAGAAGACGGAACTTCTTTTGCTTTTTCGGCTTCTTTAGACCTCGGACGGCCGAGAAATGAAAGCCCGTATAATTTTACGTATGTCGAAACGGCAACCGCCATACTTAAAGCCATTACGGCGCCTACCGTAAAAATAAGTATTCTCGGAAGAACGGAGTTTATATGAAAGCTAAGAAAAACGACTTCGAGATTGAGCCACTCCGAAACAAAGCCGTTTAAGGGCGGAATTCCTGCGGCAGACAAAATGCCGATAAATATAAGGCTTCCGGTCAAAGGCATTCCTTTTAAAATTCCTCCAAATTTATCGATATCGTGGCTTCCGGTTTCATATTCTATATTCCCGGAACCCATAAATAAAAGGCTTTTAAAGAACGCATGATTTATAAGGGCATATAGCGAGGCAACGAGGGCGAGGGCGGAAAGACCGGCTAAACCGAAATAATTATAATAAAGCGATGCGCCTATACCGGTGAGTATCAAACCCATATTATCCACGGTCGAATAAGACAACAGCACTTTAATATCATGAGTCTGAGACATATATAGAACGCCGAAGAACATCGTCAACGCCGCAATAATCAACACGACGGAACCCAGCATCAAAGCAGTGTTTAACGGATGAAGAATGTAAAGTCCGAACCTAATGACCCCGTAAACCCCGCAGGACGTCAACACGCCGCTTAAAATACCGGAAACCCCTGAGGGAGAGGCGGGATGAGCCTCCGGCAGCCATATATGCAGAGGAACTATGCCCATTTTTGCGCCAAAACCGAATAAAAATAGCAGAAAAACTGTTTCTTTTGCGTAAACCGGTATCGTTAAACTCTTAAACGTTTCTAAATTAAAACTATTTGCACGCAGATATAAGATTATTAAACCGACGGCTATCAGCATTGCGCCAATTTCCATTATAACAGCCATTAAAAAAGCCGCTCTCTTAGTTCCTTGAATATAATGTTTCGTCATTACCAGAAAATAAGAGGATATCGCCATAATTTCCCAGAAAATCATGAACATAAAACCGTTAAAGGAAATAATAACATAGTAAACGCTTATAAGCATTATGCCGAATAAGAATGAAAAAAGCGGCGTATTTATTTCACGCCCTATCTTTTCGATATATTTTATCTGATAGAGAGATATATAAAAAAATACCGAAAAAATAAACAGCAGGAAAAAATCGCTTAATGGATCAAACTCTAATATTATTCTGCCTGCCGGAAAAAAACTTCCTATTTGAAATACCTGATTTAAATCTCTTCCGCCTTCTATAAACGAAATTACGGAATATAAAACCGCCGTAAAGGAAGACGCCATATACAGAACGTTAGAGAAAGCAAAAAACATATTAAAGGGGATAGGTTTAGGTCTGCCCGAGGGTCTGCTAAATCTGCCCCCAAATATTAAACCTAAAAAAGAAAGAAAAACGCCTGATACGGAAAAAATCAAAAAAAACTGATAATAGTTATAACTCATTTTAAGCCGCCGTTTTTTATCAACAATAAAATGTTTAGTATTTCAAAAGGATTTGGAGGACAGTGCGGCAGGACTATTACGTTTTCGTTAAGCAAAGGGGATAGATTTAAATCTATCCCCTTTGCTGTTCCGTTCTCGAAAACCCCGCCGAAAATAGCACATGAACCTGTCAAAACGATGAATCTAGGTTTCGGAATATTATCCAGAACGTTAAAAAATACCTCCGTCATCCGTTCCGTAAATGTCCCCGTCGCAAGCAAAACATCGGCAAACCTTGGACTTGGAGTAATAAATACGCCGAGTCTGTGCATATTGTAATACGGGTTGTTTAACGCGTTTATTTCCGATTCGCATGCCCCGCATGAACCCGTATCTATATGTTTAACGAATAAAGACTTTTTAAAAATTTTTTTCTTGACCTCATAATTTTGGGGACGTATATCGAAATTTAAATCGGAGGCGTAATTTATCGCCCCCATGCCTCCAAAGCCCGCAACCTCGTTACATGCGTCTATACATAATCCGCAAAAAATACACCTGTTTACGTTTATAACTTTTCCTAAAGTTTTAGAATCAAATATATTATTCAAATTTATAGCATCGGCAGGACAGGCAAGTTGGCATTCTCTGCATTTCAAATTCATTGTTTTTTTCGTCCGATTTAAGCATTTCTGTTCATCTATTTTTATGGATGAGATAAAACCGTCGTAAAAATCGTTTTCTTTTGGAAACTTAACCGATTTGATTCCGAATTTTAACCCGTCGTATGTCCAGAAAGCCATTATATTTTAATCCTTTATTTAGGAATATAATTAATTTTATTTCACTTGTCTAATGCCGCAACCGAGAAATTATAACTAGTTTCATTGATGTTAAAATCCATCATCATCGTGTTTTTTGTGCCGTCGGCAAACAATTTATAATTATTTTCAAACGGATACTTTATATTTATCTTTTTAAAAATATTCCCGTCAAAATCTTTTATATAACAAAAAATTGCTCCTTCGGAAGATTCTGCGTATCCGAAGCCGTGTTTTAACCGTCCGTATTTGAAATTCCGGTTTTCCGATTCCTTCAATTCTTCAAATTCTCCCTGCCTCGACAAATAGTCTGCCGTATAACTAAATCCATTTCGCTTAAGCATATCGCAACAGTATCCTATTATATTCAAAGACTGTCCGATTTCTCCGATCCTGACCATATATCTAGAAAAAGCATCTCCGTCTTCAAATATTACAGGCTCAAGATTTGTTTCGCCGTATAAAAGATAAGGTCTGTTTATTCTTAAATCCAATGAAATTCCCGCGCTTTTCGCGGCAACCCCGTTTGCCCGGAACCGTTTTGCAGTTTTTAAATCTATTTTTCCGGTCGTTTTCAGCCTGTCGATATGGGATTTGGTTTCCATGTTTTTTTTGATTACCGCCTTAACCTTATTTACGGTTGATTTTACGGAATCGAGAATATTTTCTATATCTTCAAGCGATAAATTTTTTCTGACGCCGCCTATCTCGTTAATGCCCATAAGATAGCGGGAATTTAAATACTTCTGGGATAACTGCTTTAACATCTCCGCATGATAGGCGTATAATGCCGAAGGAACAACGATATAAGTGGATTCGGCTATTTCGGATAAATTTTCTATATGGTTTCTGATTCTCTCAAATTCGGCAAAAAACATACGCAAAATTTTAATGTTATTATGTATTTTATCGGCAAGTCCAAAAAAATCCTCAACGCTAAGGCAGAAGCTTAAAGAGGCGGCAAAAGCATGAAGTCCGGATATTCTTTCTATAAGCAAAATCTGTTCATTTAAGTTTCTTTTTCCGGCAAGAACGTTTTCATAGTTTCTTTTTTTATAGCCTGCCGTAATTTCTAAATTATGCAGTTCTTCCCCCGATGACAAAAAATTAAATAAAATAGATTCGGAGACGCCTTTTCTCACCGGACCCCAGATAAACTCGTAATCTCCAAGAAATTTATATTTGCTATGCGGCATAACGGCTGCTAAAGCTCCTTTAATTGCTTATTTAATTATATGAACTATTCCTATTAATAAACTATGCAGGCTCTCCGGAATATAAAATCCTAAAATTAACGATGCGGAAAGCGGCAGAAGCATAGGCACATACGAAAACGGCGAAAAATCGCCTTTTTCCGCGTTAAAATTATCGTCCGCTTTGCCGAAAACCATTGAACCGGTTTTTGACAGCAGGCTCACGAAAGCCGTTAATAAAAAACCTACTAACAAGACTGTTATCCAGTAATAACCGTCTTTTAAACTCTGGAGTATTATTAAAAATTCGCTTATAAAAACTACCGAAGGCGGACCTCCTATTAATGCGACCGAACCTAAAGAAAACAAAAAAGCGGTTTTCGGCATAACGTAAAAAACTCCTTTTATTTTTTTAATATTTTTCGTCTTAAACTTATGTAAAAAATTTCCTGCGCCGAAAAACATCGTCGATTTTGCCAGAGTATGTCCGAGCATCTGCAAAAGAGCGCCAAACGTTCCGAACACTCCCCCAAGACCGAAACCTATGGTAATTATCCCCATATGTTCAATGCTGGAATACGCGAAAAGCCTTTTTGTGCCGTTTTGATATATTATCCCCATTATTCCTATAAAAATTGAGAATATGCCGACAATTATGAGTATAGCCTCGGGATAGCCGAATCCGATACTTCTTCCCGCAATGCCGAAATATCTTATAATGCCGTATAACGCAACGTTTTCTAACGATGCCGAGAGCATAGCGGATACGGGAGACGGAGCTTCCGAATAGGCATCCGGAACCCATGTGTGCATTGGAGCAAGACCTACCTTTGTTCCTAAACCTATTACTATTAATACGAAAGCAATGAGCGCTATATCTTTATTAAGATAGCCGGCGTTTAAGCGCAGAGCCGTCCAGTCTAAAGAAGAGACGATATTTGCGCTTCCCGGAATGTTTCCAGAAAGATAAAACAATATCGTGCCTAAAAGAGCAAGGGAAATTCCCGAAGAAACTACTAAAATATATTTCCAAGCGGCTTCTATCGATTTTTCCGTAACCTCGGATATTACTAAAAAAGAGCTTACAATAGTCGTAAGCTCTATGTCTATAAGGTAAACCGCCATATTGTTAATCATAGGAGCAATCAGCATAGTCAATGCAAAAAGATTTAAAAAAAGTTCATACCTAAAAAACTCCTTGTCGGTCATCTTCTCGTTTTCTATAGCAAGCCTCATATATGAAATACCGTACATAGATGAAAGAAAATAAACTATACCGACAAGCAAAATTAAATAAGCGGAAAATTTATCTATAGCTATTGCGTTATTAAACAAAAAAACCGGTTTAAAATTTAAAACAAAATAAAGAATAACAAACGCGCCGATAAGGTCTAAGGAAGACGAAAAAAGGCTTATATATTCCGCAAATCTTTTATTTTTTACTATAAAAGAACTTAAAGACGCAAATAAAGGAATTATCAAAAATATAGCGATAAAGATTTTCATATTCATATGATTTTAACCTACCAGCCTGTTTAGCATAGCCGTGGAAAAAGACCCGGTCCGCATCTTCATAAACATCGAAAGAATCAGCATTGCCGCAACGGTAACCAAAATATCGAATAAAACCACCAATTCTACGATTATCGGAAGAGTCGGAACTACCACGACCGATAAAAGGAATATTCCGTTTTCTATAACAAGGAGTCCAAGAATATGCGTTATCGTAGTAAATCTCGAGATAATCATAAAAAATCCTACGAATATTAAACTTAAAGCAATAGACCCTGCGTTTACGACTATTTTAGGCGAAAATGCCGAAATTAACCTGTATATCAAAAAATAGGCAAAAATAGTCAAAACAACGCCCGAAATAATCGAAAACGGTATCTTTAAACTCAATTTTACTTCTTCTTTAATATTAAATTTTTTAATCATCTTTAAAAGTATATAAGGAACAAATATCGTCCTTACGAAAAGCGTTAAAAAAGCCACAATGTATAAATCGACGCTTTGCGCTTCTATCCCTATAATAAGGGTCAGGACGAATATTAAAAACGACTGAAAACCGTAAGCATGTATATAAAATGAAATCCATCTCGAACTCAGCATTACAAACGAGGACAAAAGAATCATCGAAACCAAAAGGTCTTCGATAACATAAATGTAAAGCGGCATTGAATATCCGAGCATTTTTTAAAATCCTTTATATTGAAAAGTCATTATGGCGAGCACGCTTAAAACAAATGCGGCGCCGAAATATTCCTGATATCTGAAAAATCTTAATCTTGAAATTGCGGTATCTATCACCGCGGCAATGAACCCGATTACAAGCATTTTTATAATAAGGCTTACTATAGCCGAAACAAGGGAAACCGGACTGTGGTTTACGGCTAAACCCCATGGAAAAACCAGCACATTTAAAAAAATCACTAAAAGTAAAAACTGCTTCATATATCCTGCCCATTTTAACAATGCTAAATAAGGCCCTGAATAATCTAAAATTCTTGCTTCCTCAATCATGCTCATCTCTGCATGGGTAGAGGCGTTAATAGGTCTCCTGTCCGTATCAGCCAGAAATAAAAGGAAAAAGGCGGCGATTATCAGAAAATGCGGCGAGCTGAAATAAAGCGGCAGAGACGCAGTTATAGTACTCAACATAACATACGGAAGAGTCGATTTAGCGATTAAAGCGACGCCCACAAAAACAAGAATGAGGGTAGGTTCGGAAAGAATGGCGAGAAGTGTAGCGCGCGACGAACCCAATCCGCCGTAACTTGTCCCTAAGTCAAGGGATGCAATGTTTATAAAAAACGATGAAAGAGAGAAAAGAAACGCTCCGCCCAGCATATCCCCCATAAATCCGAGAGGAAGCGGATAAACGGTTAAAACCGGAATCAAAAGCGTGATAAGTATCATCGAAATAAAAGAAACAAACGGGGCGGACTTGAAGACAAACGAGGCGGACTTAGGTATTAAAATTTCTTTATGAAAAAGCTTATAAAGGTCATAATAAGGCTGAAAAACCGAAGGGCCGGTTTTCCCTTCTATTATTTCTTCTATTTTTGAGATAAATCCTGCAATAAAAGGGGAACATAGAAGTACGGTTAAAACCTGAAAGATTTGAAAGACGGTCGAATCAAGGTATGAATTTAGACAGATATTCATTATAGGCTAATAATCCTTTTCCTGCATTACGTTAAAATTAATAAGCCGCGCAATATTTCTGATACGGTGTCAAATACTGCGGCAAATAGTATGTAATGTAGGAGTCATTAGCCTTTAAGGTTTATAAGGCGGTTCAACGCGTCTGTTTTTCGTTTAAGCAGACCCCATTGCTTAAACCATACATCTTTTTTAAATAATTATTAAATAAAATGAGGCAATAGTCAAGAAAAATTTTATTATTGGATTATGGTAAAATATAAATTATGGATTTATTCGACAATCATTATTCAGATCAAAAAAATCCGGTCAATTTTTTACCGCCGCTTGCCGAAAGGCTCAGACCTAAAGTTCTGTCCGAATTTATCGGCCAAGCGCATATTCTCGGCAAAGACAAACCTTTAAAGAATATGCTCGATTCCGGATTCATCCGCTCGATGATACTCTGGGGTCCGCCGGGAAGCGGAAAAACGACTCTTGCCGGCATTATAGCAAATGCCGCAGGTTACGAGTTCTACAAAATTTCTGCGGTTTCTTCAGGCGTTAAAGAACTGAGGGAAATTATAGACAAGGCAAATATCAGCTTTAAACGCTACAAAAAACCGCTGATGATTTTTATCGACGAAATTCACCGCTTTAACAAGTCCCAGCAGGATCTGCTGTTACATTCGGTAGAGGAAGGAAGTCTAATATTAATCGGGGCTACTACCGAAAACCCGTCTTTTGAAATAAACTCTCCGATTTTATCGAGAGTAACGGTATTTACTTTAAACCCTTTATTCGAAGAAGATTTAAACTTGATTATCGACCGGGCGCTGGATACGGATGAGGCTTTAAGCAAAAAGGGAATTATATTGGAAAAAGACGGCAGAAATGTACTTGTGAGGTATTCGGGAAGCGATGCCCGCATAATGCTGAATGCTCTAGAAATGGCGGCAAATCTTGCAAAACCGGACGACAAAGGAAATATAATTCTTGATGCAAGAATTATCGAAGACGTTTACTTGAGAAAATCGAGATACGATAAAACGGGGGAAGAGCATTATAATACGATTTCGGCTTTTATAAAAAGTTTAAGGGGCAGCGACCCGGATGGAGCGGTTTTCTGGCTTGCCAAAATGTTAGACTCGGGAGAAGACGTTAAATTTATCGCAAGAAGAATGATAATTTTGGCTTCGGAAGACATTGGAAACGCCGAACCG
>JAJZJD010000031.1 GCA_021828445.1 bacterium
ATAGATAAAAAAACTATTGATTTTTTTTTAAATAATGATATATATATATTATGTAAAAATTAATCAATTTATCTAATCCGGATAATCCGGTTTTAAAAGCCAATTAATTTAATCTTATTTTAATTTTTAAGGAGAGAGTTTACGATGAACAAAAAAACAAAGATCGGTCTTTCTATTCTTGGTTTAGTTTTCGGCGTTTCCGCCGTCCTTTCAGGATGCGCCCCAAAAGTAACAAAAACGTCCTCGAGCGCCCTGCCGCCGGCACAAAAGCCAGCCGTCGCCGCAGTGACGCCGCAGTCTCAACAGACGCCTTCTTACATGAAAAAGTATCCGTGGCTTGCAAATTACAGCATTCAAGCCAACTCCAACAACATTCATTTTGCTTTCGACAAATCTATCCTTACCCCGCTTGATAAGATGATACTTAAAAAGGATGCGATTTACCTTAAGTATAATTCCGACGTAGCTATACAGATTCAGGGAAACTGCGATAGGAGAGGTTCGGAGGCATATAACCTTGCCCTTGGATGGAGAAGAGCTAACGCCGCCAAAGCATATCTTCAAGACCTCGGCGTTGCGGCAGACAGGCTCAAAACAATCAGCTACGGAAAAGAAAAGCCTTTATGCAGGGCGCATACGGAAGTGTGCTATGCTATAAACAGAAGAGACCATTTTGCGGTTGCTAAATAAACGGCAAAACCCTAAAGTTTTAAGTTAAAATTTAACCCTGAATAAACTAATAATTTATTCAGGGTTTTTTTATTTTTTTTATTGTTTTTTAAGCGTAAGATATGCGATATTGTAAGTGCAGAAGACCATTCCATTGCTATTGCGGTAACATTTGTCGTAATTAATAAGCCCTTTCCTTAATAAAGCCGTTCCGCATATTTTTTCGTTAACCGCATTTTTTGCTCCGAGCATATTTATTCTTTTTAGGAGCTGCAAAGAAGACCCTGCGGTTTCTATATATTCTATAGTCTCGGAATAGTCGGTCTTTAATCCCGCCGAGCCTATTTTTTCTTTAAAATATTCTAACTGCGGAAATTTATGGAATTTTATGTTTTCATTTGAGGCGCTTTTAAAATTTTCCTCGAATTCTTTTAATGTTCCGGAAATTAAAAAGGACAGGATAATAATCCCTCCGTCTTTTAATATTGAATTGCATCTATTGAGGAAATAATCTACGTCGTTGAGCCAGTGCAGAGTCATATTCGAGAATATGACGTCAAATTTCTTGTCTTTTAAAGGCAGAGATTCCGCATCTCCGCAAATTAAACACGCATTATCCGCCGCATCGCCGACCCCTCTTATTTTTCTTTTTGCTTCCTTAAGCAGTCCAAAGGCAAGGTCTAATCCTAAATAATCGAAAGAATTTGCCGTGGCGGCGTCTTTAACCGCAAAATATCCCTGCGCCGTTCCGCATCCTATATCTAGTATATTCAGCCGCCTTTTATCATAATTATAATTTTTTATAGATTGAGATATCATTTTGAGGGTTATATTATGATAGGACGTATAATTATCGTAATCTTTAGCTTCGGAAAAATTTTTTTTAACTTTATGTTTATTTATCATACATCATACATTTTATATTTAACTGTTCATATTCAATTTGACCTTATCGACTATTTCTTTTAAAGCATTCTCAAGTATTGTTCCGTTTATCGCCGCATTTATGCCGAGCCTTAATCTTGCGCTTTTTTTAGGAACGGCGGGGTATCTTATCGCCTTGAGATAAATGCCGGCTTTTAACAATTCTTTTTCTATTAAAACGGCTTTATCTTCTTCTCCTATTAGTATGGGAATTATGTGAGTCGATGAATTCAGAGTGTTCAATCCCGACCCGCTTATATATTTGCGGGCAAATTCGGAGTTATCTTTTAATATTTGGATTATTCCGGGGTTTTCCTTTATTAACTTTAAGGCTTCGAGAGCCGAAGCGGCTGACGCAGGAGGTATGCCGGTAGAAAATATGAATGCTCTGCTGAAATTAATCAGATATTCTATTATTAAACGGCTTGAAATAGCAAAAGCCCCGTTTGATGCCAGAGCTTTGCCCAGAGTTCCTATGATTATGTCGGGTTTTAGTTTATGAAAATCGGCGCTCCCGCCCCCTTTTTGTCCGATTGTTCCGGTTGCATGGGCGTCATCGACGATACTCAAGGCATCGTAACGCTTTGCTATCTTTATAATACCGGGCAAATCGGGGATATCTCCGTCCATACTGAAAACACCCTCGGTTATAACCAACTTTATTTCGGAGTCTTTATGCCTTCTTAATATGCTTTCGAGATGGTTTAAATCGTTATGTTTAAAACTTTTGAATTTTACGCCGGATGCTAGAACTCCGTCTATAATGGAGGCATGGGAAAGTTCGTCAAAAGCTATGAATGTTTTTAGAGGAGAAACGCTTGACAGAGACCTGATTATTCCCGTATTAGCTTGATAGCCCGAAGGATATAAGATGCAGTCTTCATAGTCTCCCTTGAATTCGCACAATTCTTTTTCGAGTTCCCGATGTATATCGGAATGGCCGCATATTAAAAAAGAAGACGAGGCTGAAGTTCCGTATATATCGACGGCTTTTTTAGCCGCATTTTTTACTTTTTCGTTTTTAGAAAGCCATAAATAATCGTTTGTTGCAAGATTAACGGTTCCGGTGCTATAATTAAAATCGTTATCGATGTTTTTATCGGGGCAAGTTTTTAGATTGCTTTTCTTTAAGCCTATTTCGGGAATTTTTCTATAGAGTCCCAGCTTTTTATTTTTTTCGATTTTGCTTAAGATTAGTTCGGATAGTAAAGACATAACTGATATTTATGATAACATATTTATAGATTAAATTAAATCTTTATAAAAGCGATAAATAATAAAATCAAATAATGGAAAAAAATTTTGAATTGACCGCCGTAGATTTATATCCTGAAATTATGAATATTTACGGGGACAGAGGAAATATTATTTATTTTAAATACAGGTGTTCTCTTTACGGAATAGATATAAAAACTTTTGACGTTTCTATAGGAAAGGGGGCGGAAAAAGAATGCGGCGAAGCCGATATTTTTTTTATGGGCGGAGGGCAGGACGCCGAACAGGCATTAATTTATGAAGATTTCATCAACGATAAGAAAAATATCTTAACCGAAGCGGTGGAAAAGAATAAAATAATGCTGGCTGTATGCGGCAGTTATCAGCTGTTATGCGATTATTACAAATCTATAGACGGCAAAATAATAAAAGGTATTTCTTTATTTAAGGGTTATACGGAATCTAAGACCCCCAGATTAATCGGAAATATAGCCGTTAAAGCCGACGGTTTCATTCTGGCGGGATTCGAAAATCACGGCGGCAGAACTTATTTGGAAAAAGGGCAGAATGTTTTAGGCAGGGTCTTAAAAGGATGCGGAAACAACGGTGAAGATAAAACCGAAGGGGCAAGGACAGGAAATTTTTTCGGAACATATCTGCATGGAAGTTTTCTGCCGAAAAATTTTGCCTTTTGCGATTATCTTATAGATACCGCTTTAAAAAACAAATACGGAATTTCGCTTGACGAGGTTGTAAAAATAAAAGACATCGGCGGGATAGATAACGATTTTGAAATACGCGCGCGGAAAGATATAAGGGATTTAAGAAAATTTATTTAAGAGCGCGGTTTTTCTTTTTCGTATTTAACTTTTACTACCGTATTTAATCCGCCGCGGGATTCAAATTTTGCTTCTACTTCCATAAATTCAGGCTTGAGTATTTTTGAGAGGTCTTTAATAATTCTGTTTACGGCGTGCTCCTGAAGAATGCCGACATTTCTGAAAGACAAGAGATAATATTTTAAAGATTTCATCTCGACTAATTTTTTAGAAGGCAGATACGTAATTAGAAGCTCCGCCGTATCGGGAAGTCCCGTCCACGGGCAGACGGACGTGAACTCCTTGGTTCCTATCGTCACGAGCGTGCCGCTTCCCCGATATTGGAAATCCAATGTTTCTAGAACATCGGCATCAATATTTTTTTCCGATAAGATGTCGAACCTTTTATTTATATATTTGTCTTCCATCGAGTTTTTTATTTTTATTTTTTATTTTTTATTTTATAATAATTAAGGTAATTAATTGATTTTATCATAATTATTAAAGTGATTCCATATTAAAATTATAAATGAAATTTAACGATTCTCCTATAGGAATATTCGATTCAGGTCTTGGAGGGCTGACGGTTTTTAAGGAAATAAGGAAAATCTTGCCGTTAGAGGATTTGATTTATTTCGGCGATACGGCAAGGGTCCCGTACGGAAATAAGTCAAAAGAAACGATAATTAAATATTCGTCCGAAATTTTAGGGTTTTTAACCGGCAGAAATGTCAAGATTGTAGTGGTTGCATGCAATACTTCGTCGAGCATGGCTTTAGAATATTTGCAAAACAAAGCGGACGTTCCGGTATTCGGCGTAATAGAACCCGGAGCGAAAAAAGCGGTACAAGCATCTTCGGGCGGAAATATAGCCGTAATAGGAACATCCGCAACGATTAAAAGCAGGGCGTATTCAACGGCGATATATAAAGAAATTGCTTCTTTAAAAGGCGATAAGAGCAGTCTGTTCGGCAGCGGTTTTAAAGTTACCGAGAAAGCCTGCCCGCTTTTCGTGCCGTTAGTAGAAGAAGGGTTTTTAAACCAAGAAATAACAAAAGGCGTCATAAAACATTATTTATCTTCCTTAACTGCCGAAAAACCGGCATGTCTCGTATTAGGGTGCACACATTATCCCATCCTCAAAGACTCGATATCCGCCCAACTCGACGGAGATACGGAAATAATAGATTCCGGCATAGAAACCGCCGGGGCGGTTAAAGATTATTTAGAGAAAAACGGAATGTTGAAGTCCGGAGCGAAAAAAGGAGGCGAACTGTTTTTCGTCAGCGACGACGTCGAGAAATTTAAAGAACTCGGCGGAAAATTTCTGGGCAGGCCGATAGAAAATGTCGGCTTAGCGGACGGTATAAAATAAATTTAACGCAGGATAATTCATTACAATTTTATTATGATAAAAGATTTCAGAGCGGAATTGAAAAAAAGATTGATACTTTCGGACGGAGCTATGGGAACGGTTCTTCAGCTCAAGAACCTTTTGCCTAAAGGACTTCTTCCAGAAAGTTTTAATATTTCCGAAAAAATTAAATACATAAAAGACGTTCATAAAAGCTATTTTAACGCCGGAAGCGAAATAATAGTCGCAAATACTTTCGGCGCCAACAGAATTAAATTAGCCGAGTACGGTCTGGCGGATAAAATATACGACGTAAACCTTAAAGCCGTCAGAGCGGTTAAAGAAATTGCAGGAGGCAGTGCGCTGACCGCTATGTCTTTAGGTCCTACCGGAAAATTTATTTATCCCGTAGGGGAAACGACTTTTAAAGAAAGTCTGGAAATATACAAGGAACAGATAAGAGCGGGATTAGATGCGGGAGCCGATATTTTTCAGCTTGAAACGATGATAGATTTGCAGGAAATCAGAAGCGCTATTATCGCCGTTAAAGAATTATGTGATAAGCCCGTTATAGCGATGATGACGTTCGACGGCACTTATAGGACTATACTTGGAACTACGCCGGAGGTTTTTGCGATAACCGCCGACAGCCTTGGAGCCGATGTAATAGGCGCAAACTGCTCCGTAGGTCCGGCGGGAATTTACGAAATTTTAAAAAAAATGGCTTCGGTAACCGATGTACCTTTAATTTCTAAGCCCAATGCCGGAATACCGAAATTAAAAGACGGGGTTACTATTTTTCCGGGAAAACCTGAAGATTTTACGTCGTTAATTTCGGAACTTGCGTTAATAGGCGTAAGGGTCTTTTCGGCATGCTGCGGGAGCAACGAGGCGTTCGTCTCGGCCTTAAAAAAAGAGATAGACGCCGTTAATGAAAGCGGTTTGCCTCCGAAAGGCATAAAGAGAGAAAAAGGGCTGTTTTTAACGTCGAGAACCGAATTTGTATCGTGCGGATATAATCACCCGCCTGTTATTATAGGCGAAAGGATAAACCCTACAGGTAAAAAAGACTTTATAGAAGAACTTAAAAACGGTAAAACCAATTATATTAGAAAAACCGCATTAAAGCAGGCAGAGGCAGGCGCAGCGGTATTAGATCTGAATGTCGGAGTTCCGGGCACCGATGAAATAAATTCGATGAAAAAGGGGATAATTGCGGTAACCGGCGTTGTTCATACGCCTATATCGCTTGATTCTTCAAACCCTGATGTTTTAGAAGAAGCCCTTATGCTGTACCCGGGCAAACCCTTGGTAAATTCGATAAGCGGAGAAGAAAAGAAACTGACGAAGATTATGCCTTTAATAAAAAAATACGGGGCAGGAGTTTTAATTTTAGCTTTAGATGACGACGGCATTCCGGAATCCGCCGAAAAAAGGCTTGAAACGGCTTATCGCGTGTATCAAAGGCTTGTGGATTACGGCGTCAAGTCTTACGACATAATAGTAGATTTTCTTACCCTGCCGATAAGCGCCGGGCAGGAAAAGTCTCTTGTGACTATCGAAGCCCTTTTTAAAAATAAAGCCGCGCTGAATCTTCCCACGGTTTTAGGGGTCAGCAACGTATCATTCGGCCTTCCGAAGAGGTCTTTTATTAACTCGTCTTTTTTGTCTTTATGCCTTAAAGAGGGTTTGAGCGCCGCAATAATAAATCCGGAGGACTCATATTTAATTGCAAATTTTTATGCGATGAATGCGCTTCTGGGCAAAGATTATCTTTTTAAAAATTACATAAACAGATATTCGAGCGAAGCCAAAGATTATTCCGCAAGCAATGAAAAAAAATCCGATTCCGCCGCGGCAAAAACCGAAGGCGAACTTTTATATGAAGCCGTCGTTCACGGAGAAAAAGAACATATAACGCAATACGTCGAAAAAATTTTAGCCGCCGGAGAGTTGCCGTTAAATATCGGCAATAAGTATTTAATTCCCGCTCTGGAAGAAGTCGGCAGGCTTTTCGATAAAAATATCTATTTTCTTCCGCAGGTGATGGAAAGCGCCGAAGCCATGAAAACTGCATTTAACAGAATTAAGAGCGAAATGCCTAAAAACGATGCGGTTTCTTCGGGACCCAAAATATTAATGGCTACCGTTGAAGGCGACGTGCACGATATAGGAAAAAATATAGTTACGATGCTTCTTGAAAACAACGGCTATGACGTTATAGACCTTGGAAGAAACGTTAAAACTGAAAAGATTGTAGAAGAAGCGGTAAAAAATAAAGTGGATTTTGTGGGACTTTCCGCTCTAATGACCACGACCGTTACCGAAATGGAGCATGTCATTAAGGAACTTAAAAAACATAACGTAAAGGTTTTTTCGATGGTCGGCGGAGCGGTCGTCACCGAAGATTACGCAAAATCTATCAATGCCGATATTTATGCCAGGAATGCTATGGAAGCGGTCGAGAAGATAAAACGGTTTGTTGCGAATCTATGAAGATAATATTACAATAATGTTGCGTTTTTATTACGTTTTTGTGACAATTTCACAGCCGCTGTTAATTTCTTATATTAAAGCCTTAATGCTGCAAAAAGGATTTATAGAAAAATTAAGCAGTTAATCAAAATGATTAACTTTTAAGCAATATTAAGCCTTTGATATTTAAAGGAAAATCAAATAAATTATTTAATTCATTATGTTATTAAGAAAAAAACATAAAGCGGAAATTATTTTTTATATTTTTTTAAAATTTGTATTAAATAAACTTTTAGGCAGAGAAGGCGATGTTCTTCCGGCCCATATTTTAAAAAAAATAGACAAAAATATTTTCGACGATTTTGCCGGATATGTTGCCGCCCTCGATATTCCGGTTATTATGGTAACCGGTACCAACGGGAAAACGACTACGGCAAACCTTATTGCCGAAACGCTTAAAAACGCCGGAAAAAGCGTTTGCTCAAATTCAAACGGCGCTAATATGGCCAACGGTATTTTCGGGGCAGTCATAAACTGCTTTAAATTTGCGGGGTTAAGCGGTACGACCGGTACGGTTTTTAAATTTTCCGCGGATTTTATCGTTATAGAATCGGATGAAAAAGTATTTCCTTATATATCTTCGAGATTAAAGCCGCATGCCGTAGTTATAACTAATTTTTACAGGGACCAGTTAGACAGGTACGGGGAGATCAACTCGACCGTTTTTGAAATAAAAAACGCCGTAAAAAGTTTACCTTACAATCCTCTGCTCGTTCTGCCTTCCTTCGAACCGTTAGCTTCATTTACGGGCTATGAAGTAAAAAACCGTAAAATATTTTACGGTTTCAATGAAGACGGAACAGGAGCATATTTTGCGGAGACGGCTCTAACGGATGCTTTGACTTGTCCCGGGTGCGGAAGCATTCTTTCAGCCGGAAAAGAATTGAACGAAAATGCTCTTTTGGCTAAATTTAAATGCGAAAAGTGCGGTTTTGCAAATTCGAACCCCGATGTTTACGCCGTATGCAATAATCCCGAGGCAATAAAAATAATATCGCGTAAAGAAACTGACGGCGCATTTGTTTTTAAGCCGGTCCTAACCGGAGATTATAACGTTGCTAACTATCTTGCGGCTTATTCCGTTTTAAAGAATTTTAAAATTGACGGCGATATAATAAAATACTCGTTTGAAAATTTTGAAACTAAATTCGGCAGGTCTTTTAAAAAAAATATAAAAGATTTGGATGTAAATATAGACCTTGTAAAAAATCCGGCAGGATTCAACCGCGTCCTTAAAAAAATAACCGGAAGCGGCGGTATCCGTTCTAATCCTGTAAATATTTTATTCGCATTTTCCGACAGAGATGCCGACGGTAGAGACGTTTCATGGATTTGGGACGTCGAATTCGAAAAATATATCCAAAATATCGGAAAAATAGTGATTTCCGGACGCAGACCCTTCGATTTAGCCGTAAGATTAAAAGCGGCAGGTATGGACGGAAATAATATTACGGTAGAACATAATTTGAAAAAAGCGGTTAAAAAAATTTTTCAAATTGCCGGAGGGCGGAAACGAAGTTTCAGCATGCAAACGCACGCCGTTTGCGCTCATCCTTCCGATAAAAAAATTTATATTCTGCCTACTTATACGGAATTGCTAAGGCTGAAAAAATATATAATATAATACTATGGCTATAATTTCTTATATTTTTATAGGTCTTGCCGTAATATTCAATTCAATAGGTCAAATCCTGCAAAAAATAGGTTCCGGCAGAGTTAAAAATGAGCATTTAAACATAGGCATTAAATCCATTTTTGTATTTTTCGACCCGTTTATATTCGGCGCGCTTATAATGCTCTTTTTTGCAACCGTTTTTTATCTTTTTGCTTTGTCTAAGCTTCCGCTTTCTATTGCTTACCCTATGTTATCGAGCGGATATGTTTTAGTGGTTCTGCTGTCTAAAATATTTTTGAAAGAGAAAGTAAGCCTGAGAAGATGGCTGGGCGTTTTTATCATAATAATCGGAATATTTATAATATTTAATTCAGGCAGATAGGGTACCTAATTTTTATGAAACTCCTTTCTACAAACGGATTTATTATTTACGCAAAAAAGATGAACGAAGCCGACTTGCTTTTAAGCTATATTACCGAGGACTACGGAAAGATTACATGCTTTGCTAATAATGCGAGAAAAAGCAAAAAAAGATTTCTCGGCAAATTGGAACCGGCAATGCTTACCAATATAAAATTTTACGAAAAACCGGGGATGACTCTGGATATTTTATACGAAGTTGATTTAATAGAGGATTATAAAAATTTAAGAAAGGATATTAATATATATCTTTTTTTAACCAAGCTGGTCGAAATTTCAAGAATTTTGTGTCAGGAAAGGGACAATAATAAAAATATTTTTTATCTTATAAGAAATATTTTTAAAAGCCTCAATAAATTGGAAACCGAGCCTGCAGCGGGGCGGCAGGCTATTTCCGTAAATTCCGTATTGCTTAAGTATGAAATTTACTTTATTTCTAATCTGCTTAAATTTACGGGAATTTACCCTAATTTCTCGAATTGCATAAACTGTTCGGAAAGTAATTTATATAACGCCTTCGATTTTAATTTAAAAAAAGGAGGGGTTATCTGCAAGTCCTGCGGCGAAGATAAAAATAACGGGTTCGGATATTCCGAAATAAAGAAACTGCCGGTTAATTTTATAAATTTATCTAATCTAATGATAGAGTCGGATTTGTCCATAATAAATAAATTAGCGGTAAAAGATGAGACATTAACGGACTGTTCAATATTTTTGAGAGATTTTTTGTCTTTTCATACGGGAAAACGACTTAAATCCTTTGAAACTATATAAAATATGGAAGATAATAAAAAACAAAATATTTTAAGGCAGTTTCCAAGCGTGCAGTCCATTCTTCAGGATAGTGCGGTCGTCAGGCTTGCGGAATCATTTCCTCATGAATTTATCAAAGAAAAAATAGAAGAATTAATAAAATCGGAAAAAAGCAAAGCAATTGAATCTTTAAATTCGGAAAATGAACGCACCGTATCGAATAATTTTAATTTTACGGTCGATTTTTTCGTTAAAAAACTTTTGGACGATTTGAATAATTTTTCTTACAGCCTTAAAAAGGTAGTTAACGGAACGGGGGTCGTTATTCATACAAATTTAGGGCGTTCTATACTGCCGGAAAGCGCCGTTAAGAACGTCCGTAAGATTTCGTCTTCATATTCCAATTTGGAATTTAATTTAATAGAAGGAAAAAGAGGTAAAAGATATACCCATATAGAGTATCTTCTAAAAAAAATTTTAAAATGCGAAAAGGCGTTAGTAGTAAATAATAATGCCGCTGCGGTGTTTATGGCGCTTTCATCTTTTTGCGCAGGAGCTAAAAAAGAGGTTATCGTTTCGAGAGGCGAACTAGTCGAAATAGGCGGTTCATTCAGAATACCGGATATAATGAAGGCATCGGGGGCGGAACTTATAGAAGTAGGGACTACTAATAAAACCAAGCCGCAGGATTACGAATCCGCTATAAACG
>JAJZJD010000032.1 GCA_021828445.1 bacterium
ATAATAATGCCTATAACGTTTATTATTAGAAAAATAGGACTTAAAATCCCGATAATACTTAGTATTATATTTTTTACGGTATCGTCTATCGCCTGCGGTTTTGCAACTTCTATAAATATGCTTATATTTTTTCGGATTATTCAGGGATTATCCGGCGGAGGCATAGCCCCATTGGGACTCGCCCTCCTTGGCAAGGTCTTTGAGCCGGGCGAAAGAGGTAAGGCTATGGGAATTTGGGGGATAGGCGCAATGGCGGCGCCTGCGATAGGCCCCACGCTCGGCGGTTGGATTACCGACCATTTAACATGGAGATGGGTTTTTTTCGTGAACGCTCCGATAGCCGTTATAACGCTTATAGGAATAATAATAATTATGGAAGACGACCACAAATCGCAATATTTTAAGGCAAATTTCGACTTCTTGGGATTTATGTTTTTTGCAATGGCTATTTCTTTTATCCTCGTCGCATTTAACGAAGGCCAGAATAAAGGCTGGGATTCAAGCTATATTCATATTTGCGAACTTTTAAGCGCCGCCGGTTTTATTATGTTTTTTTTATTTGAACCCTTCATTTCCCATCCGCTGATAGACTTTAAAATCTTTGAAAATTACAATTTTACTCTTATCACATCGATTAATGCCGTCAGGGCTATAGCTCTTTTCGGCTCTCTGTTCATAATGCCGGTTTATCTTGAAAATATTATGAACTACACTCCATATACGACCGGTCTTATTATGATGCCTTCGGCGGTCGCCGTTGCTTTATCGGCGCCTATTTTCGGCAGAGGAGCGGACAGATGGGGACCGAAGTATTTTATAGTATTCGGCATGGCCTTAACCGCCGTATCCCTGTTTTTATACTGGAATTTATCCGTGCAATCAAGCCTGTACGATATAATATATCCGTCGATTATCAGAGGAATAGGGCTTGGAATGTTATATTCGCCGATTATGAGCACGGGGCTTAATTCGGTCAAGAGGGAGCAAATACCCGAGGCTTCAGGTCTTTTGCCTGTTACGATGAGACTTGCTTCCGGCTTCGGAATCGCTTACTTCGCAAATTATCTTGCAACCAAAAAAGTTTACTATCTTACAAGATACGGAGATAAAATTAACGATAGAAATTTTGCTTTCCTTAAAACAAAGTCTTTTTTTAATAACAGCGGGCTGTTCAAAGCAAATACGGGGGTTATAGCCAACTCGGCGAGGATTAATCCCGGCTTAGGAATTATAGACAGCATTACTAAAATGTTCGCTACGGTTCAATCTTACGATGACGTATTTGTAGTCGCCGGCGCAATATGTCTTATAGGCATAATTCCTGCAATTATGCTGAAAAATAAGATACACCGTTGATTTATTAATATTTAAACTCTTAAAAATTTAAATATTTTATTCTTCCCTTATCCGAATATCTAACCCCCGTTAAACCGATTTTCAATATAAACATTCCTTTAATGCTTTCTCCGGCACGGACATAATAACTTCTCCCGCCTGCTTTCAAAAGGGCGGTTTTACCGCTTATAAATATTAAAGACGGGGGGGTGGAGTTCTTCTTCGAAAACCCTTTGAACTTTAGCCTTTTAATAAAATTTGGTAAATTTTCGCCGCCGGGCCTACCGCTGCCAAGAGAACCGTCCGCTCCGCCGCGCGCTAATCCTTTAGAAATAAACAGCCGGTTAAATTTTTTATATTTTTTGTCGGGAATATTAAAAATATCTTTTAGATTATTTTTTGAAGATTTTTTTTCGGGTTTCAAAACGAGGCCAAAAGTTTTTTTATTTTTTACTCCGTAATCCGGAATCGTTTTATTTCTGAATCCCATGCCTAACCGATTTAATGCAAGAATAAATAAAAAACCGCCAAAAAGAAAAAATGCAATCCATTTTGATGTTTTTTTAAAAATATTTATAAAATTTTTGCCCTGCATATTTTTCACCCTCTTTAAGTTAAGCCGATTAACCTCTCGTTAACAACGATACGGATGCCCGTATCTTTTCCTGATTTTATGGATATTTTCTTAAGTTCCGACGGAAAAGCCCTAAATGTTCTTAATAATGAGAACGCAACGCCTATATTGGAAATTTTATTAAGAGTAATTATTATATCTTTGGATTTTAATAAAGATTTTTTATTTAAGACTTTTACTTTAATATCGTATCCGCTTTTTCGTAAATAATTTATATAAGATAACACGGTAAGAAGATTGGTAGAAAATCTATGATTTCCCGCTTTAAATTTTATGGGTTTTATTCTTTTTTCATTCAATAGTTTGATTTTGAGTAACTTTTTCATATTCAACTTTTTAACGTAAATCCGCTTTAGCTTATAATAATTATTAAATGAAGGGAATAATTTAAAACAAAGAATATAGGCGGATATTAAAAGCAATAAAAAAAATATTAATAAATTTTTATTTTTAAACCGCTTCATTTTAACCTTCCGTAAAATTTAATAAAAGGTTTTCCGAAATTATCTATGTTATAAGAAATTCTAAAAGGTCCAAGCGGGCCTGATTTTTTCAAAATTAAATTATAATTTTCTACAAATTTTCTGTATCCTCCATAAACAAGAACGGTTCCGTCGATAAAATAATTATTTTTAAATCTTTTGACATCGACATTCTCAACCCTTACTCCTTTAGGAAAAATTCTCATAAATCTTTTAAGGTAACCGGCTACATTCGCCGGCATAAAATATTTGTTAAATAAAATAATGTTCTCTTTTTTTTGATTTTGTTCCAATAAAACGGCGGTACTTTTATTTAACAATTTTATTTTTTGATTTTCGGCATACGATTTATTATTAAAAAATAAAGCGGTTGACTGCATAAACAATACGGCTATGATTAAAGCGGTTATATACAGATTAATTAATTTATTTTTCCTGAGTTCTATATTTTTAAATTTTATCTCCAAGTTTTCAAAATGGGGAACCGTTCTTTTTATATTGTCGAAAAATGCGGCAAAATCCTTTGCCGCAAAATTAATAATACCGGCATCTCCAAAGAAAATATTAAAATCCGTGCCGCCATAGTTTGTAATAATTTTATTTATCTTAATATTTTTTGAATTTAATTTTGTTTTTAAAATATTTAAATTATCGTTTAGCATGTCTTCCTTAAAACTTGCTACGGGAAAAAGATTAAACCCGTTCAAGACGACCATTATTTTATAGATATCTTCAGCCTTTTCTATAAATATAAAGGATTCTTTTTCTTCGGAAATTATGGATTTTTCATTCAAAAATAATATCGCTAAATAATCGTACGGAATAATAAAATCAATTCCCTTTAATAACGAATAATATTTTTTTATATTTAAAGGCAGGGTATGATAGACTCCGTATTCATTATAGGCGTTGCCGATATAAAAATAAGACTCGTCCTTGTAATATTTAGCGAGATATTTGTTTAACCCCGATTTTTTAACCGATTTAACGCCGTTTTTTGGAATAACGGAAAAATTAATATTTTTAGATATTACCGCAAGCGCCGGCGTAATTTGAAAATCCGCCGTTTTTCCGGGATAATCATGGGAAAAGATTGATTTTTCTCCGTCAAAATACTGGTAAATATCATATTCTTCTATATAAATTAAATTTTTATGCATGGTTTTTAATTTAACGTATTCGGCTGGTTTAAATTTATTAAATCGGGGAGATAGCTTGCCGGTATTTCTATTTCATACCCGGGAGATTCTACCGGGACATAGCTCATTCCTCCCTCCCAGTAGGAATAACGCACCGTTCCCCAAACCTGAGGAAGATACGGATTTTGGAACGCACCTCCTACCCATGAAGCGTAAGAATAAGAATCTCCCGCATTGTTGGTCTCCGATGAACTGTAATCGCATTCGGAATTCGGGTTATTGGCATAACTCAGTACCGCATTATTTCCATTTACCGCTTCTACTATAAAATATAACGACAGCATTCCGCCGTTCCATATTCTCGTATATGTTTTACCCCTGCCGGAATTTATATATGCGGTTTCGGTAATATAACATATTGCTCCGGTTATATAAAAACTCATTCCTATATATTGACTGTAGGCGCCTGCCTGATTATTATCTACGGCTATCGGGTCTATATAAATTATTTCATTCCCGTTAATCATAGCGCTTCCGGGTATATTATGCCTTATATCGTTATAAAAATCGTAATAATTATTCGATTCTTGGCTTTGCGCCGCCGTTATCTCGAGAGCGTAGCTTATTTCCCGCGGCGTCCCGTTTTGAACGGAATTATTAACGCTTAAGCATATTTTTGTATCGTTCTTTGCGGTTATACTCCCGTATATACAGTCCGAAGAAGGGCTGCCGCCGACAAAGTTAATTCCAAGACCATCGGCAAGGTATCCGGCGGTCTGGAGAGCTCCTATAGCGCTAAAACTATTATTATTATTTACGTAAGTACTCTCCGCATTTATAATGGCGTTGGCAAGCAACGATATATTATCGGCTCTGTTTTCAAACACCATCCCTTTGAGCGCGGGTAAGGACAAAGCCGCCATAATCGAAACGACGACCATGGAGATAATCACGCCTATAAGTGAAAATCCTTTATTATTTCCTGCGATATTATTTTTTGAAATTTGCATAAATTCTCCTTCTCTTTCTATATGTAGTCAAAAAAGGCTCAACGCCGCCGTAAAAAATCTAACGACCGCCTGTACCGCTCTATTTATTAAACCGCTTTGATTTTCGGTATTTATATAACTCGTTCCGCCGTTCGCATCCGGACTCGTAAGCGTCGAACTAACCGGAGAAGCGCTATCCGGATTGGATGCGAAAGATGGCGGATTTAGTTTAAGATTAAAAGAAATATCGGCTAAACCGTCGTCGGACGAAATTTGCTCCGTTTTTCCGGTAATGCCCTTGCTTATCTCGCGTACCGCTATATCCGAATAAGTAAAATCGTCCGGCATAAGAACATTCAGCGTTCCGCCCTGCAAGTTTACGCAGATATAAATATTTATTTTAAATAATATTTTCTTCACGCACCCTTCATTATTGAAACTGTAAACCGGAATAGGGCTTAAATATGCCGGACTGCTTTGTTCAAGGCCTGCTATGTCCGCAAACCTTCCGTAGTTCGAAAAATATGCATGCTCCGCCTTTATTACGAGGTCTGCAGTATTTACTACATTCTGCGCCTCTAAGTTGTAAATCTGCCCTTTACTCAAACCGAAACATAATTTTGAGAATATTAACGTATAAAACAGGGTAATTCCGACTACTCCGGCTAATATAATGCAATGTTTCATAATTATTCATCCGTATAAACTTTTAACTTCTTTGGCTTCTTTGTAATTTAATTAAACGTAAAGGTTAAATTCCCCTGAAAATTAGAACTATCGGCCGATGAGGCATTGCCGTTAAATAAATCGCTCAAACAAGTCTGTCCGTTACCTATATTAAAAACGGCGTTTTCGCTTGCATCGACTCCGGATATAGAATTTTCTAATGAATTACATATATTTAAAGCCTGCGCATTGGTCATCTGAGGGGCATTTATGCCTATTATGTACCGATATTGTCCGGGATTGGAATTCGTCGAGATAAAATAGCTCTGTATAAAACCCGGATTAGGAGGAGCGACGTTATTTCCGTTGACCGTCCATGATGCAGGAAGAAGATTATCTTCCTGCATCGCATAAGGAAGAGATACTCCCGAAGGCGGCATAATGCTTCCTCCGTTTACCTGCATATAAGAATTTACGGCAGACTCAATTTTAGTGATAGATTGAACCGTGGCGGTAACGTTTGACGAACCTATGAGCCCGTTATAAACCATCAAACCTCCTGCAGATAGTATTCCCACTACTATCATTGCGACTATAATTTCCATTAAAGTAAAACCGTCGTTGCTTTTTTTAAATTTTTTAATCATATTTTACCGCCTCCTTAAATTTTATTTGTTATGATTTGATTGATTTAATTCTGATTAATCGATTAATAGTTTGCCGGCAATCCGACCATTCCTTGGATAAGAGGCAAAAATAAAGAAAAAAACATTAAAAACAAAAAAAATACGACGGAAGCAATAGCTAAAAAAAATAATCCTTTTGTAAATAACTTCATATACCGGTTTGATTTTTCCTTAAATTCCAGCGATAATCTTAAGACCGTTTCGGACAAAAAACCTCCTATTTCCGCATAACCGATAGATTCTACGGCATCGTCCGATAAAAAATTTGCATTAACAATTGAATCATGCAGGGTAATTCCACTAATCAAATCCGCGTAAATTAATTCAAATTTATTTTTAAAATATATCTTGGAAGTATTTTTCCTGAAATAATTAAATGCGGCGTTAACCGTAACGCCCGATGAAATCATCAGGGAAAATTGATAAAAAATCCAGTTCAGATAGCCGTAATTTACAATATTTCTGATTTGAGGAATATCAAGCATAAAAGATACCGTTTTAGTTTTAATTCGAAACAAGTCAAAACCGAGCGCGGCTAAACCGGATGCGGCTAAAATTATGCAGTATATAAAGATATTTTTTAAATAATTAAATAAACTCAAAATATTTTTAGTTGACTGCGGTATATGCGGAAATTGACTGAAAAATAAAGCAAAAGTCGGAATTATATAATATAAAAATACCGAAAATGCGACGAATAGTAAGAAAAATAGAAAAGACGGATAGGCTAACGCTCCGGCTATACTCTTTTTATAAGAATTTTTTGTATCGAAATATTCCGATATTTTTAAAAAAGTCTGCGGATAATCGCCGGTTGAATCGGCTAAATCTAACAGCGAAAGAACAATTTCTTCAAAGTTGTTTGAAATAAAGATTTCTTTAAGCGTTTCGCCTTTATCTAACAAAGAAACGCAATTTTTAATAAGTTTAAGCCGTTTCCTTGATTTTGATAGTTTGTGATTGTAATAAAGCCATTTTACAGGGTATAATAATTTATATTTTCCGCTTGCGGCCGGCTTTTTATCCCCTTTATTCATATAACTCAATGCCTTGCCTACAGAGCCGGAAGATTTTGCAAGCTGATAAAATTCCGTAAAAAATACGGAAAGCTCCTTATCTTTCATGCCTGCGTTGCGAACCGGACGCAATATATCTAAAAATATGTTGGGGAGCGCAACGGCAGGCATATAACCTTCCAGTATTATTGCCGATTTCGCCTCGGACAAGCTCTCCGCTTTGATATTTTTTATCAGGCTGTTGCCTTCCGGCGTATAAAATTTTATTAAATAATTTTTTATCATTTTAATAATCGGATTATTTCGACAGATTAAAATACGTTACGGGGTCTATTTCTCCGTTAATCAATTTATTAAAAGATTGAACTTTTAAAGATTCAAAATTAGACAAATTCATTAAAATTTCTTCCAGCGACGAAAGATTAAAAAGCGCAGCCATATTACCGTATATTTCTTCTTTTACGGCATCATTGAATTCTGCAATTTCAATTAACGGTTTTCTTTTAACGTATCCCGTCCCTCCACAGTTATCGCAACTTTTTTCACCCCTTACATATACGGAATCAAAACATGAAACTTCTTTAAAATCTAAGAATCTGTTGCACATATTAGTCTTAGACAACATGGATGCGGTAAATTTTAAATTTTCATCTAAGGCATATCTGTATATGGACGGTAATTTCTCCGAACCGATTCTTTTTTTACATTCGGGACAAAGCGGATTATAAAGCCTTTGTGCGGTTACGAACTTTAAAACCGAAAATAATTGGTCTGAATCTATATTAAGAGATTTAAATCTGCCGAATATCGAAAGGGAAGAATTGGTATGAAGGGTAGTAAGAACGAGGTGTCCGGTTTCTGCCGCGATTAATGCATGTTTTGCCGTTATTTCGTCCCTAATTTCCCCTATCATCATAATATCCGGCTCGCTTCTTAACATAATGCGGACGGCTTCGGAATAGCCGAAATCTTCCGATATATTCATTTGAGTGATGTTTGATTCTCTAAGCTCTATTTCTACCGGATCCTCTATAGTTATAATAGAACTTTTCTTCTGCGACAAAAGTTTTAGCATAGCGTAAAACGTCGTAGTTTTACCCGAACCGGTAGGTCCGGTCGAAATAATCAAGCCTTGCGGATGAATATAAGACTTCTCTAATAATTCAACTTTATCATCCGTAAATCCGATATATTTAAAATCAATAACCTTATTTAGTCCGTGAATTCTCAAAACCGCTTCAAAAAGCGCCGATTCTTTATCCAATTTTGAGGAAATAGGTAAAAATGCGACTCTTATATTGACTCGGACGCCTTTATAAAAATTAGAAATAAAAATAAATTTTGCATCCAATCCTTGCCCCTTTTTCAATGTTATTTGACAATTCCCCGCTATTATATTGATTATTCTCCGGCCTGCTTCTAAACTTAAAACCCTTATGTTTTCCTGGCTTATTTCCGTATCCATTATAATCATATAAAAATTTTCGGACCGCTTGATTCTTAAGTTTGGAGAACCTTTTAATAAGGCAATTTCAATTGCTTCATCTAAAATTTCTTTTTCGGAAAATACGGCCTTGTTTATAAATATTTGATTAAGCGCTTCATAAATTTTTCTTTTCGTCGAAAACCCTATTTTAAATTTTTTTAAATTTTCGTCGAAAGCCATTTTTTCGGAAAGGCTTGCGGTAATTTCACTGCAAATTATATAGGGAATGTCCTCTTTTCTTACAACTATCGCCGGAATTTCGTAAAGAAAACTAAAACCGAGCTCTTCGTTTTCTTGTTTATCAATATATAAAGACAGGGTATTTAATTCCTTAAAAAATTCCCTGCCCGAATCGTAAGCAAGATAAGCGGATACATCCGAATCTGTAATACAGCCGCTTTCTATTAAAATCTCGCCTAATCTTTTTTCGCTTATAGTTTGCACGAAAAGAGCGTCTTTAATCTGGGTTTCCGTCAATTTTCCTTTTGATATTAAATATTCGCCTATCTTCATAAAATCTTATCTTATAAAGTTATTTTAGGGGTCAGCATAATCAGGAGATCTTCCTTTTGGCTTAAATCGTTTATAGAGTTAAATAAGTTCCCTATCAACGGAATTTTAGACAATATAGGAATTCCATAGGTATTTTTTGTTTTATCGGTAGTCAATATGCCGCCGACAAGTATCGTAGAACCCGATTTTACGTTAACCGTGTCCGAGAAACTTTTTGATTCTATTACCGGGTTGCTGAAACTGTCGCCGCTGACCGAAAAAGACTGGTAACCCGTAATAGAATTGTCTATCAGGCTTAAAGTAACGGAAACGGAATTGTTTTTAAAATTTATATGGGGAGTAAAGGATATGGAAAGACCGGTCTGCACCTGAGATATAACGGGATAAGTCTCGGTCTGGGACAAACTTAAAGCCATAGTCTGTATGCTCGAAATATACGGGGTTATCGTTCCCGATGAGATCAGCCTCGTCTGCCCGTCCATCAAAACAAGCCTCGGCTGAGATATTACGTTAACCGCCCCCTGCGTTTTAAGCGCATTTAAAATTGCGCCGCTGTTTCCTGAACCGGTAAAGCCGATATACGGCGCATTTGATATATTATTCCCTGAGGCAAGCTGAGCCGCAACCGATATAGACTCTGCACCGAAAGCATTCGATTTGAATGCCTGATTAAATAAGAGATTCCAGTTTATGCCGGTTTGAAATCCTTTATTTAAACTTACGTCTATTACCTCGACTTTTAAAAAAACCTGTTTAGAAAGAAATTTATCGATTCTTTTTATATAGGCGGAAACTTCGTTGACGTTGGAAACCCTGTCTTTAACCCATATTAACCCGTCTTTGGGATTAATGAAATATTTTCCTTTTTTCGTGAGCATTTCTTTAATATTCCTTGAAATAATGCCATAGAGGCTGTCGGACTCCGAAAGCGTTAAAGAAATAGAGCCGGAAGGATTAGAAGAAACTGCGTTGCTTTCGTTAGTATTGCCGGCAGGATTTATGGAATTTGCCGAAGCCGTCCCGACCGGCTGAGCGCTTCCCGTATTCTGACCGTCCGGCATACCGGCAGAATTAGAATTACTTATATTATTGTTATTATTGTTCTGCCCGTTCATACCGCTTATCCCGACCGTGGACGAAAAAGACGAAAGTAAATCGGAAACCGGAATATGAAACGTTTTTTCCTCTACCGCGTAAACATATAACATTCCGTTTTTATAGTTGTATTTAAAGCCGTTGGAAATTACCAACCCTTTTAATACCTTGTATAAAGGAACGGCTTTATAATATGCGTCGTTTTTTAATTCGGCGGGGAAACCCCCGTAAAAAATAACGGGGACGCCTGTTTCGCGCGATAAGAGCATTAATGCGGATTTAACGCTTCCTCTGCCTACAAGGGAAACTTTTTGCATAAGAAAGCCGGGTAAAGGATGCTTTTCGACTCTTTTATTATATTTATTATATATGTATCTATATTTAGGGATATGATTCGGGCGGACGGTTCTCCTTTGAACCGTTTTTTTATTAATATTGCTATCCACGGGAATAATTTCCGGCTTAGCGAGGCTGATATCGTATTTTTTAAGCAAAATATTTAAATTATTGTTTTTAGCGTTGTTATATATCGAATCACCGAAAGCTATATCT
>JAJZJD010000033.1 GCA_021828445.1 bacterium
TTAATCCATATTTCAGTTAATATGAGTTTGCAGAATAAAAACATTCTTTTATGTATCACCGGCTCTATTGCAAGCTATAAAAGCGTCGATTTATACAGAAGGCTTAAAAAAGAGGGCGCAAACGTTAAAATCATAGTAAGCGCCTCTGCCGGAAAATTTATCTCTCCTTATATTTTTGAGTCTTTCGGGGAAGAGGTTTTTAGCGACGACGCTTTTAAAAGTCCGCTTTCGCATATAGCTCTTTCGAAATTTGCAGATGTTATATTAATAGCCCCGGCTACTTATAACACTATCAACAAACTCGCCGCAGGCATTGCCGATACCCTGATAACGCTGACGGTTGCGGCTTCGCCGGATAAGATTAAGGTTTTAGTCCCCGCGATGAATCCAAATATGTTTGCAAATAAAATATTAAAAGATAATCTTAATAAATTGGCGAAACATAATTTTTACGTCGTTTCGCCGGGAACCGGAAATGCCGCCTGCGGAGATTTCGGAGAAGGTAAGTTTCCCGAAATAGAAGATATTATTTGCGATATCGAGCCCGTTTTTAAAGAAAAAACGCTTAAAGGCAAGAGGGTTTTAGTCACGGCGGGGGCTACGAGGGAATATCTCGACCCCGTTAGGTTTATGTCCAACGGTTCAAGCGGAAAAATGGGGATTAGCCTTGCGAATGAAGCGATAAAAGCGGGGGCGGAGGTTACGCTGATTGCGCTTAATATCGACATGCCCCACAAATATATAAACAGGCGGATAAAAATTATAAACCGCTCAGGTTTTAGCGATTTTAAAGAGGCTTTGCTTACAGAATTCAAGAAATGCGACACGCTTTTTATGGCGGCGGCGGTTTCCGATTACGGTTTTAAAGAAAAAAGCCCCGTAAAGATTAAGAAAAGCGGCAATGCCGGCGCAGGCGGCATACTTAACGTCGAACTTATTCAAAACGAAGATTTATTAAGAGCCGTTTCGGAAATCAAAAAAGAGGGGCAGACAGTTTTCGGTTTTGCCGCCGAAACCGATTCCATAATAGAAAACGGACGAAAAAAACTTTCCGAAAAGTCTTTGGACTATATTTTCATAAACGACGTATCCAAAGATATTATCGGCGGCGACGAAAACGAAGGGTTTCTGATAAACAAGGCAGGCGAAATAAAAAGGTTCGAAAGGGAGCCGAAGGCAAGTCTTGCCGAAAAACTGATTGAGGAGATAGCGAGATAATTGGTTATATTACTACTTTTTCTTCCACGGGCGACGAAGTTTTGTCGGGCATAAGATAGCTCTTTATATCCACGACGTTTTCGGGGCTGTTGCCCTTCACGGAAAGAATTACGTAAGAATAGAAAGGCCATGAAGCGTTTATATCGAAGCTCGAGGGGATTGCGGGATGGTTCGGGTGGGTATGGTAAAATCCTAGTATATCAAGATTTTCTTTCATACAAAATTTATCCATTTCCAAAATATCTTTGGGTTCGATTTCAAAGCTGTCCCATGTAATTTTTCCGTAGCGGTTTTCGGCGGGATACGCTTTTACGATAATCTTGTTTTCTCCTTCGATTTTTCCAAGAAGTCCGCCGCATGCTTCATACGGAAATATTTCCGCCGCATGTTTTTTGATTATTTCGAGCTCGTTTTTTGGAATTATAATTGCCATAATGTTTTTTACCGTAACTCGGCAAAGACTCTCGTAGAAAGATATCTTGACCCGGTGTCGGGAAGCGCCGTAGCGAAATTTCCTTTATATTTTTCCGCAAGCTTACTGATGCCGTAAACGTTTGCCCCGGAGGAAAATCCGCATAAAATCCCTTCTTCTCTCACGAGCCTTTTAAGCATCGCGTAACTGCCTTCGGTATCGACTTTTACAAAATCGTCTATTATTTTATCGGCGTCGAATCCTTGGAAATTTAGGGAATAGTTATATTTCCAACCTTCTATCCCGTGCATTTCATTATCCGGCACTACGGCGATAATTTTTATTTTATCGTTATATTCTTTAAGCCTTTTGCCTATACCAAGTATCGTCCCGCCGGTGCCGATGCCCGTAGCGAAATAATCGATGTTTCCGCCGGTCTGCTCAAGAAGTTCTAACGCCGTCGTTTCATAGTGGGCTATCGGATTATAAGGATTATTATACTGGTCCGGCATATAATACATATTTTTGCCGCCTCTTTCATATTCTTCCATCGCCCGTTTTATCGCTCCGTCGTGGCTTTCTTCCGCAGGGGTAAGAATCAATTCTGCGCCGTATAAGCGCATTATTTTCTTTCTTTCTTCGCTCATATTGGAAGGGGCGTAAATTTTGACTTTAATGCCGAGAAACGCGCCTATCATCGCATAAGAAATACCGGTATTGCCGGAAGAGGAATCTATTATGGCAGCCCCGTCTTTTATCAAACCTTTTTCCACGGCATTTTTGAGCATATACAGCGCAGGCCTGTCTTTTACGGAGCCGCCCGGATTAAGCCCTTCGAGTTTTGCGTATAGCTTTGAACCGGAAATGACCGGATTAATTATTTTGTTCAACAGAACCGCTCCGGTGCCGCCGATATTCGATAATAAGTTATTTTTTTCCATCTTTTTCCACGATAATTTCGTAATCGGTATCGTTAATTTTATTGATGGATAAAACTTTATGCCCCTGTTCCTCCATAGAACGGGGGACATTTCTTATGGCGGGTTCGTAGTCCACTATTACTCTTAAAATTTCGCCTTTTTTCATCTTTTCTAAGGCAAGCTTCGATTTTACGAAGGTAAAAGGGCATATTTCGCCTTTGATATTCAATTCGCTGTTTTCTTTATATTCGGACATTTAATTTGCACTCCCGCAATTATTTGCGATTATTTCAATTTTTAAATTCGCACAGGTCGCCGTATTCGATTAATTCAAAAACCGTCGGATTTTCGCCGCATAATGGACAGGTTTTATCCTGCCTGAGTTTCATTTCGGTAAATTTCATATCGAGGGCATCGTATATCAGAAGTCTTCCGTTTAAAGTTTGTCCAACGCCCAGAATTATTTTTATGGCTTCGTTTGCCTGAATTGCGCCTATTACTCCGGGGAGAACGCCTAAAACTCCGGCTTCCTGACAGCTCGGAACGAGTCCAGCAGGCGGAGGAGTCGGGAAAAGACATCTATAGCACGGACCTTCTTCCGGCAGAAATACCGTCGCCTGCCCGTCGAAGCGGAAAATAGAACCGTAAACTAAAGGCTTTTTCATAAAATGGCAGGCATCGTTTATTAAATATCTCGTCGGAAAATTATCGGTTGCATCTACGACCACGTCGTAATCTTTTATTATATCTTTAATATTGGCTGCGTTAATGCCTTCTTTATACGTTACGACTTTTACGTCCGGATTGATGCGCCCTATGGAATCTCTCGCGGAATCGACCTTGTATCTCCCGACGTCCGCCGTTCCGTGCCATATCTGCCTTTGAAGGTTGGATAAATCAACGGTATCGTAATCTACTATTCCGAGAGTTCCTATTCCCGCCGCTCCGAGATAATATCCGCAGGGAGCGCCGAGCCCTCCGGCTCCGATAAGAAGGACTTTCGACGAAAGCAGTTTTTCCTGTCCTTCGCCGCCGACTTCCGGCAGTATTATATGCCTTGCGTATCTTTTTATCTGCTCTTCGCTGAAATTCAAATTTGTATCCTCCGTATAAAATCTCTATTCAACTACGTCGAGAACGATAGGTTCTACCGTTACGCCTTTTGATTCCAAAAACTTTACCGCCTTTTCGATATCTTTGGATTCCCCTTCAAGTTCTATCGCGATTATTCCGATGTCGTTGGATATGCTGGCGCTTCTGATATTAGTAATAACGTTATAGTTTTTACCGACAAGATAAATTAACGGTTCTTTAATTACTTCCTGCGGATAGTTAAGATAAAACTTTTTTTTTTCGGGCGCGCCGCCTGCGATTGCCGGAATTATGGAAATAGTATCGCCGTCTTTGACTTTTGAATTTATGTTGTCGATAAACCTGATGTCTTCATCGTTAAGATATACGTTTACGAATCTTCTGACCTGGTCGTTCTGTTCGCATATCCTTTCTTTAATTCCCGAAAAATTTTTTTCCAAATCGTTTATGATTTCTATTATGTTGGAACCGTTTGATTCTACTTCGGTTTTGCCCCCCGTTAACGTTCTTAACGGCGTAGGTATTCTAACTTTTATAGGCATTTGAAATCCTCCTTATTTTTTTTTATGTTATTTAATTTTATTTCTTTCTTTTAATTTTTGATAGAACCCCCTCGAATTCATCGAGATTTGCTTCGATAACCGGCGCTTCTTTCAACTTTCCGTTTAAGGCTTCGAGGGTTTTAAGCCCGTTTCCGGTGATAGCCAGCACGGTAGTTTCGTTTTTATTGATATACCCTTTTTCGATAAGTTTTTTTGCGACCGCAACCGTAACTCCGCCGGCAGTTTCGGTAAATATGCCTTCGGTAGCCGCCAGCAATTTCATGCCTTCTACTATTTCTTCGTCGGTTGCGTCTTCGCCGTATCCTCCGGTTTTACTCATAAGGTCGGATGCATAGTAGCCGTCCGCAGGGTTTCCTATTGCAAGGGATTTTGCTATAGTGTCCGGCGTCCTGACCGGTTTTATAAACTCTCTTTTTTCTTTGACCGTAGCGGTTATAGGGTTGCATCCGGTAGCTTGGGCTCCGAAAATTTTAGTATGCGGTTTTTCCTTAAGCAGACCGCAGTAATCGAATTCGTCTATAGCCTTTCCTACTTTGGTAATTAAAGACCCTCCCGCCATAGGAACTACGACGTTGTCCGGAGCTTTGAATCCTAACTGTTCCAGCATCTCGAAAGTAAGGGATTTTGACCCTTCCGCATAATATGGCCTTAAATTGATATTTACGAATGCCCAGCTGTGTTTTCCGGCGATTTCCGTGCAGAGCCTGTTAACCTTGTCGTAACTGCCGTTAATTTTTACAAGATTAGTATCATATATGAGAGTTCCCAATACCTTTCCTATTTCAAGGTTGGACGGTATAAATACGAAACTTTCGTAGCCGGAAGAAGCCGCCAGAGCCGCAACGGAATTGGCAAGATTTCCGGTAGAGGCGCAGGCCACGGTTTTAAAACCGAATTCCCTTGCCTTTGCTATGGCTACCGAAACGACCCTGTCTTTAAAAGATAAAGTAGGAAAGTTCACGGCATCGTTTTTAACGTATATTTCTTTAACGCCGAGAGCTTTTGCAAGGTTATCGGCTTTTACGAGCGGGGTATATCCCACATTTTTACCTATTTTTATTTCTCCTTTTATAGGAAGAAGTTCCTGATACCTCCACATATTTGCATCGCGCGATTTTATTTTATCCCTCGTTATTTCCTTTTTTATTTTATCGTAATCGTAATCCACTTCCAGCGGACCGAAACAATAATCGCAAACATAAAGCGGACTATCCGGATATTCCTTGCCGCATTCCCTGCACTTCAAACCTTTTACGAACATTTTCTCTCCTTATCTTAATCTTATTTTATTTTTATTTAAGCCGTAATAACAAAAAACCTCTTCTTCCTGTGAATACGGAAGAAGAGGTTTTTAAAAACTCTTTTCTTCTTATCTTCCAGGAATAGACCTGCGGGAATTAGCACCGATTTTAATTTATTATCGGTTGCTGCGGTTTCAAAGGGCCCGTCCCTCTACCGCTCTTGATAAGAACCTTATAAACTTGATTTTAATTTTAAAAAAACAGATAAATAATACCGACTATTATTATATAGTATAAATTTAAATAATGTCAAATAAAAAAATAAATTTCTATCGGCAATTTAAGGTTTGATGTTTATATTGAGTAAAAATTAAATTATAATAGATACGGCTATGAAATTAAAATTACCGTTTTTACTATTTTCCGTTTTTATGCTTGCCGCCGCGCTTTCCGGTTGCGTCCCTTATATAATAGGCGGGAATTATTCGGGCGGCTCATCATACGGCCGTCCCCCCGGATATTATCCGCCGAAGCAGATTTCACGCAATGTAGAGGTCGGAGTCGCTTCCTGGTACGGACCGGGTTTTCAGGGTCGGAAGACGGCAAGCGGGCAAATTTACAATATGTATGATTTGACGGCGGCTTCATTGACGCTTCCTTTAGACAGCTATGCTTACGTTACCGACCTTCAAAATCACAGAAGCGTAGAAGTATGCGTTAACGACAGGGGGCCGTACGCTGACGGAAGGATTATGGACCTTTCTTATGCCGCCGCAAAGGCGCTTAATATGGTCGGACCCGGCACGGCATTAGTAAGGGTGCAGTATCTGGGACCGAAGCAGGTGCCTCTATCCGAATGCAGAAGATACGGCGGTAAAAGCCGCCTGAATGTTTATCGGAGCGTAAAATATATTCCTCCGGCATCCGGCTATACTCTTCAGTTTGCGGCATATACCGTAAAATCTAAAGCGCTGAATAAAATAAAAGATGTTAAAAAACTTGTTCCGGGGGTTCATCTTGCGACAAAAAATGTAAAAGGCATATTTTATTACAAAGTCGTATTCGGCAAATTTAAAAACCTGAAAGCCGCTTACAATTTTGCCAAAATTATAGCAGGATACGGATATAACATTTATATAACTAAAAACTAAAAATAACTACAAATAAAATCATTTAAATTTAAATTTATTTATAATAAAATATTAAAATGAAAAAAATAGTCGCGGTTATACCGGCAAGATATAAATCCACAAGATTCGAAGGCAAACCTCTTGCATTAATTATGGGCAAGCCTATGATAAAGCATGTTTATGAAGGCGTTATAAAGTCGGAATTACTGTCCGACGTTATAATAGCTACGGAAGACAGAAGGATATACGACGTATGCAGGGATTTCGGGGCGAATGCGGTTATGACCAAAGACACGCATCAAACCGGCACAGACAGGATAATAGAGGCTGTAAGCGGCATCGATGCGGACATCGTATTAAACGTTCAGGGAGACGAGCCTTTAGTGAATTCCGAAATAATAGAGTCATTAATAAAACCGTTTAACGAAAGCGGCGATATTTCATATACAAGCGTAAAAACCCCTATTTACTCTTATGAAGAATTTATCGACCCTAATAACGTCAAGGTTATAGTCGATAAAAATAATTTCGGAATATATTTTTCGAGAAGCCCTATTCCTTACGACAGAGAAAAAGCGTTAACCCTTAAGGATTTTAAAGGTATTTTCGGTTACAAGCATCTCGGTTTTTACGGATACACCAAAGAATTTCTTATGGAATTCGGGAAAACGGAAATGTCTTACTTAGAAAAAAAAGAGATGCTTGAGCAGTTAAGAGCAATAGAAAACGGACATAAAATAAAAGTAGAGACCGTTAATATTTCTACTATTCCCGTCGATGTTCCGGATGATATAAAAAAGGTTGAAAATTTTATTTTAAAATCTTATAATAGTTAACTTAAATATTTAAAAAATTTTAAATCGAAAGTAAAGGAGCAACCGAAAGATGAAAGAAGGAATACATCCGAAAATTTATCAGGCAAAGGTAAAATGCGCCTGCGGCGAGGAATTTGTTACCGGCAGTACGGTCGAAGAAATTCATGTCGATATATGTTCTAAATGCCATCCGTTTTATACGGGCAAGCAAAAATTTATCGACAGCGCAGGAAGAATCGATAAATTTAACAAAAAATACGCCAAAACAAATAGCAGTAAAAAATAAGAATCTTATAATATTTCCTTATATGTTTGAATGGTTAAACTTATCAATTACACTTCTAAACCGGAAATCACCATCGCGACGGCGGCGAGGCTTTGCTACAGTTCTTACGGCATCGCAAAGATAGAAGCCGATTTTAACGACGGCGAAAAAGGCTTAGAAAAAGCAAGGAAATTAATTAAAAGAATCAGGACTTCCGGACACGAATCCGTCCTCGAGCATTCTAATTTTACCTTCGGCGTAGAGAAACTTTCAAGAAGCGCTTCGCATCAATTAGTAAGGCACCGCATCGCGTCATATTCCCAGAGAAGCCAGCGTTATGTCAAAGAAGAGAGCCCTAAGTATGTCGTCCCGGACTCCATAGCCGGGGACGAAGAACTTTCGGCGAGATACAATAAAATGTTGGCCGATATTTTTTCGCTGTACGGCTATTTTTTAGAGAAAGGCGTTCCTGCCGAAGATGCCAGATATCTGCTTCCCAACGCAACCGAAACCCAGATTATTTTCACCATGAATGCAAGGGAGCTTTTGCACTTTTTCAGGCTGAGGGGGTGCAATAGGGCGCAGTGGGAAATCAGAGCCGTGGCGCAGGAGATGTTCAAACTTGTTTATCCTATCGCTCCGTCCGTTTTTTACGGCGCCGGTCCGGCATGCGTCAGGGGAAATTGCGGAGAAGGAGAATTTTCCTGCGGAAAACCGTCGGAAGTCAGAATGTCTTGGTTAAAAGGCGGTTTTGACTTTTGAAAGAGTCTGGATGACCGCGTATGCGGTAATCAAAATTTTCATACTTTTTAAAGGTGCGTCGTTAAATGCTTGATGAAAATCTCATAAAAAAGGCTCTTGAATTATCCGAAAAATCAAAAAATTTATATTCGCGGATACAGGAAGAAAGCTCAAAAGGATTCAGCGCGGAAATAAAAGAATTATCCAAGCAGTACAATCTGATAAAAAAGACGGCGGAACAATTTTCGGAATATAAGAGAACCGAAGCGGAAATAACGGACCTGGAGAAATTAGTTAAATCCGAGTCCGATCAGGCATTAATAGATTTAGAAAATGAAGAAATAAATTCTCTAAAAAATAAAGTTTCTGAATTGGCGGAAGAAATTAAAGATTTTTTCTTTCCGAAAGAAAATCTTCAGGACAAAGACATTTTGTTGGAGATAAGAGCCGCAACGGGTGGAGAAGAAGCGGCTCTTTTTGCGCTCGACCTTTTTAAAATGTACAATAAATATGCTTTAAACAAGAACTTTAAGTTTGAGGCTATTTCATTAAGCCCTTCATCTTCCGGAGGTTTGAAAGAAGCCATCGTATCGGTAAAAGGTAAAGATGCATACCGCCTTTTGCAATACGAAAGCGGAGTACACAGAGTGCAGAGGATTCCAGCCACCGAAACGCAGGGAAGAGTCCATACTTCGGCGGCAACGGTAGCCGTTATGCTCGAACCGGAAGAGGTCGATCTTAAAATTAACAATGAGGATTTAAGAATAGACGTTTACAGGTCTTCCGGACACGGCGGGCAGAGCGTAAACACTACGGATTCCGCGGTAAGAGTTACCCATATTCCTACCGGACTTGTAGTTACCTGTCAGGACGAGAAATCGCAGCACAAAAACAAAGCAAAGGCGTTAAGAATATTAAGGTCCCGCATTTTAAGCAGGATAGAGGCGGATAAAAAAAGCATAGAGGCGCAAAGCAGGAAAAATATGGTCGGAAGCGGAGACAGGAGCGAAAAAATAAGAACGTACAATTTTCCTCAAGGCAGAATTACGGACCACCGGGCCGGAATAACCATACATAAGCTGGCTTCTTTTATGGACGGCGCTTTAGACGAACTTTTGATGCCTTTAGCGGATTATTTTGAATCTCAAAAACAATTACAATAATAATTTAAATGAAGTTATGTCCGTTTACGAATTGATTAAAATGGGCGAAGCCCGTCTGAGAAATGAAAATATTCCGAATCCTTTTAACGAGTCGGCGGGCATAATGAAGCATGTTTTAGGGAAAACCATAGAAGAAGTCATTATTTCTTATAACGACAAAATTGCCGGAAGTAAAATAAATCTATTCGAAAGATTAATCGAAAGAAGAGGCGGGAGAGAGCCTTTTGCTTATATCGTAAACAAAAAAGAGTTTTACTCTTTGGATTTTTTTGTCGGCAAATCGGTTTTAATACCGAGACCCGATACCGAATGTTTGGTAGATGAAGCATTAAAAGAAGTAAAAAGGCTTTCAGGCGTATTAAAAAGGAAAATTTGCATTCTCGATATAGGAACCGGTTCCGGAGCGATTGCGATTTCTATTGCAAAGAATTCTGATAATGTTATAATTTATGCTGCCGATAACAGTATCAGGAGTCTAAACGCCGCTAAAAAAAATATAATTGCAAACGGGGTGCGGGAAAAAGTTGCGCCGGTTTATTTTGACATTCTTAAATCAAGTTGCGCCGATGCAACTTTTATTAATTCCGATTTGGGTTTTCATTTAGCGGATTTTGATAATTTCGATATAATTATTTCCAACCCTCCTTATATAGAAACCGGCGAATTAAAAGCGTTGGACGACGATATTAGACTTTACGAACCGGTTAAGGCTTTGAACGGCGGAAAGGACGGTCTTAAGTTTTACAGAAAAATATTCGATTATGCCGCTCTTAAAACTAAAAAAACCAAAACGCTTATTTTAGAAATAGATTACAGGAAAAAATCGGCAATCCAATCTTTATTTAATGAAAAGTTTAAAAATATAAAATTTAAGAATATAGCTTTTATTAACGATTTAAATAATAAAGAAAGGGCGGTTAAAATTACATATGGATAAAATGGTGATAGAGGGAGGCTTT
>JAJZJD010000034.1 GCA_021828445.1 bacterium
ATAACTTCTGAATTTGTTTCCGCCGGATCTATATCCATTGCCGCCCATAATCCAGCCTGCGCAACAGTCATATCAAGGAAATCTTCCCAAGCATCGGCTTCGAGGGATTTCTTTCTCTTTTCTGGAAGAGTTTCAAACAGCGTTTTAATTGCGCCGGATGTATTCATATAGAAAGGACCGTTTCCTTCCATCCAGTCTTTTAACATAACATGGTTCCAGAGACATGTCGCGGGAACTTTTGCTAAACCGTAAGGCGCATAATCCTTCAACATATGTCCCCATTTTTGCATATAGTCTTCGCCGTGCGCATTTAAAACTCTGGACTTAAACAGCGTAAACCATGCTCCAACGGGACCGTATCCGTCTTTAAATCTGTTAGGAACAAATCTGTTTTCCATCGTGGTCATTTCCGCTCCGGCTTGATAGCCCATAGCATATGTAGAACCGGCATTCCATATTGCGTACCATGTTCTTCCCATGCCCTCCGCCTGAGACCTCGGCCTGAAAACGTTAACCGTTCCTCCGCAAGCCATAATTACCGACTTTGCTTTAAATATATAAATCTTCGCTTCTCTTAAGCTGAAACCGATTGCTCCCGCAACTCTGTTTTCATGCTTTTCGTCCATAAGAAGCTCGGTTATAAATACTCTTTCCAATATGTTTTCTTCGCCGAGAGCTTTTCTCGCGGCTTCGGCAACCAATACTTTATATGATTCGCCGTGAATCATTATCTGCCATCTGCCGGCTCTGAGCGGTCTTGCGCCTTCGGCGATAGACCTTGTATCTTCTTCGTCTTCTTTGAATATCGGAAGTCCGAATTTTTCGAAAAGCTGGACGGTCGAATCTACATGTCTGCCGGTATCGTAAATAAGGTCTTCTCTTACTATACCCATAAGGTCGTTAGCAACGTGCTTAACGTAATCTTCCGGAGTATTGTCTCCAAGATAAGTATTAATAGCGGATAATCCCATTGCGACGGCGCCGCTTCTTTCTATAGAAGCTTTTTCTATCATCGTTATTTTCATATCTTTAGGCGCCCATTTTTTTATTTCAAATGCGGCTCCGCATCCTACCATACCGCCGCCGACGATTAAAACATCGGTATTGATCTCTTCTATGGTATAGTTGTTTAAAACATCGGCGCTTGTCATTGAACCTTTCATTTCGGTAGTACAATTCTCAGCCATACAATTTATCCTCACAATTTTTAAATTATTTTAATTAAAATAAACAAACTTCTATCGGATCAACCGGTTATTTCTTCGGCGCTATAAGCTCTATTCCGAGTTCATCGCATAAACGTTCATCTTTCAAATTTCCCTGATTAACCTCGGCAATTCCCTGATACGGGTCGATACCTCCTTCCGGGGTTGTTCTGATAGGAAACTTAAATCTTTTAATCTTTCCGTTTCTAAATTTGACCGTCCACATAATAGAATCGGAACCGCGCATAGGAATAACCGAAGAACCTAAGGGCGCAAAATCCTGATACGCTCTAACCTCTATAGCGGATTGAGGACAAATTTTAACACAGCTGTAACACTCCCAGCACTGGTCGGGCTCCTGATTGTAAGCCTTCATAACGTCCTTGTTGAGGACCATAAGGTCGTTGGGGCAGATATACTGGCATGCAGTCTTATCCCTTCCTTTACAACCGTCGCACTTTTCCGTAATTACAAAACTTGGCATTTTCATACCTCCTTAATTGGTATATTATTTTTATATATAAAACGATATATTATCCGCTCCGCAAGCGGGATAATATAAATTGAATCAGGTTTAATTAAAAATCAAATCTCTCCTTTAGCCGCTTTATGAAGTTTTACTTCAACTTTATCGTTTTGAGAAAGAGAAGCGTAATAGTCCTTTAATATCGATAGGACCTCCGGTCTTGAAAAATGGTCAGGTACTTCCTGTCCTTCGGACAACAATTTTCTTAACATCGTGCCGCTTAAGGTAAGCCTGTCTTCCTTGGGATGCGGACATGTTCTGGTAGATGCCATGCCGTCGCACTTATGGCAGTAAAACGTCAAGTCCATTTTTAAAGGCTTTAATTCAAGGGCGTTTTTAGGAATTTCGTCAAATATTTTATGGGCATCGAAAGGTCCGTAATAGTCGCCCACGCCGGCATGGTCTCTTCCTACGATAAGGTGGGAACATCCGTAGTTTTGCCTGAAAACGGCGTGAAGAAGGGCTTCCCTCGGTCCGGCATATCTCATTTCCATAGGATAGCCTGCCTGCACAATAGTATTTTTAACAAAATAATTATCCATTAGCGTATTGATAGCAACGGCTCTGACGCTGGCGGGGATATCGCCGGGTTTTAATTTGCCGACGAGCTGGTGAATCAGGACGCCGTCGGTAGTTTCTATGGCAACCTTTGCAAGATATTCGTGGGAACGGTGCATAGGATTTCTTGTTTGAAACGCCGCAACCGTATTCCAGCCTTTTTCCTCAAATATTTTTCTAACCTCTGCCGGACGCATATATATTTCCTTGAACTCTACCGGATAAGTACTCTCGCTTAAAACTACAACTTTGCCCGCAATATTTACGTCACCCTGAGCTATAACCTTTTGAACTCCCGGGTGCTCCATATCGGTTGTCTTAAATACCTTTTGGCACTCATGCGCCTTGTCTATCGAATATTTTTCCGATACGGTAATTATTCCTATAATTTCGGAAGTTTCGAAATCTACAAGCGCAACTTCCTCTCCGATTTTAATTTCGTCCGCTATTTCCTTTGTGGCAGAAAGCGTAATCGGAATAGGCCAGAACGTTCCGTCTTCCATTGTATAATTATCTACGACGCCCTGCCAATCTTTCTTGCCCATAAATCCTTCAAGCGGCGTGAATGCGCCTATGCCCATCATTATTAAATCCGATGTTTCTCTCGAAGTCATCGGTAATTTTTTAAGATTTTTTGCCTTTTCTTTTGCCCCCTTAAGTTCGTTGCCGGACAAAAGCAGAGGTTTTAATTTTTTCTCTTTACCGTGCGGATTTACTAATGCCATATTGTCCCTCCAGGTAGTTTTAGCAAGATATTCACGATAAATTATTCTTGCTATTCTTAGGATTTTAATTTAATTCTATATATTTAATATTATTTGCTCAAAATGTCAACAACTATTTTTTGGTAGCAAAATTATTTTTTTTAACGTGTTGAAGGAATGAGCGGACCGGAAATTTTTAAGGCTTACAACTTATACATAAATTAAGACCAAGTCATAGGATTATGCTCTACGACTTTTTCTACAAATCCCTTATAATCGATAACCTTTATGTTTTCCGCTAATTCGTTTTCTTGTATTCCTCTGGCCTTAATGTCTGCCAAAAGACAGTAAACGCTATTTTTTTGTGTCAAATTTCTTAATAATGCCTCAAATTTGCCGCCTTTTTTAGCGGCATATACGCCGTCCTCTACCAATAGAACCACATCGTCGTTTTGACCTATATAGTTTACGGCATCATTAAGAGCTGAGGATTCATAGGGCGACTTTTTAATTATATGCAGCAATTTTATTCTCCTCCTTTATTAATTCGTATATTTTGACTTTTAATTTAAAAAGGTAACAATGCTTTCATTTCGTTCATTTTTTGTTTTAATGAATTTCTATCGACAATTTCAACTTCGGTCATTAAATCGTCGCCGCTTAAACCTCTTTCTTCAAGAGACTCTTTTTCGACATAAATATGCGAAATCTCGAAATCGTCAATTAAAATAGGATACGCCATAGAAAAATTTTTCTTCCCGAGCAAAGCCGTATCCTGCCCTTTTTTTAACGAAAAAACTCCGTCTCCTACAAAGCTGACGCTTATATCCTGCTCGTATGCCCCGAACATAACCATCGCCTCTATTGCTTCCTGCTCATAGACTGTTCCGTAAGGAGCGGTTCTGCAAACAAACATTACCTTAGTTTTTTCCTGTTCCGACATTTTATTTACTCCCTCAACAAATAATATTTTAATTAAATTTAATCAAAAAGTTACCATCCTGTCAGACGTTATACAAAGTTCAAGAAGCTGCCCCAGACCGGATATTTCTTCCACTTTGCAAACCGTTTGGTTTACTATGCCTCTTCTTTTTCCGGCCGCAACGCATACTATTAGCCTTACGCCCTTGAGCTCAAGATCCGAAAGAAGTTTCATTATATTTCTTTCATCTCTCGGCGGCTCTAAAGTACTGCACCTGTTATAGACCCCGTCGTTGTAGAAAAATATGCCCGTTATCTCATGCCCCGATTCCATTGCCGCAACTATAAAATTATATGCGGTATCGATAGCCTGATGCATATAGGGACCTTCTTTAACAAGAACTCCAAGTTTCATCAATTCCTCCTTCAAAATTAACTAATTAACTTATTAATTGCTTCCGTTTTACAATAAAGGTATCGGATTTAAATAAAAAGGTGTCCGATTTAAAATCGGACACCTTTTTATTTTTACATTATTATAGCGTTGCTTACGAGCTGATGAATTCCTCCGACCATCTCTTCGTCTAATCCGTAAAGAGGAAATACTTTCGTAAACTGAGTTTTGCAGATTGCGCATATAAGGGCATAGAAATTAACGCCGTGGTTATCTACGGCTTCTTTCACCGTCTGCATTCTGGGCATAGAACCGGCAAGCCTTACGTTCATAACTTCTTCGGTCAATAAGCCTCCGCCGGCGCCGCAACAGAAAGTGCTTTCTTTAGTCGTGCCTTCTCTTAATTCTACAAATTTATTTGCGGCGGCTTTAATCAGTTCTCTCGGTATCGTAAACTGTCCGCCTACGACGTCCCCTATCCTAGAACCTCTGGCTACATTGCATGAATCGTGAAACGTAACCACCTTGTCGTCGTTTGCCGAAGGGTCAAGCTTTATCGCTCCGCTCTTAATCAAGCCTAAAGTAAAATCGCATATATGAGTGGGCTGTTTATATTTGCTGTCAAGAAAATCAAAAGGACCGTTCATTGTATTGGAATACATATATGCCGCTCTCCATGCATGGCCGCATTCGCCGATGATAACTCTTTTTACTTTAAGCCTTCTTGCTTCATCCCATATTCTTTTGTTTATTTCTTTAGTACTTTGATAACTTCCTATAAATTTTCCGAAATTGCCGGCTTCAGAAGCATATGACGAAACTGTATAGCTTATACCGGCTTTATGAAATACTTTTGCGTATCCCTTTAAGGATTCCATGTGGGGCATAGCAAAAAAATCCGCCGACGGCGGTACTAATAAAACTTCGGCGCCTTCTACGTCCATAGGTATTTTAACCCCTTTTCCGCCCTCTTCTTCAATTTCTTCTTCTAAATCGTTAAGGGTGTTTCTTAAAGCCGCAGGCGGGATCCCGATATTGTTCCCTGTTTTAAAAACTTTATGAATAACTTCCGTGGTGTATTTTTGACCGAGACCTATGGAATCCATAATCTGTCTTGCCGCCATAGTGATTTCTGCGGTATCGATGCCGTAAGGGCAATAAAGAGAACACCTTCTGCATTCCGAACACTGCCAGAAGTAAGTGTACCATTCTTTTAAAACCTCTTCGGTTAATTCCTGAGCGTTTGAAAGGCTTTTAAAGAATCCTGAAGGCGTAAAATAATATCTGTAAACCTTCCTCATTAATTCCTGCCTTTGAACAGGCATATTGTTCGGGTCTGCCGTTCCAAGGAAGAACTGGCATTTATCCGTACACGCCCCGCATCTGACGCATATATCCATATAATCTCTGACCGCCTTATTATGGTCGAGTATTTCTTTAAAAACTCCCAGCGCTTTTTCTTTCCAGCCGTCCTGAAGTTTAAACGGGAACCCTAAGGCTTCCATGTCTTCTTTTTGGGCTTCTATCATATGCTCATATGCCGAAGCTCCCGGAACTATTTTAGGGATTGAAATTTTACCGTCCAGAACAGGGACTTTATATTTATTTTTTGGCTTGGCCATACCGTTTATACCTCCGTTTAATTCTTTATAGAATCAAAATTGCAGGTTTATATTATATATATAATTTTTTTATATTTTAAATAGACAGATCTTTTGCTTTCGGTCTATAATATCTTTCTTCTATGGGATTATCCGCCATATTTCTAGTCGGCGAAAAGAATATGCCGACGAAATGCATTACTTTGCTGAATGGAATATAGAGGACAAGGAGCATTACAAGCGTGTAATGTATTAAAAAAACAGGGTTTGACGGAATATTGGTGAACTGAAACGTTAAAAGTCCGTTCATATACGGATCAAGCCGGTTATCGACGACGGTTAAAGCGGATGGCGTCAAAACATAGTTTAACGACAAACCCGCCAGACCTATAAGCATTAAAAGAATTAATATTAAATAATCCTGAAACAGCGATATAAATTTGACTCTCTCTATAATTACCCTTCTCATTAAAAGAAGGAAAAGTGATAAAACCATAATGATGCCGCATACTATTCCTATATTTACAAATATATTATACCACCACGGCAGAGGGTTCGAATATATAAAGTGCCTCAAAAAGTGCATAAATATCAATAGGAAAAACGAAATATGAAAAAGGTATCCAAAAATCCATGTCGATATATTGGATTTAAAAAGGCTTTTGAAGAAAAAGACTTCGCCCAGAACTCTGGCAAATGCTCCACTCTTAGTTAGAGGAGCAGGAGTAAGCATAATTTTAATGGGTTGCGGGGTCGTGGCATATTGATATATTCTCAGAACCACTCCTATAACAAATATTAACCCGACCGTGTATGTAATTAATAAATATATAGCGGTTGTTAAATTTAGAGGCGCCATATTTACTCCCCCCTGAATAAATAAATTATGTTATTTTAGGGAGAAGAACAAAATTTCTTCTCCCTTTATTTATATAAACAAATCAGCGACTGTCTGCAGATAAGTTTTATTACGATTAACTTAAACGCATCCGGTAGGCTTAGGAAGTCCTGCTATTTTAGCAAGCTGTTTAGCCGGACCTTCCGGAAATAATTCATAGATAAACTTGTTCGCTTCCTTTTTATCAGGTAAATTTTCAAGACTCATAACCTCTTTCGTAAGAGACTTAATGGCAGGAGCAACCTGAAACTGCTGAAAATAATTCCTTATCCATTCGATAAGTTTCCAGTGTTTTTCGGTTAACTCTACGTTTTCAGTTTTTGCCAAAGCTTCTGCGAGACCTTTGTCCCAGTCGCCTAAATTTTGAAGATAACCTTCATCGTCCGTTTGAATCTTTTTTCCGTTATAATCGAGTTCAGCCATTAGTAAAACCTCCTGTAATTTTAATTAATATTGTGAGTTTTATTTAAAATTTAAACCATATCTATATATCCGCACGGACAGCTTTCCGCGCATTTTTTGCATCCGTTGCATGTTTCCAAATGAAACTCGAAGTGCAGTCCTTTAGGTAATTTTTTTACGGCGCTTTGAGAGCAGTATTCGAAACAGCTGCCGCAATCGAAACACATACCGCAGCTCATGCATCTTTTTGCCTCCAATATAAGCTCATCCAGACTGAGGTCGTTTAAAATTGCGTCAAAATCCTTAACTCTTGCTAAAGGATCGCGGGACGTTCTTCTCTGCCTCTCAGAGGTTTGGAAATATGCGATATACATATTTTTACCCTCTCTGTTAACAGCGTCGCCGTATTTTATAATCCTTCTTTCATCTTTAATTACCTGTTCTCCGGTAAATTTTTTATGTATGGCGTACGCCGCATACCTTCCCATACCGATAGCGTCTGTAACCAATCCGAATTTTAATATATCGCCGCCGGCAAAAATTTTATCTTCGTTAGCCACGAGATAATTATCGTCAACCTTTAAAAACTCGTTATTCTGATTTTTAGCAAGATTCTCCATGCCTTTATAATCCGGCTTCTGACCGAACGAGTAAATAAGAGTATCTAATTTTAGCGTAAGCTCCTGACCGCCTTCTATAATTATCGGATGGACCCTGCCGGAAGCGTCTTTTTCGGAGAGTTTCATTTTTTTAAGTTTAACCGCTACGGCCTTACCGTTTTCGGTAATTATTTCATTTAAAGCAAATAAAAACTCGAATTTAATTCCTTCCGCATGTCCTTCTTTGACTTCGGCAGAACCTTTTTCTTTTATTTCCGATACATCGTTTAACGTACCTTTATTATAAATAAAAGTAACATTGGCGCCGAGCCTTTTAGCCACCATTCCTGCGTCCATGGCGCTGTCGCTTCCGATAACCACGACTTCCTTGCCGGCGTCTTTAAGTTCGCCGGAAGCCGCTTTTTGAAGAAACTCTATACCGGTATAAACATTAGGAGAATCCGCTCCGCTCATCTTCATTTTTATAGGCTCATGCGTTCCTATCGCCACAAAGACGGCGTCAAATTCGGATTTAAGTTTATCGATAGTTATGTCTGTTCCAATATTAACGCCTGTTTTAATTTCTACGCCGAGATTTTTAATACGTCCAACCTCTGCATCGATAATATCTAACGGAAGTCTGAAACGCGGAATGCCGTATCTTAAATATCCGCCTGTTTCGGGATATTTTTCGAAAATAGTAACGTTATATCCTCTGATTGCAAGGTGGTATGCGGCGGAAAGTCCCGCCGGTCCGCTTCCTATAACCGCTATTTTCTCTTTTCTCGGGGCATCGGTCAGTTTCTTAAACTGAAGATTATTCTTTATTCCGTAATCTCCTACAAACATTTCTATGGCGTTTATCGCAACCGGATTATCTTTTTCGCTCCTGTTGCAGGCATCCTCGCAAGGATGCGGGCAGACTCTTCCTGTAACGGAAGGCAGAGGATTGGATTCAGTGAGCATATAAAATGCCTGTTTTAACGATTCGTCCATAGGCCTGTCGTAAGATTCGCTCTGAGCTATAAACTGTATATAATCTCTTACTTTGGTACCGTTGGGACAAGTGTCCATACAAGGCGGCTTTTTTTCGACATACTGGGGCCTGAACGGGGATTGAGACATCCCCCCGCCAGTGCTTGCCGCAATCTTCGCCGGCTTTTTTACTTTTTTTAATTCAAGCATAAATTTTCCTTTCTTATCTTATATATAGTAAAATATATAATAAATATTATAAGATTAATAGATTTTTTGAAACAACAACATAAAAGATATTATTACTGGTTTTCCGGCAATGTGAGAAAACTGCCGCCCGCATAACCGTAAACCAGTTTTTCATCGTCCATAATTTCCTTTAATGCCGCTTTGATATCGTCTTTAGTCAAACCCTCGCTCGCAAACTCTTTTTCCATTTCTTTTACGATATCGATAGGTTTGAATCTCTTTTTGCCGGCATACTCTTTCACGAGTCCGACTATTTTATCTTCGACTTTTTTCTTTGTTTCATCGGTCATAATATAGTAATCCTCAATTTAAATTTTGTTAATAAAACCCAAAAAAATTATAATCTCGTATGAGAAGAGTAATTCATCGTGGTTTCGGCAAGCCTGAAGTCGTCAATGTGATATTTTGTGAACGGGAATCCCGTAATCTTAAAGAATCTCGACCAGCCTATCCTTTCTATCCATTCGCCTACTCTTTCGCCCGGTTCCGCTCCTTCTTTATATGCATTAAGGATGGTCTTTATGGCGTCAACGACTCCCGGCCATCTCGGCGGGTCGTTCGGAATAAACGGAATGGCCAATTTAGAGAACGTAGGCTTTGTCCTTGCATTGGAAACCTTGCCGCCGACCCATATAGACAACCCGTCGTTTTCGGCATTAGCAATCGGCATTGCGGGACAGACGGTATAACAGCTTCCGCAAAACACGCATGTTTCCTCGTTTACTTTCACGCCCGGCTTGCCGTCCACGGTATCCGGCCTGATAGAATTAGTCGGACAAGCGGCAATAGTGCTGGGTATTTCGCAAAGGTTTCTAAGTCTTTCGGCGTCTATTCTCGGCGGTTTTCTGTGAGTTCCGACGATTGCGATATCCGAAGATGAAACCGAACCGCACATATTTAAACAGCATGCGAAAGCGATCCTTGTTTTTGAAGGAAGTTTGTCTTCGACGAAATATTCATACAACTCGTCCATAACCGATTTAACGACGCCGGAAGCATCGCTTGCGGAAGTGTGGCAGTGTATCCACCCCTGAGTATGGACTATATTTGCGATGATGTTGCCTATGCCGCCGACGTTATAACCCATTTTTTCAAGGTCTTTTTTAAGCGGTTCCACGTTTTTTTCGTCTTCTATTAAAAACTCGACATTATTTCTTGTAGTGAATCTTAAATGTCCTCCGCAATATTTATCGGCTATATCGCATATGTCTCTTACGAAACTGCCGCTGACCAATCTGGGAGAACCCATCCTTACCGTATATAACTTATCGCCGTTTTCTGCGACATGCACCATTGTGCCGGGATCAAGTATCTCATGAAAAGCCCATTTGCCGTAATTCTTTTTTATCATAGGCGATAAATAATCATTGTAATCATGGGGTCCAATGTCGGTAAGTCTTTTCTTTTTAATTTCTTCTGCCATATTAACCTCCGAATTTATTTATATACTGCATCTTTTAATTTAATTGATTTAACTG
>JAJZJD010000035.1 GCA_021828445.1 bacterium
AAAATGCAGTTTGACGAACGGTTCAACAGCCTTGAAACAAAATTTGATGCGCGTATTGACAGCCTTGAAACAAGAATAGACAGCTTAGAGATTAAGTTTGATGCTCGGATTGACAGCCTTGAAACAAGAATAGACAGCTTAGAGATTAAGTTCGATGCACGGATTGACAGTCTTGAATCAAGAATAGATGGCTTAGAGATTAAGTTTGATACGCGGATTGACAGTCTTGAAACAAGAATAGATGACGTAGATAAGAGGCTTTCATCTAAAATAGATGACGTAGACAAGAAGCTTTCATCTAAAATAGATGACGTAGACAGGAGACTTACGCTGGGATTTACAATGATAATGGCAGTTCTTGCTGTTTTGGTGGCACTGCACTTTTATAGAGGATAAAAAGGGTCATGATAAACAAACTAACTGAATAAAGGTGTTAGATAATTATTGAAAAAATAATATGCTCAACATAAAACGGGTTTATGATGAACCCTCAGAAGGGGACGGCATAAGAATATTAATCGACAGGTTATGGCCGAGGGGTATAAATAAGGAAAAAGCCAGAATAAATTTCTGGTTTAAAGACATTGCTCCTTCAAACGAATTAAGAAAACTATTTCATTCATCGGCAATAGATTTTAATGAATTTAAAAAAAGATATTTGCAGGAACTTTCGGAATATAAACAAAGCCATAAGATGGTAAGTGAAAGCGGCTCCGATAATTCGCTGGCGCAAATATCGGGATTTCTAAAAACCGGCGGAAAAAATATAACTTTGCTGTACGGGCTGAAAGACGAAATAAGCAATAATGCTGCGGTACTAAAGGATTTTATATTAAAAGCATTATAAATCAACCAAATCATAACTGTTTTGCTTAGTTAGCTCCTCACTAATCCGCCACTACTTTCTTATTAAACAAATATTAACAAATATTAAAAAATATAAACAAATATTAAATTAATTTCGGAAAGTTTGTTCATTAATTTTCGTAATTACCGCCCGGTTAAAAACATAATAACTGCCCAGTTGAAAATGTAAAACGTAAACTATGCTCGGTTTGATGCGTAATATATTAAGAATGTATTCCTGCCAACCTACTGAATGTAAAATCGCCAATTTTGTTATCGCTCTGCAAATCCAGTTATATATTTATAATTCTCATGTTTTATATAACTAACCGTTATAATAAGCAAATAAGAACATTTATAAAACTGGCATGAAAATTGCAAGTTTACTGTTTAATATTACTACTGTTTAATATTACTACTGTTTAACATTTTTGCTATTTAATATTGCTAATATTTATAAAAATTGCTGATTTAATATTGTAAATTAATATATTGACAGAAAGAGTATATTTTTAATTTATATGCTGATTAAATATTGTAAATTAATATATTGACAGAAAGAGTATGTTTTTAATTTATACATTGTATTATATAATATAATAATATATATTAAAAATAAATTTTAAATAAAAAAAATAAAAAAGTAGAAAAAGAGAGGTATCCAAATGCTGTTTAAAAATCTATTCAGCGATATCATGATAAAATTAATATCTATTTATGTTTTTATGGTACTAATATTTGTTATACCTTTTGTTATAAGCTGGTCTTATATTGCTGATATCGCCGATAAATACAATAAAAATTTAGGCGTGTTAAATGCCCGCAATATCGCTATTGCTGGAAGTATCGGCAAAGAGTTGGCAAGGGACAGATTTATTTCTATAGTCGCCGCATGTGTAATTATTGTTGTGGGTATGGCGATATCTGCTGTATTAATATACTTTTTGCTCGTAAAACCTTTTAAAGAAATAAGCACAGTCACAGATAATTTTGAAAAAAGCGGTTTATCTATGGCAGATGATACGGGGCGGCGGGCAAAGGATGTCAATGGAGTCCTGAAAAGATTGAACGCGGCTGCAGGAGAGATAAGCGTTTTTACCAATTCTTTAAATATGTATTTGGATTTTATAAATAACCGCAATTTAACCGATATCGGCAATGCTTTAAGTTCGGAACATACCGGAGGAAAGAATGAAGGTTTTATGAGATTTCAATCTGATTTTGTTGAGGCAATTAACGTTATTGCAAACGATATCAAAAAAATTAAAAATGAATTAATCGATATAGCTAACGAATTTGCAACATTATTGGCACGTATAAGCGAACTTAATAATTCGGGAGAGGAACAGTTCAACGAGCTGTTGCTGAGCGCCTCGACCATAAAAGAAAATACAAAAACAATAAACAGCATAGCTTCGTTAAGTATTAAATCCAGAGAAAAGGCAGATAATATAGTAGAGATGATAAGCAGTAATGCATCCGATTTTTTAGATTTAAATGATTCAATACAAAAAATTCACGAAAGTACTCAAAAAATCACCAACATCATAACGGTAATCGGAGAAATCGCCGACCAGACAAATCTTCTTTCCCTTAATGCAGCGATAGAAGCCGCAAGAGCGGGAGAACAAGGAAGAGGATTTGCAGTCGTGGCGGACGAAGTAAAAAAATTAGCTGAAAAAGTTTCTAAAGCTACCAAAGACGTATCAGGGCTTATTAAAGAAACTGAAAGCAGGGTTTCCAACGGAGTAGATATAGTAAACAAGATTGTTGAGTCCAATAGTTTTATGAACAAAGAAACCGATTCTATAAAAGAAGATATAGATAATCTTGCATCTGCCATAGAAGAACAAAATGCATCTATGGAAGAGTTAAGCCGGTCGTCCGTAAAAATATCTTCGGAAGCCAAACAGATATCGGATTCTACATCTAACATAGTAGAAGAAGTGCTGCAGATGGTCGATAAAATGGATAAAGCGTCGGGTATTACAAATCTTTATAACCTATAAATATAAATTATGTAAATAAATACGGCATTATTATAACATTTAAATTAATATTAGACATTTAATCCCGCAATAGTCTTTTCTATTATTTAAATAAATAAGGCATTATTATAACATTTAAATTAATGTTAGACATTTATATGTAATAGCATTTTCTACCCGGATTCCTGCCAAAGCAGGTTGGGGGCAGCTTAGTTAACGAAAAAAACGAGGAGGTTGTAAAATAATGACTGAAAAACCTAAAATCAGCATGTATTGGGCATCGTCTTGCGGAGGATGTGAGATTGCTTTGGTTAATATAAACGAAAAAATAATAGACTTGGATGCCAACTTTGATTTCATGTTCTGTCCATGTTTATTGGATACGAAGAAAAGCGATGTGAAGGAGCTTCCTGACGAAGATATTTTTATAACCTTTTTTAATGGCGGCATAAGAACGAAAGAAAACGAAGAGATGGCGCACCTTTTGAGAAAAAAATCAAAAATCCTTATTGCCTTCGGTTCCTGCGCCTATGAAGGCTGTATACCAGCTCTGGCAAACTTATTTTCTAAAAATGAACTTTTTAATACCGTTTATACCGATAATTTTACTATTGATAATCCTTTAAATGTTCTGCCTGTCCCAAAATCCGCTGTTCCTGAAGGAGAAATTGAGATTCCGCAGTTTTGCGACGCATTAAAGACACTTTCTCAGGTTGTTGACGTAGATTATTTTATTCCGGGGTGCCCGCCGGAATCGAAGCAGATATGGAACGTCATTGAGCTTGTTATTTCGGGAGCATCGCTTCCTGCAAAAGGTTCGGTTATAGGCGCAGGTGCTTCTTCTGTCTGTGTCGAATGCGACAGAAAAAAAGAAGAAAAAAAGATAAAAAAAATTTATAGAAATTACGAGATAATTCCAGAAAAAGAAAAATGTCTTTTGGAACAGGGTCTAATATGTATGGGTATTGCCACAAGGGACGGCTGCGGCGCCTTGTGTCCCAAGGTCAATATGCCATGTACCGGATGCTACGGTCCTCCGGAAGGCGTGCTCGACCAAGGCGCTAAAATGGTTTCCGCGCTAGGTTCAATAATAAACGTGGATAGAATTAAGGGACTGGATGATGAAAAGATAACAGAAAAAATTAATGAAGTCATAGAGTCTATACCAGACCCGGCAGGTTTGTTTTATAAGTACAGCCTTGCAGATTCTATTCTAAGAAGAAAAGTTAATATTTAGTTTTAAAAATTGCAAAACAACTTAATAACTTATTTATAAGGTATAAATATATATAAATATAATATAAATATAATATAAATATAATATAAATATATATAAATATATATAAATATAATATAAATATGTATAAATATAATATAAATATAATATAAATATGTATAAATATAATATAAATATAATATAAATATTTATAAATATAATATAAATATGGTTACGATATATAAATAATATGGGGAAGCGCTATGAAAAAAATATCTATAGACCCGGTAACAAGGCTGGAAGGGCACGGCAGGATAGACATATTTTTAGACGACGAAGGAAACGTCGAAAACACTTATTTCATAGTTCCGGAATTAAGGGGGTTCGAGCAGTTCTGCGTAGGCAGGCTTGCCGAAGATATGCCTGTTTTGACGAACAGGATATGCGGCGTCTGTCCCGAAGCGCATCATATGGCATCCGTTAAAGCGTTGGATATGCTTTTCGGGGTCGAACCTCCCGCGGCTGCCAAAAAAATAAGGGAACTGCTGTATATGGCTTTTTTCGTTACCGACCATACGACGCATTTTTATGCGCTGGGCGGACCGGATTTTATAGTCGGACCGGATGCACCGCCTTCGGAAAGGAATATTCTTGGCGTTATACGTAAAGTCGGCATCGATATAGGAAAAGAAGTCATAGGCACAAGGGCGAGAAACCATCATGTGATAGAAATGCTCGGCGGGAGGGGCGTTCACCTTACCGGGGGATTACCGGGCGGCTGGAGCAAATCGCTTTCAAAAGAAGAGATAGAAGAAATTAAAGATACGGCAAAAAAAAATATAGATTTTGCGCTTTTTTCATTGAAAACCTTTGACGATATAGTATTGAATAATCCTGTATATAAAGAGCTTATCATGTCCGATATTTATGTTCATAAAACGTATTATATGGGAACGGTTGATGAAAACAACAGGGTTAATTTTTATAACGGCAAAATCAGAATAGTGGACCCGGAAGGAAACGAATACGTAAAATACGATTCCGCCGATTACGCGGAACATATTGCCGAAAGAGTCGAACCGTGGACATATCTTAAATATCCTTATATAAAGAAAATCGGATGGAAGGGCTTTGTTGACGGGGCGGATAGCGGGGTTTACTGTGCCACTCCTCTGTCGAGGCTGAATGTATCAGATAAAATGGCAACGCTGCTGGCGCAAGAAAATTTCGAGCGGATGTATGATACTCTAAGCGGCAAAGGCGCTAACGGAAGATATAAACCTGTCCATCACAGGTTAGCAACCCACTGGGCGAGATTAATAGAACTCTTGTACGCTGCAGAACATATGCTGGAGCTTGCAAACGACGGCGAAATCGGTTCGGATAATGTAAGGACGATACCTAATGGTGTCCACTGTCTGCCGAAAGCTGACGAAGCTGTCGGCATAGGTTCGGTAGAGGCGCCGAGAGGAACGCTGACGCACCATTATGTTTCAGACAAAAACGGGGTTATTAAAAAGGTAAATATGATAGTTGGAACTACAAATAATTATGCCCCTATGACTATGTCAATAAAAAGGGCAGCCGAAAAGCTTATAATTAAAGGAAAGGTTGTGGAAGAGGGACTGTTAAATAAGATAGAAATGGCTTTCAGGCTTTATGACCCTTGCCTGTCCTGTTCTACACATTCCTTGCCGGGACAGATGCCTTTAATAATAAATATAAAAAATAAAGACGGAGAGACATTCAAAACAATAACAAGAAATTCATGGGATTGATATAAATATGAAAACAGTAGTTATAGGAATAGGCAATTCGATATTATCCGATGACAGCGTCGGTATAAAAGCAGTGCAGGCAATACGGGCTGCGTTTTATGCGGATGAATCAAAAGATGAATTAAAAGATGAATCAAAAAAAATGCGAAGAAAAGAAGCCGTTGAATTTGCAAAAGTACATTCGGGAGCTGTCATTGAGAGTGCATCGCAACAATGTTTTATCGCACAGCGCAGCAAGCAATCTCGGGCAAATGTTAAATTTATAGAAACGTCCACCGGCGGAATAAACCTTATGGAACATATGGCGGGATTTCAAAGGGCGGTAATAATAGACGCCATCGTCACGGGCAAGCATAAGGCCGGCACTGTTTTTAAATTTATTTATCCGGATATGCCTTATACAAGAAATACCGTCTCGACTCACGATATGGACATGCCCATGGCGCTTGAAATGGGAAAATATCTCGGCATTACTTTGCCGTCCGAAATCGTTATATTTGCGGTAGAGGCAAAAGATACCGTGAATTTCGGCGAGAATCTGACGGGAGAAGTGAAAACCGCCATGAGAAGCGTGGTCAGTGAAATTAAATGCTTATTGGCAAATTATAACTAATAAAAGGAGGCGGATTATGAAGACGGCGGTTTATTTTTGCAGCTGCGGTACGAATATATCGGATAAAATCGACCCCAGAACCGTGGAAGATGCCGTTAAAAAGAGCAACGCTGATGTTATCTTTAAAACTGCCGGTTTTTTATGTTCGGAAGACGGCAAGGAATTTTTAAGGAAAGATATTATTGATAACGGCATAGAAGCCGTCGTAATTCCTGCATGTTCTCCAAGGGACCACGAAAAGACCTTTATGAACGTTTTATCGGCGGCCGGTGTTAATCCCTATATGATGCAGATGGTCAACATAAGGGAGCAGATTGCGTGGGTTACGGAAGACAAGGAAAAAGCAGCAGCGAAGGCTATAAATTACATTAATGCCGCTATATCGAGGGTAATGCTTCAGGAGCCTTTAGAAAAACGGGAAATAGACATCTGTTCCGACGCCGTCGTGGTAGGGGCGGGTCCGGCGGGGCTTAAGGCGGCTTTAAGCTTAGCCGAAGCAGGAAGAAAAGTAACTGTGGTTGAAAAGTCGCCGACAATAGGCGGGCTTCCGGTCAGGTACGAAGAAATATTTCCGAATATGGAATGCGGACCGTGCATGCTGGAGCCTATTATGGGCGAAGCCCTTCACGGAAACGCATCCGGTAACATCGAATTTCTAACGCTGTCGGAAATAGAAGGCGTCGTCGGTTCTTACGGAAACTTTACCGTAAAAATCAGACGCAGTCCCCGTTACGTGGATACGGAAAAATGTATAGGATGCGCGGAGTGTATCGCGCCGTGTCCTGTGTCGTCCAAAAACCCTTTTAACTGCGGAATGAATGATAGAAAAGCAATAGATTTTTCATTTGCGGGAGCTTTGCCTAACGTTCCTTATGTAAACGCAGGAGTGTGCCTGAGGTTTAACGGCGGAGAAGGCGGCGGCAAAGAAAATGCCGGCGATGCCGGCGACAACGGCGACAACGAAAACGCCGGTTTATGCAGATTGTGCATAGACGCCTGTCCCGTCGGCGAAGAAGCTTTTAAATTCGGCGAAAAAGAGGAAATTCTAGAAAGAAACGCCGGAAGCATCATACTGGCAACCGGTTCGTCGTTATACGACTGCCGGAATATTCCTTCTTTAGGCTACGCTAAAATACCTGACGTTTATAACAGCATAGAGTTCGAAAGAATGCTTGCATCAAACGGTCCGACGGAAGGAAGCATTAAAACGGCGGACGGCGGGGAGCCGCAATCTTTTGCAATAGTCCACTGCGTAGGAAGCCTCGATAAGAACCATAAAGATTACTGTTCCGGTATCTGCTGCGAATATGCTTTTAAATTTAATCATATCATAAGAAATAAAATACCCTCTGCCAAGATATATCATTTGTACAAAGAAATGGTAATTCCCGGAAAAGAAAGCGGAGGTCTTTACGAACACGCTGTTGAAGATAAAAATACCGTTTTTATTAGGGTAAGCGATATAAACGGCATGACGGTCAAAGAAGAAGGTAATAAGGAAGGGGAAGGGGGCAAAAAAATTGTTTCGTACGGGTTGCTCCGCTCTGCCCGAAACAGCGACCATTACTGCGCTTCCGGCGATAACGGAAATATATCGGTAGATTTAGTAATTTTATGTCCCGCCGTGGTTCCGGGAAAAGATATGGACAAATTAGCCGGAATACTGGAAGTCGTCAAAGATAAAAACGGATTTTTCGAGGAACTGCACGGAAGAACCGATGCTGGCAGAAGCAAGATAAAAGGAGTATATCTTGCGGGAACCTGCCATTCGCCTATGGATATAAAAGAGGCGATGAGCGAAGGCATGGCGGCGGTAGGATACGTTCTTTCGGGGCTTGTAGTCGGAAGAAAGCTGTCTATAGACCCGCTCTCGGCCGTCGTAAATCAGGACATATGTTCCGGGTGCAAAGTGTGTATAGGCGTATGCCCTTATAAAGCGGTATCTTTCGACGAAGAAAAGGGGTCGTCTTCAGTAAACGAACTGCTTTGCCAGGGATGCGGAACCTGCGTTGCCGCCTGCCCGTCTTCGGCTATAAAAGCAAACCAGTTCACGAACGAAGAGATATTTGCGGAAATAGGAATTATGACGGCATAAATATAAATTTATCTTAACTAACCGTTAGAAACTATGAAAATTACTTTAACATAATAATAAATACCGGATTTCCGCTTATGCGGGAATGACACAGGAGGTGTATAACCATGCAAAGTTCCGTTCCGGCAAACGAAGAAAAATTGGATAATGTTAAGGATATCAAAAAAGAAATTAATCTGAAAGATTTCGAGCCTAAAATAATAGGTTTTTTATGCAACTGGTGTTCGTATGCAGGGGCAGATAAGGCGGGTTCCGCCCAAAAACCTTATTCCCCGAACGTCAATGTAATTAAAGTTATGTGCAGCGGAAGAATAGACCCCCAGTTTATTCTGAAAGCTTTTGAAAAAGGGGCTGACGGGGTTATGATTCTTGCCTGCCATCCCGGAGACTGCCATTACAAAGAAGGAAACTACAGGGCGGTCCAGAGGCACAGGCTCTTACTGCGCCTGCTCGGACAGTTCGGCATAGAGAAAGAAAGGTGCCGTTTCGACTACGTATCGGCCGGCGAAGGCGACAGGTTCGTTGCCATAATAAACGAAACCGTGGAAACGGTTAAAAAATTAGGTCCGTTAAAAAAAGTATAAAATAAATACTGTAATAAATCCAACATATTTGTTATTGCATTTATTCCATAATCAGATGCCGCCAACTTAATTCACAATAATATGTCAACTAAGTTGGCGCCGCAGCCGTCTCCGCAATATGGGCGGCCCCCGCAAAAAGCCTTAATTCTATTAAACAACGCCCTTTTACGTTTAATTTATCAAACTGGCACATAAGTTGCTTTCCTATACTTATATATTAAATATCTAATGTGTTTGGTGCCATTCCCGCGTAAGCGGGCAAGTTTTAAAGCCGCAGGCATTCAGGCGGCTCATCCGGAGTTATTTAGCATTAGAATTTATAAATAGTTTCTATTGTAAGATTAATGGATTAAACAGAAATAGAGGAGAAAATTATTAATGACCCCGTAGGACTGGCGCTGGCAAGAAATACCGATAACGTCATTATTCAAACTTATCCGAGAGATACCGGCGAAATAATCAACGATATAGCCGTACCCGTTTTTATAGATTCCAGACATTGGGGCGCGGTAAGAATAGGGTTGAGAGCATAAGCATGGGTATCTGGCAATAAAAATAAAATTAATTTTAAGGGATAATATGCGGATTATCGGCGGTTTATACTGGACTCGCGCAGGTTTTGAACGAAGTTTACGGAAGAACGGTGTGTCCGCTCGGAACTGTAAAATAGCAGTATTTTTCATTTTTGAATAATTCATAGTTTATAGGAGCTTTTATGGCAGACAATCAGGCGGTTTCATATTTTAAATCCTCCGGTGATTCATTAAATGTTAATAACGTCCTTCGGACTATATTAGACAACCCCCTTGTGGGAATAATATTAACTAATAATAGAAAAATAGTCCATGCCAATAAAAAAATGGCGGAAATGTTCGGATATGATAAGCCTGAAGAGATGACGGGCAAATCTACCAGAATAATTTATCGTTCCGACGAAGATTTTAATGAAATAGGCAAAAACATATACTCAAGCTTAAATAAAGGCAAAGAAGCGAGATTTGAGATGCTTGCGAAAAGAAAGGACGGCTCCGAATTCTGGTGCCTGTTGTCAGGAAAATCGGCCAATCCCGATGAAGCGGACAACGCCGATTCAGTCTGGATATTTCAGGATATAGACGAATTTAAAAAGCAGAAGGAAATGCTTGAGTCTAATATTTACAGGGCTATTTTGGATAATTCGCTCGTAGGCATAGTGCTTTTGCAGAAAAGGCGCATAATCTCGGCCAATTGTTAATGTTAATATAATTTCCTCAGGGAAAGAGCGTTTAAATTCCCCAGTATTTTAGTGTAAAATAACTCCTATTAAATTTGTATTTTAAATGTAAATAATAAAATTAAAATACAAATAATAAAAT
>JAJZJD010000036.1 GCA_021828445.1 bacterium
CAGAACTGTAAATAATCCCGTGCATTTAAAGAACGGCATATCTTTTTTATCAAGAGAAGATGCCAATGAAAGATAAAATCTTTCTTGATTCTAATATATTTCTTTACGGTTTTTCCGACATTGACCCGCAAAAACATGAAGTTGCCTTGGGCTATAGCTTTATCTGCAGTTTTGTAATAGTTTTACCGCGTTTGAAAATTCTCATCTAATGAAAGGCTTAAAAATGGCTTGTTTTTTACTGGTGCGCCCAGAGGGATTCGAACCCCCGGCCTGCAGATTCGTAGTCTGTACCATTTTAGCTCTTAAATATCGTTTAAATTCAATGTTTGCCTGCTTTAATAGCCTATGATATTTAAATATTATCTCGACTTTTAATGCTGTTTATAATGCTATATTTTACCGTTATAATTTTATTTTGGCCACAAAAACGACCACGCTTTTTCACGGGCCTAAATATGGCAAATATATATAAAAGAGGTGACGTTTACTGGTATCAAATCCGCTTAAACGGATTAAGGTATAGAATGTCCACTAAGACCGACAGTAAAAAGCTCACCAAGACTATAGCAAACACTATTGAAGCAGATCTTGTCCGGAAGAGATTTTCTTTACCTGTACAGAATAATTACAACTTGTTTACTGCATGGGATAAATTATATAAATCAAGTGACTAATGATAAAAAAACCGTTAAAAATAAAAAAATAGCTGCAAAACACTTTTTAGAGGCATTAAACGATAGTAACATCTCAGATATAACCGGCTTAGACATAAAAGAGTACCAATCTAAAAGACGGTTTGAAATATTAGAACAGTCTAAAAATCAATTAAAAAAAGAAAGTAAAATAAATTTCAGGTGCGTAAATCTTGAGATTGCAACCCTGCGTCATTTTTTTAACTTCTGTATCGAAAAAGGCTATATCGATAAAAACCCCTGCGCCGGCGTTAAGAAACTCAACGAGCTTTCCCGCCTTAAAACTCTTTCCGATTCCGACATTCAAAAGCTCATCGATGGCGCAACTAATAAATTGGCAAGAGATTTAATAACCTTTCTTATTTATACCGGTTGCCGCAAGGGCGAAGCGTTGAATCTCAAATGGGACGACGTGTGGGGGAAGAAATAGATATTAGCTATTTACGACCATATATTCAGCAAAAGAATATGCATTTGGTATGGGCGCGTTGTCTTCCAGCAAACCCTGAACATGCATATTGATTGCGCCATGCATGTTCTTTTCCGCGTCTTCGCGGGTAGCGCCGGTAGCAACGCAACCCGGCAAATCCGGAGAGTATGCAGAATAGTTGTTTTTAGCTTTTTCTATAACGACAAGAAAACGGTACATTACTTCACCTCTTTTATTTTTGCCTGTTTTAATATGCTGTTTAAAGTTCCGGGGGCTAAATCGTCGTTAGGATGTCCGGCTATCGTGACCCTGCCGGTTTTTAAGGGATGTTTGTATTGCCTGTGACTGCCTCTTACCGCAACCTCTCGCCAGCCGTCTGATTCTATTAGCTTTATAACATCCCTGATTTTCATTAACTATCTACAATAGTAGAAATTATTTACCGTCTATAGACGGTCTTATATTTACTATACCATTATCGGTCACGACAATCAACTATGATATTATATATTATATTAATGTCATATCGATATATAATATCAACATAAAGTCTTTAGCTCCCTTATAATCTTCTCGAGGTCCGAGAATAAAGCTTCTTTTCTCGCTTCGGCGCTTATATTTTTATTATGTTTTTTAAGTCTTGTCTAATTCTAATTTTGTTCCTACTATAAAACAATGCTCTTCTGAAGGTCTTTTTCGCTATGATTTTCGGGAAGACTTAAAAAATCTAAAACATAGGTATCTTTAAAAGCATCTGTAATATCGTGATGTATTTGTGTCACCACCGGCGGCACTTTTTTCTTTGAAATCATGGTCCGCTCATAATAGCCGCTGTCTATCTGCCGTTCCAATTCTCTTTTGCTATAAGTTTTCCTTTACGGATAATCTTATATAAAACTCTTTTTCTTATATTGTTTTGGTTTTTGACAGAATAACAAGATGATTTCAACTTTATACTGATATATTCGCCGATATTCCAGTACAGCTTCACTAACTCGGCGTTAACGTTTTTTATTGCATTATATCGCGCCTCGTGAATCATCTTCACTATATCGGCAAACTGGTCGCCCCCGCTCCTTGAGAGTTTCATTTCAGAATCTCCATTAGCAACCCTTCCGTTTCTTTTTCGGGAGCAGTTCAAAGACAGGTACCGGAGGGGGTGGAGAGATGCTTAAAAATTATCAGGAAAATTTTAAGCGGCATCGCTTCCTTGATTTTCTGAAAACAAAAACCGGCTGTTTATTAAAATAAATAGCCGGTTTTGATATTTCATTGGTTTTGATTTATGCGGCGTTATAATTGAGGGATACTTCGAGGGGTTTATTCTGTAGCGCGCTTATATTTAAAATGGAAAACCCGATAACAGCGCCGTTCTCGTCAACCTTTTCCATTACCGCATCGTTAGCGGTTTCTTTAAAATACCCTTTCTTCTTTTCGAACATTACCTCAAAATAATCCCCTTCCTTGTCGTAATATACCGTTATCTCTTTTGCCATAATAATTCCCTTTTTTTAACCGTGTCCGTAAAACAAGAAGTTATAATAAAATTATCGTCCTCTTTATTTTTCACGACAACACATAAATATTTTTCTCCAGTTGGAGTGTTTTTATAGTTTATATAAAATAATTCAACACTTACGTCTACTTTTGATTTTACAACTATATCGGGATTTTGTAAAGTTTCTTGAATTTTACCCATTTCCCCATTCATCTCGTAGTGGGTGCTTTCAATATGGCTTTTTCTTTCCCATGAAAACCTTATTCTTCGCTTAAAAACGTCTTCTAAGAATGAATTAAATTTAATTTCCATATGTTTATTTTAAATGGAGTCTTGTGTGGTGCGCCCAGAGGGATTCGAACCCCCGGCCTACAGATTCGTAGTCTGACGCTCTATCCAGCTGAGCTATGGGCGCTTGTAGATTTGCAATATGGCAAAAATCGAGGTTAAGGCGGTTATATCGTTAGCGTGCTTGTTATTACTTACTTTATAATTGATTTTATATTATTAATTATATATAATAGTTCGGCATAACGCAAATTAAATAATCATTTTTTGCCGCTTTGCATCATTCGCTTTTTTACCTGCCCCCGTAGCTCAGTAGGATAGAGCAGAGGTTTCCTAAACCTTTGGTCATCGGTTCGATTCCGGTCGGGGGCACCACGATTATATTATAATTAAATTTAATAAACGGCGTTGCCCTATTTTTGCGACGTATTGCTCTCTATATCCATAAGAACTGAAATAAGTTCGGCATAAGCCCATATCAATAAAAATACCAATATCGTCACTATAATACCGCCGAACAAAGAGAAGAAAAACGACGAAAGCGCAGACCCGAAATTAAATCTGCCCGCCCCGAACATTTCCGCCATTTTTCCCGCCTCGTCCGCCCATACAAACGACATAATTAAAGTGCCGATTAAACCCACTACAAGATAAATTATGGCGATAATTTTTAAAATAAATGCGATAAGGGAAAGCGCAGGGTATTTCGAATCATTTTTTAAGGTTCCTTTAATTTTAAAATAAGAAATGTAATTCATAGATACCTCCCAAGTTATAAATATAATTATTCATAAAATCTTAATATATTATCCACCGCGGTTCTTGTCGTTTTTATATTATTTATAGGACTTTCCTTTTTATAATATCCTATCGTAATGCCTAAAAGAAATTTTTCGCTGTTTCCGAGATTAAAAGCTTCTCTTAAAATATCCGGATATCTGACTAAATACGCCTGCGGACAAGCGCCCAATCCAAGATCGTGAGCGGTCAAAAGAATATTTTGAACAAACATTCCGCAATCCAGAGTGGACCAGTGCCCCAATTTCTCGTTCATATATACGAAAATTGCGGTTTCCGAACCAAAAAAAAGATAATTATTCAGCGATATTTCTCTCCTTTTCTCTTCGTCGTCCCTTGAAATGCCGAGAAATTCATATCTATGCTTTCCCGTTTCGAAAATATTTTTAGACTGCTCCTCCGGCCAGAATTCCGGAAAAGGAAAATCGGGGTTTCCTTGACTGCCGTCCCGCGCCAGTTTATAAATTTTTCCTTTGATAAACTCGGATGTTTTTCCGGTCGAAACCGCAACTTTCCAAGGTTGAGAATTAGCCCACGATGGGGCATGAGAAGAAGTTTCGATTAATTTAATGAGCAAATCTTTAGGTACGGGTATGTTTTTAAAATCCCTTTTAGAAGAACGGTTCATAATACATTCTGTTAATTCCATTTATTTGCCCCCCCTTTTCCCCTTATTTGTATATGTTTTCTTCAGCCGGAAACGCTCCGCTTTTAACTTCTTCTTTATATGTTTTTAATCCGTCTATTAGTATAGAACGGGAATCTACAAACTTCTTGACGAATTTAGGCGGCTTTTGAGCCAACATTCCGACGGCATCGTAAAATACCAAAACCTGACCGTCGGTAAACCTCCCTGCGCCTATGCCGATTGTGGGAATTTTTATATTATTCTGAACGCTTAACGCCGCTTCTTCGGGCATTGCTTCTAATACTATCATAAATGCGCCCGCATCCTCCAAGGCTTTAGCGTCGTCAACAAGCTTTTCTATCTGCGGTTCTATTTTGCCCTGAACCTTATATCCGCCAAGTACGTTAATAAATTGAGGCATAAGCCCTATATGCCCGATTACGGGAATACCGTTCTCAACCAGCCTTTTAACGGTACCGGCGATAACTTTTCCTCCCTCGGTTTTAACGGCGTTGACTCCGCTTTCTTTGAGTATTCTGCCTGCATTCATTAAAGCCTGTTCCGCACTTACCTGATAAGACATAAAAGGCATATCGCATGCGGTAAACACGTCTTTTAAAGCATTCTTAACGATTTTTGCATGATAAATCATTTCTTCCAAGGTAGCGCTTATAGTATTATCTTTCCCCTGAACGGTAGTCGCAAGAGAATCTCCGACCAGAACTATATCGACGCCGGCTTCTCCCGCAATACCCGCCTGAACAAAATCGTAGGCGGTTATCATTGCGATTTTTTCGCCGTTTAGTTTCATTTTAATAAAATCGTCTATTCCTTTAGGCATAATTAGTAAGGTTTAAGTTTTTTATAATCCGGCTTTGTACTCTAAAAATTTAGAATAATTCTCCGAAACGATAGACGCAAATGCGGCAGAATATAATCTTGCCTCGACGTTATCCGACCTTGAAGTAAGCACGACCGGAATTTTAAGTCCGACGACGACCCCTGCGACTTTCGCCCCTGCCAGATATTCCAGGTCTTTAAACAGTATATTGCCGGATTCTATATTAGGCACTACGATTATATCGGCATCTCCTGATACCTCGCTTTGTATTCCTTTTTCAACCGCCGCTTTTTTTGAGATTACGTTATCGAAGGCAAGCGGGCCGTCCACTATCCCTCCGGTAATTTGTCCTCTTTCCGCCATTTTAGAAATAACTGCGGCATCTAAAGTCGAAATTATTTTAGGATTTACCGTTTCTACGGCGGATAATATAGCGGCTTTAGGCCGCTTAATGCCGAGCATTATGCATACGTCTATCGCATTTTGAAGTATTTGGGCTTTTTGCGTAATATCCGGATTAATGTTAATTGCGGCATCGGTTATGGATATTAATTTTTTATAGGTTTTGATTTCCATTAAAAATATATGCGAAACAAACCTGTTGGTTCTTAAACCGTTTTCAGCATGGAGAAGCTGGTGCATTAATAAATCCGTATGAATATGCCCTTTTATTATTATATCTATTTTTTTCTCTGACGCAAGTTTAACGGCGATATAGGCGGCATTTGCATCGTTTTCGGCATCTATTATTTCAATATCTTTTGAATTAAAGCCGTTTAAGCGGATGTTTTTAAGGAGTGAAAGTATTTTATTTTTATTTCCTATTAATTTAGGAATTATTAAGCGGTTTTTATAAGACTTAAGTATGCCCTCAATGACAAGATTTTCCTCTGCAACAACCACTGCCGCTCTTTTAGGAGAAAACAATCCTGCCTTTTCAATCAAATCGTTTAATTTTTTCAGCATTGAAAATGTCGGACGCAAAAAAAACTAAACTATTTTGCTTAATAAATTACCGCTTTGATTGGCGCCTATGGTAACGGGCTGTCCGCCGTTATTATACTGATTTTGGCTAGCCGCATTTCCGTTAGACTGAAGATTTTGCACGCTCTGATTGAGATTCGCCGTTGACTGATTAAGAGCATCGACCATACCTTGATTAAGAGTATTAACCGTATTTAAAACCAATGCCGCAGTTTTGTCGGCAGCATCGTTCGGACCGGATATATTTTGATATTGACCTTTATTAGCATCGGCTTGATTGCTTTGAAAAAGCTGGGAAGCCGTAGGATTGCCGTTTATTCCCTGAATCATTGTAATTCCCTCCTTTTAAAACAGTTATTAACGCTAATGCTGCTTCTTATTTTTATAATATCACAAAAATAGATATTGTCAAATTTTTTGCGTTTTATTTTACTTATTTTATTTTACGCGCTGAATTTAATATATTTATCTTTTGCGCAGCCGCAGACGGGACATTTATCGGGCGCTTCCGCTCCAACATGGGTATGTCCGCAAACCGGACAGATATAGACCGTTTCTCCGTCGAAATCCTTTCCCGAGGCATCAAGTTCCTTTGCCTTTTTATAGATTTCCCTGTGTATTTTTTCGGCTTCCAGCGCATAATACGTAGAGCGCTCAGCTTCTTTTTCGTTTTGAAATTTAGCCACCTCATAAAATACCGGGTACATCTCCTCTATCTCATAATTTTCGCCGTTATATGCAGCGGCAATATTTTCTTCGGATTTCTTAATGCCTCCAAGCGCCCTTAAGTGATTTTTTGCGTGAATCAGCTCCGCCTTAGCTATAGCCCTAAATACGTTAGCCAATTTAGGCTTGCCTTCCTTCTGCGCCTCTTCCGAAAAAATCATATACTTTACGTGCGCCTGACTTTCGCCCGCAAAAGCGGCTTTTAAATCTTCTTCGGTCATACTTCTCATTTTTAAATCCTCCTATAATAATTTTAATAAAAATATACGTTTGATACGGCAATGAAATAATTTTTTAAATACTCGACGTATGCTTTTATAATTTGCCTGTATTTTTTATAATCTTTAACCGATACCGCCGGCTTTTTTGATTCAAATTTATAAAGACAGCTTAACTCGTCTTTATTTTTTAAAAATGAACAGTTTGAATAGGCGGAGCCCGCTTCATTATTAAATTTTAACGGGGTAGGCAAATAATATATGTCTGATTTTTCCGGAATTTTTATTTTAATTTTGCCGATATGCTCAAACGGGTAACCTATTATTAAAGGATACAGTCTTTTCCTCTTTAAAACAAGGCGCGTCAGGCTCATATCTACCGGTATTACAGAATGAAATACCAATTTATCTCCCTTTAATACTCCGTAATTCCTATCAAAAAATTTTATATTAAGCTTTACGTTTTTATTAATTTTCTTAATATTTTTATATTTAAAAGTTTCTATACCGGCTCCGGGGATAAAATCATATAAAAAATTTGCCGCTTTAATCTTTTTACGATAATTATTTATATTTTTAAGCGAAGTTCTTTCAAAATTAGAATATAATCCTTTATAAATTATTGAAATCCTGCCTTTTAAAGTTCCGTTCTTACCTATCCTACCCTTTAATAAGAAAATTTTTTCGTTCTGATTAGGCTTTTCCGTAGGAGTAGAAATAAATTTAAAGCCGTTGCGCCTTAGGATCGCGGCGCCTTTTCTGCCTGCCAAACCGAAAGGAATCTTAAAAGCTTTATAAGAAGAAGAGTCGGGATATAAATAATACTCTTTATTTTTACCTTTTTCTCTTAAAGTAAAGCCGACTATGACGGAATCAAACTGCTTGAGAGAAACGTTTTTGATATTTAAGTCCGCCGTATTTAACGACGGCATGAGAACGGGATACGCATCTATGCCCACAACCTTCAGCATCGTTATCAGCAGTGCGGCTAAGGATTTTGAATCTCCGTAACCGTTTGCAAACGTTGTGCCTGCCGGCTCGGGTTTATAACCGTTTATACCGTAGCCTATTCCTATATATCTAAAAGATTTTACAAAGCTGTAATAAATTGAAGCCGCTTTTTGTCTGCCGTTCTTGTCTTTATCATTTTTAAGAGCCGATTTAACGAATTCTTTTATCTTACCCGTAGGTTTTTCCGCTTTTATAAACATTGCATTTACTTTATTAAGCAGATTATTCCACGAATTATAAGTAGATACGGCAATATAACTTCTTAAATTTTTTATAGGCGGCATATAGGATTCCTTTTTTATCGCCGCAATATTGCTAAGGGATGCGTCAAGTTCTACGAATTTTTTATTTTTAATATAAACGAACTTTTTTGAAACTGCATATTTGCTTAATTTATGCAAATAAAGATTAACATTAATCCCTTCCGGATATATCAGCGAAAAATCTATTTTTCGAACCGGTATAGTATAAGAAAAATAGTTAGTATAAAAAACGCCGTTTTTAATCAACGGCTTAAAATTATCTATCTCATAGGAAAAATTTATTACCGAACCGTCTTCGACTGCCGGCATCGAAAGAGTAAGATATTTTATGTCGGAATAGGCGGGGTAATTAACCGCAAAGTCCGGAGAAACAATATTAACCGCATGCTTGCCGACGGGAACTTTAAACATCCCCTTAAGCAAAGTATATGCGTAAAGTAATTTAATTTTTTGATATTTCTCGGAAAAAGGGACGATAACCTCGGAATACTTATTGATTCCTCTCTGCGACAGTATTTTTACCGACTCGGTTATATACGCTTTGAGTCCGTAATTTTTATTTAATTTCAGAAGAACGTCTTTCTTGAGTATGTAAGCCCCGAAATTTTTGCCGGCTTTTTCCATATTGCCTCCCTGCTCAGGCTTAACGGCGGCGGCATGCGAAAAAACAGGATTTATAAGATTAGGAGCCGAAATAAGAATAAAAGCCGAAAAAATAAGAAATAATAACGATTTTAATTTTTTGATTTTCATCAATAAGAATCCTTTTAAGAAATTAGAGTTTGATTGCAAATATCATAAATATCACATTTTTCACAGTCCGCTTCGTTCCTGTTTTTTTTGCATAAATCTAATATTCCCAACCTTGTAATTGCAAAATCATATTTTACCGGGTCGGAATAGTCAAGTTTTTTGAGATTTTCGGTTATCTCTTCCGCCATTTTAAAAGAAGGGTTTTTGCGGGCTGTTAAACCTATATACCGGCTGATTCTGCCTATATGGGTATCTACCGGCATTATCAGCTGATAAGGCTGAATGCCGCCCTGCCATATACCTAAATCAAGGTTGTCTGAATTCCTTACCATCCACCTTAAATATAAATTTATTCTTTTGCACGGACTGTTGTCTGCCGGAGAGGTAAAAAAGAAATGCACCATGGAATCTTCCGGCGGGGTATCCGTACCGTAAACGGGCGAAAAATCGACAAGTTTTAGGGCTCTTTTAGAAAAACTGACCAAAGCGTTTTTTAGATTTAAATCGGATGGATTATAGCCTTTAAGGAAAAAATTTTCTATAGAACCGTATTTTTTTAGTATTTCGCTTAAAACCAAAAACAGGGCTATAACGTCTTTTTCTTTGATAAAGCGGTAGTAAAAACCTTTAAATAATTTTAATCCTTCGGCAACATCGAAATTTAACGTAAATTCATAAAATTTATGATTAACGATTTTATCTATTTTATCCAATATTTTAAGAATTTGACTCACCCCGCCGAATGCAAATCCCGCCGCTATAAATCCGGCAATCTCGATATCTTTCGGGTCGTCGAATTTATGGGCGAAACCGAGCGGGTCGGAATAAAGATAAGATTCTTCGAATTTATTATATAGATCTTCGAGGCATTCCTTTAATTTTAATGTTTTATTGCCCTCGCCGAACGATTTAACCTGACTGATAATCCCGCCTTTGTAAACAAACGTCTTGCCGCCGGGAAGAGACCAGCAGTCGCCTTCTTCAAGCGGATAAGGAACGTTTATCCCTCTGCCGATAAAAACTTCTTTTCCGCCTATTTTCGTATAAAAGTTAAAATCGTTATCCTCCCAGATTAAAGACCCTCCTGAAGCCGAAAGTCCGCCATCCGGATTTTTGCCTGAATTTAATTTATTTAATTCGCGTTCCGACGGTTCTTCGCCTTTTTCATATTTAAAACTCATTGCAGATACGGCTCCGTTTTAAAAAATTATAAAATTT
>JAJZJD010000037.1 GCA_021828445.1 bacterium
GAAATTAAATTTATGGACTGCGGTACAAGCGGAGGTATTTGGGGGTTAAAGAACGGCTACTGCTCTATGATAGGCGGAGAAGACGAAACTTTTGAACACTGCGAGCCTATTTTTAAAACGCTTGCTCCGGAAAACGGCTATCTGCATATCGGACCCCACGGCTCGGGGCATTTCGTAAAAATGGTTCATAATGCTATAGAATACGGCATGATGGAGGCATATGCGGAAGGGTTCGAAATTATGAAAGCAAGCGATTTTGATATAAATCTCGAGAGGGTTTCCGATTTATGGAATCATGCGTCGGTAGTGCGCTCATGGTTGTTAGAACTTGCGCATAACGCTCTTAAAGAAGACCCCGAACTTAATAATCTTAAACCCGTAGTAGATGATTCGGGAGAGGGGAGATGGACGCTTCAAGAAGCGATAGATAAAGCCGTGCCGGTTCCTGTTTTGGCTGATTCGGTATTTATGCGGTTCAGGTCGAGGCAGGAAAATTCTTTTGCCGCAAGGATGCTGGCGGCGTTAAGGCATCAATTCGGCGGACATCCGATACATAAATAATAGAGGATATTTATTATGTTTATAGACGTCAGTATGGACATAGAAGACGGCATGCTCCACTGGCCGAGCGATCCCGAGGTAGAAATAGACGACTATTCCGATATAAAAAAAGGAGCCGCCTCAAATAACAGCAAAATTACCTGCGGAGTGCATACCGGAACCCATATGGATGCCCCGCGCCATTTTATAGACGACGGAGCCGGAGTAGATAAATTTAACCTTAATACATTAATAGGCCAGTGCAGGGTAATAGACGTGCCGGTCGATATTTCGCCTATATCTAAGGAATTTCTTGAGCCTATAAACATAAAAAATGGCGACAGGATTCTTTTTAAGACTAAAAATTCGGAATGGATTAATAATGGCGCCCGGAATTTTCATACCGATTATGTATGCGTAAACCCTGAAGCAGCCAAATATATGGTCGAAAAGGGCGTCATACTGGTTGGAATAGATTATCTTTCCGTAGAGGGTTATCATGTCGGTCACGATACCCACAAAACTTTGCTGGGAGCAGGGGTTATCGTAATTGAAGGACTTAATCTTTTTAATGTGTCCGCGGGAGACTATAAACTTATCGCTCTTCCGGTTAAGATAAAAGATTCCAACGGCGCTCCGGCTAGAGTGATATTGGAAAAATAAATTAAAAGTAAAGGCGGTGATAAATGGCTGAAATGAAACCTTCCATAATGGTAATTTTCGGGGCAAGCGGAGATTTAGCGCACATAAAAATATTTCCCGCATTATACAGCTTATGGGAAGACGGGTTTTTCCCAGATAATTTCTTTATCGTCGGTTTCGCAAGGACAAAACTGGACGACGGTATTTTTAGAAAAACTATTTTTGATTCCTTAAACGTAAATTGCAGAAAAAAACCTATAGACGAAGACGAATTTTCAAGTTTCTCCAAGCATGTATTTTATTTAACTTCAAAATACGACGACGATTCAAGCTATCACGAATTAGGCGGTTTTATAGGATCCAAGGCAAAAGAATATAATATGCCTAAAAACGTGGTTTATTATCTTTCCACTCCGCCGAGCGTTTATATAAATGTAATAAACGGCATCGAAAATGCAAAACTTACATCGGACGAATATAAAGGAGACGGTTTTTCGAGGATCGTTATAGAAAAACCTTTCGGTTACGATTATGAAAGCGCAAAAAATTTAAACGGTAAGATTCTTTCGGTATTTAAGGAAGAAGAGGTTTACAGGATAGACCATTACCTTGGAAAAGAGACCGTACAAAATATACTTGCGTTCAGATTTGCGAACGCTATTTTTGAGCCCATATGGAATAATAAGTTTATAGACCATATTCAAATATCCGCTTTAGAGTCCATAGGCGTGGGTTTCAGGGCGGGCTACTTCGATAAAGCCGGCATTATCAGAGATATGATGCAGAACCATATGATGCAGTTGTTGTCGCTCGTTGCAATAGAACCTCCTCCGCTTCCGGATGCGGACGATTTAAGAAACGAGAAAGTGAAACTTTTAAAAAGCGTCAGGCCGCTCAGTTTAAACGATATAAAAAATTATACGGTCAGGGGGCAGTACGACAGGGGAATAATAGGAAATAAACAGGTTTTAAGTTATAAAGAAGAAGAAGGGGTGCCTCCGGACACGCTTACCGAAACTTATGCCGCCATGAAGCTTTTTATCGATAATTATAGGTGGGCGGGAGTGCCGTTTTATTTAAGGTCGGGCAAACGGCTTAAAATACATAAAACCGAGATAGCTATTTTCTTTAAAAAATTGCCGTACAGTTTATTTGCGAAAATTGGAATAGAAAATATAAAACAAAATTCTATAATTATAACTATTCAGCCTAACGAAGGTATAGCTATAAATTTCGGCGCCAAAACCCCCGGGTTTAAACTTGATATTGAGCCCGTCAATATGGTGTTTAATTATAAATCGTCGTTTAAACTTTCCCCGCCCGATGCTTACGAAAGGCTTATATACGACGTAATAGTAGGCGACCAGACTCTTTTCGCAAGATACGACGATATGCTCATCGCATGGCAGTTAATTACATCTATAATTAACGGCTGGTCCAAAACCGGAAATCCCATCTTTCCCGACTACGAAGCCGGATCGTTTGGTCCTAAAGAGGCGGACGGCCTTATTAATTCCGACGGCAGAAGTTGGAATAATTAATATTTATATTATTTATTTAATTCTTTTTTTATAAATCCGTATAAATCCTCAGGAGACAAACCTGCCAGTCTGTAAAGGTCTTCCGGCTTGCCGGAAGAACTGTAAAATCTCGCCCCCATTTTTCTGAATTTAACGGAGATGCCGTTTTCGGCAAGCAAAGAGCCTATTGCCGTTCCTACGCCGGTTTTGACGTTGTGGTCTTCGATAGTAACTATGAAACCGGTTTTTGCGGCAAGACGCAGGTCTTCCGCATCTATGTCGCTGGGGCAGGAAACATTTAGGAGCATCGGGTTTATGCCGTCTTTTTTCAGCATCTCGCATCCTTTTAACGCGTGCGGGAGCATATTGCCGGTAGATATTACCGCAACGTCTTTTCCGTTCCGTATTACGTCCATTTTGCCGTATTTGAATTTATAATCTTCCCCGAAGAACGTATTTCCGTTTTCATCAAGTATAACGGGGATGATAGACCTGCCCATTATAAGTCCGAAATTTCCTTCATGGGATGCTATATAACGGGTTGCCCTGTCGGTCTGGTTGGGGTCGGCAGGCAATACGACCTTAAATCCGAAAGTAGAGTTAAGAAGTCCGAAGTAATCGATGCACTGGTGAGTTTTGCCGTCTTCCCCGACGTCTATGCCGCAATGCGTGCAGACTACTTTAAGATTTGAACCGTTTATATCATTTAATCTTTGCTGGTTATAAACCTCATCTACGCCGAAAACTCCGAAATCGGCAAAAAACGTTAGTATATTTTCAGTCGATAATGCGCCGGATATAACTGCAGTGTTATGTTCCTGAATACCGGATTCAAAAAAGTTATCAGGAAAAGCTTTTCTGAAAGCGCCGGTTTTAACTGAGCCTTCGAGGTCGCAGTCGAACACCGCGAAAGGTATATTTTGAAGATTGTTTTTTTCTTTATAGTTTTTTGCCATATCGTGAAGAGCGTTTCCGAAGGCAGACCTGTTGTCGGTATTTTTTTCTCTGTTATATACTATATTCTTATTATCCGGGTCTAATACAAAGAATTTTTCCTTTCTTTCCGTTAAAGGCTTTAAAGGCTGTTTTAAATTTTTTTTATCAATAAGTTCATCTAAGTTATCAGGTTCTTTTAACTCCGCCAATCCTTTTTTACAGTCTTCAATATTTAAAGCGGCGCCGTGATATTTAGCTTGATTCTCCATAAAGGATACGCCTTTCCCCATAATAGTATCTGCAATAATAGCGACCGGAGATTCAATACTATGGGCTTTTTTTATTGCCGAGTATATCTCGTTAAAATTATGTCCGTCTATTTCTATAATGTGAAATCCGTCCGCTTCGAAGTTTTCTTTAATATTGTCGGGCATTACCTCGGAAGTTTTGCCGCCTATTTGAAGCCCGTTTTTATCGACTATTACCGTAAGGTTGTTTAATTTATATTTTACCGCAAACCTTCTTGCTTCCCCGATCTGACCTTTTGTCTGTTCGCCGTCTCCCATAACGCAATAAACATTATAGCTTAAATTATTTAAACGGGAATTTAATGCGAACCCGCAGGCGGCAGAAAGCCCCTGCCCGAGGTTGCCGGTATTCCATTCGACCCCCGGTACCGTTTTTTCGACATGACCTTCAAAATGGGAACCGGCAGTCCTAAAATGCAAGATTGCGTCTTCCGTGTCAAAAAAGCCGTAATTTCCAAGAGCCGAGTAAACCCCGGGAGTCGTATGGCCGTGGCTTATAACTATTCTGTCCCTGTTTTTCCTGAAAGGATCGTCCGGAAAAACATTGCAAAAACCGTATAAAATCGCATATATGTCTATAGACGACATCGAACCGCCCGGGTGTCCCGAAGCCGCAAGGGTCGTCATTCTTAAAATGTCGCCGCGGCATTTTTTGGTAAAATCGGATAAAAATTCAATTTCTTCGTTAGTCAGGCTTTCCCTGTCAAACCCCTTTTTAATGCTCATAATATAAAAATGCCCCCCGCCCAAAAAATTAAAAGATGTGTTTTTAAGTTAAACCAAAATATTATACGATATTTGAAATATTTTTGATAGAATTAAGAAGTTTTTCATAAGCGTCTTCAAAAGATTTAACTCCGTCAAGCTGGAGTTTTTCCCCTACGCCGTTTAAATCTATTCCAAATCCCGACAGTTCTTTTATTGTTCCAAGAGATTCATCAAGCTCTTTAGATGCAGTGCCGGGAAGTATGTTTCCGTGGTCGGCGATATGCTCGATAGTTTCATCCGGAAGGGTGTTTATAGTATTTTCGCCTATAAACGGTTCGACATATTTTAAATCGTAATATGCAGGATTTTTTGTGCTGGTACTGGCGAATAAAAGACGCTGTATATTGGCGCCTTTAGATTTTAAGGCGGTAAATTCCCCCCCGTCAAAAATTTCGTTAAATTTATTAAAGATTATTTTTGAATTTGCTACGCCTGCTTTGCCTAGTAAATTCGTGAGTTTTTCTTTTTTTGCAGGATGATCGACGGAGGCGGCTATTAAATCGTTTAATAATTTATCGACGAGAGTATCGACGCGGCTTATAAAAATACTTGCTACCGAATGGATGCCGGATAAATTAAATCCGTTTGCCAGAGCCGATTTAAGTCCTTTAATGTACGCGCCGGCGACCGCAATATAATGATTTAAAGAAAACATTAAAGTGATATTAATATTTATGCCTTTTGAGATAAGAATAGGAATGACTTCTAAACCTTCCTTCGTGGCAGGTATTTTAATCAGCACGTTTTTCTCGTTTATAAGGGAAAATATTCTGAGCGCTTCGTTTGTCGAGGTAGAGGCATCGGCAGCTATATCGGGCGAAACCTCTATACTTACAAAACCGTCGTTGCCGCCTGATTTTTCATAAACCGGTTTAAGAATTTGAGCGGCAGATTTTATATCTTCTCTTGTAATAGTGTCGTATATTTCAAAAGGAGTTAATTTTTTTGACGAAAGGGATTTAATTGCCTCGGGGTAGCCGCATTTTCCGGAATTAATAGCTTTTTCAAATATGGAAGGATTGGACGTTATTCCGGTTATAATTCCGCTTTGAACTAATTTTGCGAGGTCGCCGGAATCTAACATGCATCGCGATATATTATCTAACCATGGACTTTGGCCGTAAGACTGCATTTTTTTAAATTCGCCGCTTTTCGATACGACAAAATCGATATTCATAACATTAACCCCCCTATTTTATTTCAACTATTCCTTATTATTTCAGTTATTTCTAAAAAGCAGCCAGTTATTTTCTCCGGCTTTGGCAAATTTTAATAGCGTGTATTCCCCCGCCAATTTTTCACCCTTAAAATCCAGTATATATTTTGATTTATCTTTTTTTATAAGACTGTATTTCCCCTTGTCCCAAATTTTTACTTCTCCGGCTCCGTAATGCCCTTCCGGTATGGTTCCTTCAAAGCCGGCATAAGAAAGCGGATGGTCTTCTACCTTTATCGCAAGATTCTTTTTCCCGCGTTCCAACGGAGGTTCCTTGGGCAGAGCAAAAGAGGCTAATATGCCGTTTTCTTCTATTCTTAAATCCCAGTGAAGATGGCTTGCGTGATGTTCGTGAACCACGAATATTTTATCCACTTGAAAATTATATCATAAAATAATTTATAATTTATGAAGATAACAGGCTTAATAAATTTTAGTAATGTTATTTTTATTATTTTATAATATAATGGCATTAATTGATAATAAAAAATAAAAATATCTAAAATAAAAGGCGAAAAGTCAAAGATTAAAAATGGCGGCTAAAAATTCAAATATTTGGAATGCTTTTTTAAGAATATATATCGGATTGTTTTTCCTTTACGCGGTGCATTTTAAACTGAACCCCGCTTTCTTCGCAGGTCTCCACAATAAACTTGCATATTACGCAAACCATGACCCTTTATGGTTTTACCGCATTTTTTTAAGCCGCGCCGCCGTTCCTAACGCATTTTTGTTTGCTATATTAGTAGTTACCGGAGAATTGTTCGCCGGTATTTTTTTAACGGCGGGGTTTATTACTAGAGCCGCCGCTTTTGCCGCTTTATTTTTAAATTTGAACTATCTGCTTGCTATGTACTGGATTAGTCCGTCGGAATTAGGCATTAACCTTACGTTTATAATATGCGAATTAGTCGTAATATTTACGGATTCGGGAAAAACGTTGGGCATAGACGCTTTGTTTTAGACGGAATTTAAAAATATATTTTAATTTAATCCAAAATCTGATAAAATAATAACCAAGATATTCCTTCACGGTGGATGTAGCTCAGCTGGTAGAGCCCCGGATTGTGACTCCGGTGGTCGCAGGTTCAAAACCTGTCATCCACCCCATTAAAAATCGCGGTAAATAATTCTTTTCGGTAAAACTCCTCATAGCAACGGGACATCATATTAATTTTATTTAAAATAAACAACAAAGCAATACATCCGATAAAAATATTTCAAGAAATTATAGCGCTATTATTTTTTTCTATAATATTGGTATAATAAAAATTAAAAACTATTCAATAAATTCCGATTAAAATTTTAATGTCTTTATGGAGGAATAAAAAATGGACGTATCGGCGGCAATCGAATCAAGGCGGGCTTATAGGTCTTTGAAAAGAACCGATATAACCGAAGACCTTATAAGAACGCTCGCTCAATCAGCTTCTTTATCGGCGTCTTGCTATAATCATCAACCGTGGAAGTTTGTGTTTGTTTATGAAGATGCCGTTCTGGAAGAATTAAAAACCGCCCTTTCAAAAGGCAACGATTGGGCGCGAAATGCATCTATGATAATAGCCGTTTTATCGAAGGCAGACGACGACTGCGTCTTGGGTTATAGAAAATATTATCTTTTCGATACGGGGATGGCCGCAGCTTTGCTTATACTTAAAGCAACCGAGCTTGGATACGTCGCTCATCCTATAGCCGGTTATAATCCTGAAGTAGCTAAAAGCGTTATAAAGTCTCCGGACGATATGGAAATAGTAACCCTTATAATATTCGGCAAACACAAAGAAGAAATAGATCCTATTTTAAGCGAAAAACAAAGAAACGATGAAATTACGCGACCTCAGCGCAAGCCGTTTAACGAATATGCATGTCTTAATAAATATTGTTTATAATGTTAAAATAATTATTATATTTTAAAACAATCTAATGTTCGCCGACTTCTATCTAAATATCGAACTATTTCACCCCGAAGCCGTTATGCCCAAAAGGGCAATTAGCGGCGATGCGGGATTAGACTTGTTCGTCTGCGAAAAGACGGCATTGGAGCCGGACGTTTTAATTTCCGTCCATACCGGCATTAAAATAGAATTTCCTGCAGGCTATGCGGCGATTATTAAAGAAAAATCAGGTTTGGCGTTAAAAGAAATAGAAATAAAAGCCGGGGTTATAGACCACGAATACAGGGGCGAAATCGTAGTGCTGGCAAAAAACAAATCTAAAGATGCCGTCGCGTTAATGCAGGGTCAGAAAATAGCCCAGATGTTAATAGTTCCGGTCTGGATAGGCGAGCCTAATTTAGTTAACAATGTCAATGAAGATACCGATAGGAAAGACGGCGGATTCGGGTCAACAGGGTTTTAAATAAAATGAAAAAAGCCGGCCCTTCTTTAAAGCGGACAGAAAACAACGACGCGGACGGAGGCGGACACGATAGAACAACTTACCGCAATCTTTTCGAAAGAATCAAGCCTGACGAAAAAGAAAAAATCAAAGAAAAAATTAATAAAAAAGAGATAAGAAAATATATCGAAGAAGAAAATTCTAAAAATCCCCAAAATCCCGAAGGTAATGGAAAATAAAACAGCCGTAATATTCGATACCGAAACCACCGGCTTTACCGAACCTGTTTTGATAGAAGCCGCAGGCATTATTATTAAGGGCAATCCTTTAGATGAACAGAACGATACTTTTATTAACCGTTATAACCCGGGCAAACCCATTTCTTTCGGCGCCATGGCGGTTCACAATATATTGGACCGCGAATTAAAAGATTATCCCCCGGCTTCCGAATTTAAACTCCCCGATAATACCGCCTATATCATAGGACACAACATAGATTACGACTGGCAGGTAATAGGGAAACCTCCGGTTAAAAGAATAGATACGCTTTCCATGGCAAAAAGCATATGGCGCGGCTTTGATTCTTATAATTTATCCGCTTTAACCTATGCCTTGACGGAACCGGATAAAAGGCCGGAAATAAGAGAAGTTCTTATTAACAGACACAACGCCTTAACAGACGCAAAACTTTGTTTAAATATTCTGCGCCTCATATTAAAGGAAAAATCGGAATTAACCTCTTGGGGTTTTATATGGAAATTTTCGGAAGAAGCCCGTATTCCTAAAACTATGCCGTTCGGGAAGCATAAAGGAACGCCTATTAAGGATGTTCCTCAAGATTACAAAGAATGGTTAAAGGTGCAGCCGGATATAGACGAATATTTATTAAAGGCGCTTGAGGCTTTATAATTATTATGAAAAAACAATACCGGCATTTATTTTAACGAATTAAGATAATAAGCAACATATTTAACCTGTTTATCGGTTAAAATTTGAGAACAGTAAGGGTCCATCCTACAGCTTCTAACAGCTTTCTCCGTTTGTTTAATCGAAAGATGTTTATTACCCCACCCGGCAAGAGTCGCTATATTATCGATCCTTTTTCTTTTAACGAAAGAATGGCAACGGACGCACCCGGATTTTAGAATAATTTTTTTGCCTTTTAATAAGAAAAGTTCGTGTTTTGTTTTTACGGAAGACTTATGTAAAGCGAAACCATGTTTAACGAAAATAAATAAAAATCCGGTAAGGAATAAAAAAGAAGTTAATAACAATATTTTTCTAAAAGATATAAAAGGTATTGAAAACATCCGTATAAAGTTTTAATTTTATATAACAGTTTTCTATTATAACATTCAGATAAATATTTTCAATATGTGCTAAGAAAGTAAAAAAATTTGTTGACAAGCGGTTAAAAATTTTGATAATATTAAAGTTTCTAAATTGTTGGATGTTGGGAATTTTTTGCCTTGCTGGCGTAGCTCAATGGTAGAGCAGCTGATTTGTAATCAGCAGGTTGCGGGTTCGATTCCCATCGCCAGCTCCAAAATAAATTAAAGTTGCGGGTTTAGGAGAGGTGCCCGAGCGGCTAAAGGGAACAGACTGTAAATCTGTCGGCGCGAGTCTACGAAGGTTCGAATCCTTCCCTCTCCACCATATTATTATAAAATTAAATTAATATAAAATATAATGGATTTTGCATTTTTTAAATGCGGGAATAGCTCAGTTGGCTAGAGCGTCAGCCTTCCAAGCTGAGGGTCGCGGGTTCGAATCCCGTTTCCCGCTCCATTTTTTATCGGAGAATGCCCATGTAGCTCAGTGGTGGAGCACTTCCTTGGTAAGGAAGAGGCCATCGGTTCAATCCCGATCATGGGCTCCAAAATAAAAATAAAAATGATTAATTTTTCATAGGAGGAACTAAATGTCCAAAGAGAAATTCGACAGATCTAAGCCCCATGTCAACATAGGAACCATAGGTCACGTTGACCACGGCAAAACAACATTAACCGCTGCAATTACGAAAGTTCTTGCAAAA